>DASVWO010000317.1:0-56834 GCA_036393165.1 Polyangiaceae bacterium | reverse complement strand
CGCGCTCGGAACGCCGAGTCCGAGCTGACCAGGAGCCTCACGAAGCGACTGGGGCGAGCGTGACTACATCTTCGAGATCGTGAAGTTGTGCGGGGCGGGCGACGATGTCGTGACCGTCACCGCGGTGCCGCTCTCGATGCTCTTGAGCTGCGCTTGCGAGAGGCTCACCGTGTGCGAGTGGCCCACGCTGACCGAGGTCGTGTACGTCACGCCTGCCGCCGGCGGGTTCGTGAGGTCCGTCGTCGGAACGCACAGCGTGTGCGTGTGGTTGTTCGTCACCGTCGACGTCTCGAAGATCCCGTCGCAACTCCCGCCGCCGGGCGACGAGCCCGCGCTGCTCGAGCTGGAGCTGCACGCGAGCGGGGCGAACGGAACGAGGAGGAGCATGGTGGTCGCGGAGAGGACCTCACGGCGCGTGGGTTTCGGCATCATGCGCGAAGCGTACGCCTTCGCAGGAGGTGTGGCCGTTTCTGTTCAGGAAATGATTACGGCGCGGATGGCCCGGTGACCGGCTTGGAAGGATGGACGCTCGCGTCCTCGTTGTCTTGAATCGTCCCGGCCCCGTTCTGGTAGTTGCCGACCTCGACCGCACAGTTCGTGATGTCGTTGTTTTCCACGTCGAAACCGCTCGCCGCGTACACCTCGACGCCCGAGTAGCCGATGTCGTCGATGCGGTTCCCGGTCACCGTCCCGGTCTGATTCAGCTCGATGCCGATGCCGATGCTGCCATTGCCCAGAACGGTGTTGCCCGAGATGGTCGCGTTCAAGACGCCGTCCCCGCCCACGATCGAATAGGCGACGTTCCCGGAGGTATCGCCCGTGGACGGCCAGACGAAGCTCTCGGCCCAGTTTCCGGTGACGACGATGTTCGAGAACGTGAACCCCGAGGCGCCACCGCTGCTCGTTTCGATCGGCATGCGGGACGTTCCCGTGAAGTAGTTCGAAGTCAGCGTGTCGTTGCCGTGGCCACCCTCGCTGAAGTCGGGGTCGATGCCCTGCCTGCAGTTGGTGAACGTGTTGAGCGTTACCGTCGAGTCGTCCAGGTTCCAGAACTGCACCGTGGTCCCGCTCACGCCGTTGAAGGCGTTGTGATCGACGGTCAGGTGGTTCGCTCCGGCACCGCGGATGGATCCGGCTCCGAAGCCATCGCCGATGTCGGTGCCGGTGTCGAAGGTGCAGCGTGTGATGCGAGCGCCGCTCGAGCTCGAAGCTTGCACGAGGGCGCCGTCGACGGTGAATCCGTTCACCGTCCATCCGTTCGCGCCGGTTCCATCGAGCGTTCCCTGCACCACGGCTCCGCCGTTCGTGGACGAATAGAGGTACACCCCGCTCCGGATCGTGAACGGTCCGGGGTACGTGCCGGGCGCGAAGACGACCGTGTTCCCCGAGCCGACCGAGTCGATGACGCTCTGAATGGCTGCGGTGGTCATGCCCGGATCGACGGGGGTCTGCGTTCCCGGAAGCACCGGCGGGCCTGACGAACTGCCCGCGTCTCCCGCGTCGGTCGTCATCGGAGCGTCGGGATGGAGCTGGACGTCGGAAACCCCGCCGTCCGACGGCGACGACGACGGCGGCGCATCGGAAGCCGCATCGCTCACTGCCCCTGCTTCCTCGGAGGGCGGCGACGTAGGCGGCGTCGGACCGTTTTCCCCCTCGACGCTGGACTGCGAGCAGGCGACCGTCGCGCCGAGCGTTGCGCCGAAGATCAGGGCAGTCGAAACGTTCATGGCGCCTCCGACGCGTCACTTTTGCAACCCGCGTACCCCTGGTCGGTTGGCGCGAACAGCCTGCGGGCCGGCGCAGAACCGCCGGGAGGCGCTGCGACCCCTTCGATCGCATGCGACCTGGCCGATCGCACCCACGGGTGGCGCTTGCACCGAAGTAGGTGTACGGAGGAGCTCATGGATCCGAAGGTGACCCGAAGGGACACGCTGCGCCTGGCGACTGCGGCCAGCGCGCTGGGAATCGGTCTCGGCATCGGCGTGGACGCCAAGGCAGCGGCCGGGGCTTCCGTCTCGCTGAAGCGCACCGACGCGAGCGCCCTCGCCCTCAACTTCTACAAGTGGGACGCGAAGGGCGGCTACTCGCTGCTCTCCAAGATGGACCTCACGTCGTTCGTGAAGGGCGACATCTCCACGGCCGCGCTCAAGCTCACGTACATGAAGATGGGCGCCGGCGACGAGACGACGCTCCACGAGCTGAAGCTCTCGATCACCTGACGCATGGAGGGGGACAGCGCTCATCCGGTCCGCCTCCGGACGGCGTTCACGCTCACCCGCTCGGCGCCTTTCTCGTATCAGTGCCGCGCTTGCAGCCGGTGCTGTCGGGGAAAGATCATCCCGCTCAATCCCTACGAGGTGGCGCGTCTCGCGCGGGTGCTCGGCGCGACGACGACCGAGGTCCTCACGCGCTTCACGGGAAACGGCGGGTCCACGCTGGCCGTGCGCGACGACCACAGCTGCATCTTCCTGGGCGAGAACGGGTGCACCGTCCACGGCGGACGACCGCTCGCGTGTCGGCTCTATCCGCTGGGTCGCCAGGTGGCGCCCGACGGGGAAGAGCGCTTCGCGGAGGTGGAGCCGCACCCGCAGAGCGCCGGCGTCTATGGCGGCGCCGGCACGGTGGACGACTACCTGCGATCGCAGGACGTCGAGCCCTATCACCGGGCCGCCGCCCGCTACGCGACCTTGTTCCGGCGCATGCTCGCGGTGCTCGCGTGCAGGAAGGACCTGGGAGACGTTCGGGAAGCGTCGAACGAAGCGATGAACCGGGCGCCGGGACCCGACGATGACTCGCTGGTGGACGTCGATGCCGTGGTCACTCGTCACTGCGCCGAACGAGGGATCCCCGTGCCGGACGATCTGGAGAAGCGTGTGGAGCTCCACCTCGAAGCCCTCGAGGCCCTGCTCGAACGCATGGAGTGCGAGCCGCGGTAGCGCGGCGGCCCGTGATCACAAGACGAGGCCGATCCTCAGGAGATCGATCGTGGGGAGCACTTGCTGGCTGAGCGTGTGCGTCCAGTCGGTCACGGCCGGCGGCGCCGAGATGCCGGCGGGCAGGTTGCTCGCGGTCGACGCCGAGAGCGGGAACTGGACGCCTGCGTCGATTCCGAGCGCCAGTGCGCTCCAGTTCCAGAAAAAACCCATGCGCGGATTGATGAACGTCGTGTCGGCGGACATCGACCCGGAGAAGGACCCGACGTTCGTGACCGTGACGGTGGCCGATTCGTCGAGGTGTTGCTGGCCGGCTCGCACACCGACGAAGAACGAATTGCGGAACGGGAACACGCGAGCGTCGCCCGCAACCGCCCAGAGGCTCGTTTGCACGCCCGCGAACGTCATCGTGGGCATCGCGCTGTACTCGACGCCGAGCAGCACGAGGCGGTCGATCACGACGACGCCTTCCACTGCGAGCGGATGCGGGAATCCGACGCCTCCCAAGGCACCGAGCCGCAGGGCGCTGCCGGAATCGGATTTCTCGGATTCCTTGGGCGCCTGAGCGCGCGCAACAGGGCTGCAGGTTACCGCGGCGAGAACGCACGTCGCCGCGGCGCAATGGAGGGCGGACTTCGACTTCACGGCACCTCTTCCTTGGAAGGGTGAGCTGGTTGGGGTCTGGCTCGGCGGATGCGACGACCGTGCCGCCCTGCGCGCCCGCGATTTCGCGCGGGTAGCGACGAGCACGTCGAGGGCGACAGGCATCAGTGGTTCACGCGATCCCCACCGTTGGTCTGGCACGAGATTCGCGAGGGGCTTTCGCGTGAGCGACGACCGCCCGTGGTACGCAGGCTTGCTGCGTCGGTACGGGCTCGCGGTGGCGCTGACGGCTCTCGCGACCGCGCTCGCGCTCACGCTGACCCTCGGTGTGAGCGTGCCATCCGTCGGTCTGCTCGCCTTTCCGATGGTGGTCCTCGCTTCGGCCTGGTTCGAGGGCATGGGCCCAGGCATCGTCTCGGCCATCCTCTCCGCGCTCGCGGTCGCTTTCTTCTTCATGAAGCCCGTCGGTTCTCTGACCGTCGAGGCGCCCGCAGAACGCATCGTGCTGGTGGCGTTCGTCATGACGAGCCTCGTCGAGAGCACGGTCGTGGGGACGAGCCGGCGCTCGGAGCGCAGCATGAGCCGGATGGCAGAGTCGATCGCGCGGTCCGAACGGAAGTACCGGATCCTGTTCGAGCGCAACCCCGAGCCGATGTGGATCTTCGACCCGAGGACGAGAGCCGTTCTCGCGGCAAACGAGGCGGCGCTGACGACCTATGGCTACGAGGGGGACGAGATCCTTGGGATGCGCCTCGACGCGATCTTCGAAGCGGGCGATGCGGATCGGTTCCTCGCCGACGAGGCACAGCGCGACCAGAGAACGTGGAGCCACCTGACCAAGCGAGGCGAGCGACTCGAGGTGGAGACGCGCTGCGCCCGCGCGACCTGGATGGGAGGGCCGGCGTGCGTGATGGCCGCACGCGACATGACGTCGCGCGTGCAGGCCGAGCGCGAGCTGCTCACGGCGAACGAGGAGCTGCAGCGCGCCAAGAGAGTCGCCGAAGGCGCGACGAAGGGACGCGACAGGTTCCTGAGGGTGCTGTCGCACGAGCTCCGCACGCCGCTGACGCCGGCGCTTCTTGCCACCGACGCGCTCGAGCGTCGGCAGACCCTTCCGCACGAAGTCCGCCGCTCGCTCCAGCTGATCCGGGCCAAAGTGAAGCAGGAGGCTGCGCTGATCGACGACGTGCTGGACGTCGCTCACATCGTCAGCGGCGACTTCGAACCCGAGAAGACCCCCGCGGACGCCACGCAGATCGTCGCGCGCGCGGTCGCCGCATGCCGCGACGAGGCGGAAGCCAAGAGGGTCGCGGTCACGAGAGAGCTCACGGCGGTCAAGTGCACGACGTGGGTCGATGCCGAACGATTGCAAAGGGCCATCGGAAGCGCGCTGTCGACCGCCATCGACGCCGCGCCGCCCGAGAGCGTCGTCCGCGTCTGGACGTCCAACGGCGCGAAGGGCGAGGTCGCCATCGGCGTCCATCACGACGGCGAAACCGCCAACCCGGGCGCCCTGTTCGATCCGTTCGAGCGAGGAATGACGCCGAGGACGCCCGGTGCGTGGGATCTCGCGCTGCGTCTGGCGATCGGCAAGGCGGTCGTCGAGGCCTGCGGTGGAAGCGTGGAGGCAACGTCCGACCGAAAGGGGACGAACGTCGTCATCCGACTCCGTACCGTCGCGTAGTCGCGCCGCTTGCGCGTAAGCAGCGACTGGACTCCGGCGGGATCGCAACCCGACATGCCGACGCTGGGGGAGGTGAGCTGAGCGCGGATGGCTCGACTAAGCGCCGTCGAGCCCTAGCCCACGGCGCTCTTCGTCTTCATTCAATCCGCGCCGGCCTCGCCGCCACCCTCGCTGCCGCTCTCGGTGCCTCCACTGTCATGGGCGTCCGCGGGGGAAAACGCATCGCCGTCGCCTCCGGCCTCCTGGTAGAAACCGCCGCCCTCGCCGCCCTCGCCGATGCCGCAACCGTCGGCGCAGATCACTACGTCCCAACCGCCATCGATGAAACCCGGCGCTTCGGGACCGGCGCTGCTGCCGCAAGCCCCAGCGCCGATGGCGACGGCGCTCGCTCCTGCGGCGGCGACCACGCGGAGCAACATGCGCGGCGGGTTCGGTGAGCTCTTTCGGTAGATCATGCGTTCCGCGATTGAAGCTACCAGACAGCACGGGCCCGGATGACTCGATGCGGTCCGGGACAGCAAGGTCAGCGGGCTCTAACCTCACCAAGGTGATGCGATCGGCCGCCGCGCCGCAGTCCGTCCTCGTTCTCGCCGCCGTGCTCGCGTCGACCTGCGTTGCCCGCGCGGCGCATGCGAACGCCCCGGCGCCGTTGGTCCGCGTGCCCACCAACGAGGGCGGCGCGTTCGTTGCGAAGCAGACGTCGCTCGTCGTCGAGCACGAGGAGCTGACGTTCCGCTGCGATGGGGACGAGACGTGCGCGTTCCGCGCCGTCTACCACGTGCTCAATCCCGGTGAGGCGCGCGAAGAGGTGCTCGGCGCCTTCTACGGCATCGCGGCCGACCACCTCACGGCGACCGCCGATGGAGCCGACGCGCGGCGCACGCTCTCCGAGGATCAACTGCGCACGATTGACGACGCGGCCGCGGCCATCGATGCCGACGCGCTCCGGGGCGACGTGACGCGTCAGGGTTTCTGGCTCGGCGTCGACCCGCATGCGCGCGCCACCCTGGTCTTCTCCGGGCAGATGCACCCCGTGGTCTTCGACACGCGCTCCGACGTGCTCGGCGAGTTCGCGATACCGCCGCTCTGGACGCGCCACCCGTGGCTCAGCACGAACGCGCGAGAGGACACGACCGACGAGTTCGCGTACGCGCTGTCGCCGATCCGCAGCTGGGCTGGATCGCCGACGATCGACGTCGCCGTGCGCGTGCCGAGCGCCCGCTACTGGGACGCGGGGCAGCAGGGCTGGACCACGCAGGAGGAAGACGGCGACTTCGTCGCACGCCGCACCATCGCGGCGGCCGATGCCTCGAGGCTCGGCTTCTCCGTCGTCCATCCCGGCACGACGCTGCTGAACGGCGGACCCCTCGTCGGTCTGGGCGGAGGACTCGACTCGGGAACCGTGCGCGGGCGGCTCGGGTACGAGGTCGCGATCCCGTGGTGGGTCATCTGGTCCGCGAGCGTCGAGACCGACTTCGCGGGGACGACCACGATCGTCCCGCTGGGCGAGGTCGCCACGCCGGACCTCATCTTCCTCATCCCGTCGGTCGGCCTCGGAGCCGGCGTGCCCGTGCAGATCCGGAGCGGCGCCGGCACGTACGTCGGCGCGCGCATGCAGCTCACCGTCTCGTTCCCGGTGCTGTCCCTGGTGGTCCCGGTGGACGTGTTCCCCGGCGCTTCGAGCCGCACCTGGCAGGTCGGCCTGCTGGGACAGGCGTCCTTCTAGCGGCGCACCGCCGACCGTGTTCCGACGGCGACGCGGGCGACGCGCGCGCTCTCACGATCTCCTCGCGTAGGATCGCGGGCCGCCGCTGGAGTCATCGCGATCCACCGCGCGCGATGAGCCGCATTTCGCGGGAGAAAAAGCGCAACCGGCATTTCCCGGCGGTATGGAGGCACACGCCTTGCTGGGACCCGCCGCAATGCGTCGTCTCGCGTGGTCGATCCTGTTCGCGTGGCCTCTCACCGTCGCCGCGTGTGGCAGTGGGGGTGGGGGATCGTCTGAAGCTTCCGACTCCGGTGAGCACGACGACGCGACGGCGATCGCGGACGCCGGCGCGACCGCGGACGACGGCGCGCCCACCGACGCCGGCGCCTCTCCGAACGATGCCGCGAGGGAGGCGGGCGACGCGTCGAACGGGCCCCGCATCAAGTACGTCCTGGTCCTCGTGAAGGAGAACCACACGTTCGACAACTACTTCACCGGCTTCCCCGGTGCCGACACGACGACGACGGCGAAACTGTCCAACGGTTCGACCCTCACGCGTCCCACCGCGCCCAACGGGCAACTCTCGCAGGACATCTGCCACGCCAACAGCTGCGGGCAGAAGGCGTACAGCAACGGCTCGATGTCGGGCTTCGACCTGATCGGCGCGGGGGACCTCCCCTTCATCCGCTACACCGAGCAGCAGATCCCCAACTACTGGCAGTACGCGCGCAACTTCGTGCTCGTCGATCACCTCTTCTCCACGACGCTCGGGCCCAGCACGCCGGGGCACGCCGTCTTCTGGGGAGCGCAGTCGCTCGTCCTCGACAACGCGGGGTGCACGAAGGACGGCGGAGCGTGCGGCGGCTTCGGTTGCGCCGCAGGATCCGACGTGAAAGTCACTGCGTACGATCCGGACACGTGCACGACATCGACGGTGTCGCCCTGCTTCGATGCCCCGGTGCTCGCGGATCACTTGCCCTCGGGGTTTACGTGGACCGACTACGGCGGCGAGCTCGCGCTCATGTTCAAGTCCGTCTACGACACGTCCAACTACCAGGCGCACTTCCGTGCCCAGTCGAGCCTCGTGTCGGATCTCATGGCAGGCAAGCTCGCCAATCTGATGATCGCGCACCTCTGGAGCGGCGAGGAGTCCGAGCATCCCGCGGCCGACCCGTGCCCCGGCGAGAACTTCACGGTGCAGATCGTCAACGCGGCGATGGCCACGCCCGAGTGGAACGAGATGGCGATCGTCATCACGTGGGACGACTGGGGCGGCTTCTACGACCACGTCGCGCCGCCAGTGCACAAATGCAAGAACGGCGAGATCTTCCAGAATGGCTTCCGACTGCCGGCGATCATCCTCTCGCCGTACGCCAAGAAGGGCGTCGTGCTCTCGACGCCCGCTGAGCAGGCGTCCATCCCGCGCCTCATCGAAGACCTCTGGGGCATGACGTACATGAGCACGCGCGACCCCCACGCGCGCGACGGTGACGCGGGCAGCCTGATGGGCGCGTTCGACTTCGCCCAGGCGCCTCGGGCGCCCCTGCCGCTGACGACGCGCACCTGCCCCTGATCGCCGTCTTCAATCCGTCGAGCCCACCAGGGGAACCGGCGAGGGACCCATCTTCGCGGTCTGCAGCACGAGCTGGGCGTCGAAGGTGCCGGCCGACGCGGGGGCGAACTCCACGTCGAGGGCCACTCCGTGGCCGGCGGGTACGTCCAGAGGAAACGTCGCATGCACCGCGAAGGCACCGGCGCCGTCGCCGACGAGCGTTGCGCCGAGGATCGTCTCGTCGGTGTCCGCCGAGTCACGCACGGTGATTTCGAAGTCTTCGAAGCCACCCGCCTGAATCGGCTGGAACGTGACGACGCCCGTGGCGCTCACGGAGGCGGATGCTCCGGCGTCGCTGTCCGTAAGCGCGAAAAATCGCTGCGCCACGGCGATCGTCGGCAACCACCTCACTGCCGTGCGCGCAGGGTGTGACGCGGCCGTCGCGGTAACCTGCGAGACCATGGGCTTCTTCGACGCTCAGGATCCGGCTTCACGGGCCTGACGGGCCGCTCGCGAAGGGCCGACGGCCAGCCCCAGCAGCGCCGACGTCGCGGCGAGGATCGCACACGCGATGGCGAGCGCACGGAAGCCGGCGACGTAGGCGGAGTCGATCGCGTCACGCAGGGCGGCCAAGGTCGACGAATCGAGGCCGCCCAGATCTGCGGCCGCGAGCTTGCTCCTCTCTGCCGCGACGCGAGCCGCGACGGGAGCCGCCAGATGGAGATCGGCGAGACGATGATCGAGCACGTCGTCGAAGCGCGCGCGCAGCACGACGGCGAGGCCGGCGATCGCGAGCAAGCTCGCGGCGCGCGCCACCGCGTTGTTGATCCCCGAAGCGACTCCCGCCCGATGGCTCTCCACGGAGCCCATCACGGCCGTGGTCAGCGGCGCGACGGTGACACCCATTCCGACGCCGGCGGTCGCGATGCCGGGAAAATACGCGGTCCAGTACGACCCGCCGCGCCCCGGCAGTGCCATCAGCGCGAACCCCGCCGCCGCGAGGAGTGGGCCGACGACGAGCAGCGGTCGCGAACCGATGCGACCCGCGAGAGCACCCATCGGTGGGCTCAGGGCGGAGATGGCGACGACGAACGGGAGTAGCGCGGCGCCCGCCTCGGTCGGGGCGTATCCCTGCACCTGGATCAGGTTGAACGGAAGGAAGTAGAGACCCCCTCCGAGCGCACCGTACAGGAGCAGCGTGAGGACGTTCGTCGCCGAGAAGACGCGCGAGCGAAAGAGTCCGAGCGGCACCATCGGCGCCGGCGCCCGCCACTCGTAGACGACGAAGCCCAGCAGCACCGCTGCCCCGAGCGGCAGGATTGCGCAGCGCAACGGTCCGGCGCTCGCGGCGTCGTCGAGGAGCGCGTAGATGATGGCGCCGAGCCCCATGGCGGCGAGCGCGGCGCCGATCCAGTCCATGCGACGCGGCGCTTCTTCGTCGCGAGTCTCGGCCACGCCGCGACGGGCCAGAAGGACGATGGCGGCGGCGAGCGGCACGTTGAACAGGAAGATCCAGCGCCACGAGGCGTGCGCCACGACGTAACCGCCGGCGACGGGTCCCGCCGCCGTGGTCACGGCGGAGAACGTCGACCACAAACCGATCGCCCGCCCACGAGCCGCTTCGGGGTACGCGGCCGTGATGAGCGACAAGCTCCCCGGCACGAGCAGCGCGGCCCCTGTGCCCTGGACTGCCCGAGCCGCGACGAGAAGGTGTGCGTTTCCGGCGGCCCCGCAGATGAGGGAGGACAGCGCGAACACCACGACGCCCGTCACGAAGATGCGCTTGCGCCCGTAGTGGTCCCCGAGAGCGCCGCCGACCAGCACGAGCGACGAGAGCAACAGCGCGTACGCCTCGATGACCCACGCGGCGAGCCCCGCGCCGATCCCCAGCTCGCTCTGCATGACGGGGAGCGCGACGTTCACGACGGATCCGTCGAGGAAGGCCAGGCTCGAGCCGAGGATGGCGACGATCAGCGTGCAGCGTGGGCTCCCCACGCGACCGAGGTTAGATCACATCACCCGCGGTCACTTGCATCGGCGCGGACCAGAGGGCGGGCGACACGGCGGATGTGACCGTCGTGTTGCCCAGGATGAAAGTCGACGCCGACGACAGGACGCTCCTACCTGCGGACATGAAAATCGTCGTTGGAGACAGGACGACACTCCCGCACACAATGAAACGACGACCGTGCGACACCACGGTCGTCGGCGCGGGTCGGCCGGAACGACCGCACTCTACGCAGGGACGCTTCGCAGAGATGAAAAGCGTGTTTGCACTTCGGCCGACACGTTTTGGATGTCTGCACAGCACCGCTGGGTACATGAAAGGATGCTGCGCGAGTCGCACGACACTCTCTGCGGGTCAGCCGACACTCCCTGCAGAGGAGACGAGACGCTCGTTCGTTCGACAAAGCGTCTCGGCCAGTCCGTCGAGACGAGGTGAATTCACGACATGACGACCGATCGAACCGACGAGACTCTTTTCATGTCCGCAAGCACGCTTTGCTCAGGTCACGAGACGCTTTTCTTACAGGCCAGTTCGAGGTTCATTCAGCACAAGCAGGTTTCACTCGAACCCTGTCGAGTCTGTCCAACGAAACCTGTCACTCTCGGTCTGCCGGTAGCCACGACCGACCATCACTCTCGACCGGCCTACTTCGCGAGCCTCATGACCGAACCACCGTTCTCGTTGGTCCAGTAGATGGCGGTCGCGTCGACCGCGATGCCCACGGGGAACTGCTGTCCGGTCGCCAGCGTGCTGGTCGCGCCACCGCCGATCGGGCAGCTCACCACCGTGCCGCCATTGACGTTGGTCCAGTAGAGGTTCACGCCGTCCGTCGCCAGGCCAAACGGGTCCACCTCGCCGCTGACCAGGGGGGTGGGGCTCCCTCCGCATCCACCGACTGCGCACTTCATGATGGTGCCGCCGTTCGTGTTCGCCCAGTAGACGTTGCCCGCCGAGACGACGATCCCGTTCGGATAGCTCTGGCCCGCGGCGAGGGTGACGCCCGCGCCCGAACCCGAAGGACAGCCACCCACCGGGCACTCGGCGACGTCGTTCGAGCCGCTGTTCGTCCAGTACACGTTGGTCCCGTCGGTCGCGATGCCGATGGGCAAGTCGTCGGGGCTCGCGATCGTCCGGGGCTTGCCGCCGCAGCCGCCGAGCGCACACGCCGAGACGGATCCGGCCCCTGCGACGTCGGCCCAGTAGACGCTCTGGCTGTCGATCGCGACGGGGCCTGGAGCCATCAGCTGCCCGGAAACGAGCGTCTTCGGACTGCCGCCACAACCAGCCTTCGCGCACGAGAGGATGGTCCCGCCGAGGCCGTCCGCCCAGTATACGTTCGTCGCGTCGACCGCGATGCCTTCGGGTGCGTTCTGGGCGGAGGCCAGCATCGTGGGCTGGTTGCCGCAGCCACCGACCGCGCACTTCATGACCGTCCCCACGGTCGGCGTGCTGATGTTCGTCCAGTAGACGTTCACGCCATCCACCGCGATGCCGTACGGCTTGCTCTGCCCCGATGCGAGCACGACCGGCTGACAGGGACCGCCGCAGGGACCGGTCTCCGGCTGAGCGTCGGTCGCAGCTTCCGCGCTCGCCTCTGCTGCGTCTACGCCGCCGGCATCCAGCGGCGTCGACGCGTCGTGCTCCGGGGCTGCGTCCGGGGTCGACCCCTCCTTGGCGTCGCCCGAGGTGACGTCGGCGCCCGCATCCGACGCGGCTTCCACCACGGGGGAGTCGGCTCCCGCGTCCTCCGACTCTCCCGCAGAGGACGCGCCGCACGCCGTTGCCAGCGCGACCAGCCACCAGAGACGTCCGAAGGCATGGGCCAGTTCGTTCCGCCGAGCGCGCGCCATGGAGACGCGAGAATACCCTACGTCGGGATCAGTTCACGTTCGTCGATACCTGGTAGAAGCGCAGCTGCGCGAGGCGCAGGCCGCCGTTCTGGTAGTCCCAGAAGTAGTCCTGCAGCGCGGTGTCGAAGAGCGGGAAACGCTGCACCGTCCCCGAGTCGCCGATGGCCGCGTACACGTAGAGCAGTTCCTTGGACACGTTGGTGAAGCTCTGCTTGCCGCTCGTGCGCACCAGGACCGACGAGTAGATGCTGCAGTAGACGGTGCCCGTCGTCGGGTCGGTCGCGCACGTGGTCGTCGTCGACGTGCCTCCCGGTGCGCCGAGCGCGCGCGCGAACACGGAGTACGTGGTCTGCCCGCTGTTCGTCGGATCCGGGTTGGGCAGCTGGAAGCTCGCCACGCCGTCGTCGGTGCAGTTGTCGTCCAGCACTGCGAATGTCGAGCCCTCCACGAGGTCGATCTTGCAGCTGCCGGACAGCGGCACGAAGATCACGTTGCCGCCGGAGTTGGAGATCTGCTTCGGGTTGGAGACGCCGATGATGTTCAGGTCGTAGTGTGGCCCGCTCGGGCCGCCGTTGCCGGTGAGCGCGTGTGCGCTCGACGTCGAAGTCTCTTCCTGACCGGAGCTTCCGCCGCAGGCGCAGAGTGCGACCGCCGCGGCGGCGAGGACGGTGAAACGGATCGTGCGGTTCATGGTGAGGCTCCTTTCGCTCGCGCGTGTGGGCTTGCTCCTTGAGCAAGGCGCACGCCGCACCCGCGGCGCGAGGCACGTTCGCCGTCGCCGAAAAGGTGCACTGGTCGCGCGACCGTCCGTTTCGTCGGAGGGGTCGACGACGCTCGCGGTTCAGATGGTCGCCGTCCTTACCATCGCCGCGCGGTGCTCGATTTCATGGGAACGCGACGCGGCACCGCGGATGCATGCTGCAAGCATCACATGGGGACCCAATGACCCGGGCCCGCGGCCCCACTCACTGCCTTGCAGTTGCCTCGCGGTGTGGGATTCTGCTCGCCGTCCCATGCATCGGCTCGCACGGATCGCTTCGCCCATCGTCGTCGCAGCGCTGGCCTGGAGTTGCGGGAGCGGCAGCGGGGGCGCAGCGGGCTCCGGCTCGGGTGATTCCGGAACCTCGGATTCGGGGACGTCGTCCGACGGCTCTCTCGGCGGCGACAGCGCGTCGGTCACGGACGGCGCGCCTTCGGCCGACGCGTCTGCCGCGGATGCACGTGCCGACGCATCCGATGCCGCCGGCCCGTACACGACCACCGCCGGCTGTCCGCTCCCGGGTCAGGGGTGGACGCTGAAGGTGTCCGATCACTTCGGCACGGGCGGCAGCGTCGGCACGTACGCCGCGCTGCACGCGAAGTACTTCGAGGCACAGTTCTACAACCGGGACGCGCAGGGCCTGGTGCTCATTCCGAACGTGGTCATCAACCACGAGCAGGAGACGTACTCGCACTTCGAGACGGCCGTGGTCTTCGCGTCCGACCACCTCACCATCCAGGCGCGCGGTCAGACCGACGGCGCCATCACGTCGGGCGAGATGGTCAGCCGTTACACGGCGCGCAGCCTCTGCGTCGAAGGCATGTACACCATCCCCAGCGCCGACAAGTCGTGGCCCGCGTTCTGGCTCTACGGGGCGGCCTCGAACAACGACGCGTCCGAGATCGACGTGGAGCAACCCGTCACGCCGAACCAGGGCGTGCACGACGTCAGCATGTACAACCACCCGGCCTCGACGACCGACGGCGGCTTCCCCGGCAACGTGACCGTCGTCGATCCGAAGTTCACGACCACGTACATGACCTGGCACGATCCGTCGTTCGACGGCAGCGCGGCGCCGCACGTCTACACGGCCTGCTACGACGACGCGTCGGCGACGATCACACGGTGCATCGACGGCAAAGTCATCTACCGCGCGGCGTGGAAGTGGAACGCGTCGCTCGGTGGCACGGGGCAGGGCCCGGACGCGTGCACGACGTTCAACCTCGCCGTCGGCGGCGACTGGCCCGGCGACGTGAGCAACCCGAGCGGGTACAGCGCGGATCTGGACCTCTACGCGATCGACTACTGGGGCCCCTGATTACCAGACGAACGGAACGAGCCGCCAGCGCACCTTGCGCGCGTAGTCCGCGTAGCCCGGGAGCTCCGCGCGCAGCACGCGCTCTTCAATGAGGAGGCGGAGCACGATGAACGTCAGAGGGACCGCGGCCAGGAGCACGCCGGCGACCGACCCGAGCCAGAGCGGCATCCCCGTCATCAGCGGAATCGCGCCCGCGTACATCGGGTGCCGCACGAAACGGTAGGGACCCGTCTGCACGACGAACTGACCGCGCTCCTGCTGCAGCTTGACGACGGGCGCCGCAAACGCGTTCTCGCGAAGTGCCAGCGCGAGAAGCGTCCAGCCGCCCGCGAAGAGGAGGAGGCCGACGGCTGCGACCTCGACACGGATACCGCCGAGCAGGTGGAAGTGGAACACGTCGAGCGGGATGAAGAGGATGAGCGCGAAGAACGAGCCTCCGAGCAGCAGGGTGACGACGGCGTCCGCGACGGGCTGCTCTCTCTGGACGGGCGCCTTGTATCGCTCGTCGAGAAGGTCGGGCCGGTTGGGGAAGATGCCGAACATCGTCGTGGCGGACGCGACGAAGACGACCCCCACGAATACCCATGCCCGCACCCAGTGCAGCGTCCACGCCCCGAGAAAGAGCAGCCCCCCGAAGATGACGACGGAGGAAACGACCCCGCCGACCAGCTTGAGAACGAGCCCCGGAGCCTTCGCCACGCCTCGACGATAGTGCACCTTGCGTTGTGACCGCACTCGTGGCACTACTACTCAAGTAGTGAACGTGCTAACGCGTTCGCTGCGGGAGGCCGGCGATGGCGGAGAGGAAGCTGCGGATCCACGAGGGCGAGTGGGACCTGCTCGAGGCCCTTTGGGCGGCAAAGCGGGGGACTGCGCGCGAGATCACCGAGGCGCTCGCTGACAAGCGCGGGTGGGCGGTGTCCACGGTGAAGACGATGCTCGATCGCATGGTCGAGAAGGGGCTCGTCCACGCGCGTCAGGTGGGCAACGTCTGGGAGTACACGCCCGGCGTGGACCCGGTGGACGCCCGCCGCGGCGCGTGGAGCGAGTTCCTCGCGAAGGCCTTCGGCGGCTCGGCGGGGATGGCGCTCCACTTCCTCGCGAACGACGCGCGCCTCTCGAAGAAGGAGCGCGCCGAGCTCATGGCGCAGCTGGAAAAGAACGAAGCCAAGGTACGAAAGGACAAAGGCGATGCTTGATTCCCTGCACGGATTCGCCGCATCGCCGCTGGCGACGCTCACGGCGTGGGGCCAGGCGCTGCTGCGCTGGGTCCTGGTCATGAACGCGTGGACCGCGGGATTGCTGGTCGGGGCGTTGCTGCTCGACAGAGCCCTGGCAAAGCGCGCCCGCGCGTCGTGGCGGCTGGCGCTCTACGCCCCCGTCGGTCTGCGGTTGCTTCTGCCGCCGTCGTGGAAGATCCCGCTCGGTCACACGCCGCGGATGGTCACCCTCCTGATTCCGAGGCCCGAGAAGCTCTTGCCGCCGGCGCACGGGGCGGGCGATGCCCCGACCTTCACGTGGCTCGCAGCCCTCGTTGTCGCGTACGCGGCCGTGGCGGTCGCCATCTTCGTCGTGCGGCTGCGAGGGCAGCTCTCTCTCCGTCGCGAGCTCCGGACCGCTCGGCTCGCGGGGGCGGCGGCGACGGCCAGCGCGCCGTGTCCCGTACTCGAGCACGACGTCCTGGGCCCGATGGTCGTCGGCACGGTTCGCCCGCGCATCGTGCTGCCGTCCCTCCTCCTGTCGCCCGAACAGACCGACGCTCTCGCGTGCGTCATCGGCCACGAGTCGGCGCACGTGCGCCGCGGTGATCCGTGGCTCATGGCGGTCCTCCAGGTGCTGACGGTCGCGTGCTGGCCGGTGGCCCCCTTGTGGCTCGCGGCACGACGCGTGCGGGTGCTCGTCGAGATGGCGTGCGACGAGCACGCGCTCGACCAGGCGGACGCGGATGTGGCTGGGCGACGCCGCTACGGGCAGGCGCTGATCGAGATCGCAGGATGGCGGACCGTCACGCTGTCTCCGGTGAGCGCCGGAGGGCTCCGCTTCGGATCGGGCCTCCGCGCGCGAATCGATGCGCTCGGGAACGTGAGCCGCTGGCCGCGCGTCGTGCAGGCCGGGCTCGTGGCGACGGCCGTCGGCGGGTTCGCCGCGTGCTCGTCGGTCGGGTCGAGCGAGACGGTCGCGAACGGGCCGGCACCGAAGCCCCCCGCGCAGGGCCAGGCGTGGACGTCGCCCACGCGCGAGCTGCAGAGCGAGGAGGATCTCGCCACTTATTGCGGTCCGTTCTTCGAGCCCGGTGGGTCGGCGCGCTACCGCAGTACGACCCCCGCCGGCCTGCCCGCCGAGCAGGTGGCCTACTGCACCAGCCCTGCGGTGCGCGACTTCGTGGCATTCGGCAACTGGATCGTGGAGGCGCGGAACTCGCTGGGCCAGATCATGAAGGACGCCGCCGCCCATTACGAGCAGAAGAACGCGCTCTGCCCGAGCGGCGGGCCCGTGCCCAAGGTCCTGCAGGCGCCGGACAAGAGATACGCCCCGAAGTGGCCCGACGACTGGAACGACCATGCCGGCTGGCAGTGTCTCGAGTTCGGGATGGACCAGCCCATCTGGTTCCAGTACGAGCTCGTCTCGGACGGACAGCACGTCGTCGCGAAGGCGCGCGCACGCCGCACGAACTACCTCGGTGAGGTCATCGAGGTGACCGACAGCATCCGGGGAGACATTGTCGTCACCAACGGCGAGCACGTCTTCAACATCGCCCCCAACATCGAGGAGACCCGCATCAAGGTGCAGTGACGAGAATGTGCAGTCGGGCTGCAAAAGCCTATTTCGCGTCTCACGCCGCGACTCGACCTGGATCACCGGGCCTCTTTCCGCCACAGAAGGGGCCGCGGGAACGGTCGCGGCGGAGGACGGCATGGATTCTCAGCACGTGGTGGGTCGGAGGCGCCTGTTCGTTCTCGGCGCAGCGGCCGCGGCGATCCCCGCATGCAGCGGGAACGAGTCCCCGCTCGGCGGTCCCTACGGTGGAACGGGGAACGTGCCGGGGCCTACGAACGGGTCGCCGTCCGACAACGGCGGCTCGAGCAGCAGCGGCGGAAGCAGCGGCAGCAGTGGCTCCGGATCGAGCGGCGGGACCAGCGGTTCCAGCTCCAGCGGCGGCTCGTCGTCGAGCAGCGGGAGCTCGGGGTCCGGGAGCGGCAGCGGAGGGGGCGGCGGCAGCGGAGGGGGCGGCGGCAGCGGATCGAGCTCCGGCATGAGCGGTTCCAGCTCGGGATCCGGCTCCAGCTCCGGTACCGGCAGCAGCTCCGGAAGCGGAGGCTCGACGTGCCCCATGGGCAGCACCGTGCTCGCCCTGCCGTTCAGCCAGTACCCCGCGCTGATGAACTCCGGCGGCTCGGTCGCCAAGGTCGTGAGCGGCTACAGCGATCCGAACTGCGGTCCGCCCGTCTTCGGCCAGGCCAACATCATCGTGATCAACACGGGCAGCGGCTACTCGGCGCTGTCGACCGCGTGCACCCACTCATGCTGCACGGTGAGCATCCAGGGATCGCAGCTGCACTGCCCCTGCCACGGCCAGAACTTCGATTTCTCGGGCAAGCCGACGACGGGGGGCCGCACGAACCAGCCGCTCCCGTCCCTGCAGGTGTGTACCGACTCGACCGGCGTCTACGTCACGTACTGAGCCGCGCTCACATCCGGACGTTGGTCTTCACGTCCCAGCCCTCTTGCACCGTTTGGTATGGGCTCGACGTTCCGTCGGGCTTCTGCTGCGAGTACTCGACGTTCACCTTCGTGAAGTTGAGCGTCACCGACTCGTTCGGGACGCCGCTGGGCGTCGTGGGTGCGGTCTCTCTATCGCTGGAGATGATCACGTCGGTCATGGTCACGCGGTAGTAGACGGCTGCTCGTCCATCGGAGCTCGGCTTCGTCATCTCGATGACCGCGTTCTTGAAGTGCGTGCCCGATGCGGACGCGAGGTGAAGGGCAGGCGAAGACTTGTCGACGTGCTTGGTGATGACGATCTCCCTCGGCGCCACGCGTCCCGCGCTCGTTCCGGACGCGCCTCCGTTGTTGGCCTGCGTCGCGCCGAACGAGAACGAATAGAGCTCAATCCAGCCCTTGTGATTCGAGTCGGTCGATTCACCCTGCACGGTTCCCTGAGGACCGTCGACGCGGAGGAACGCTGCCGTGCGTCCGCCCGTTGCGGTCGGGCCGGCCTGTTGCGCGGCCGTCGCCGTCGTCGCCGGCACTGCTCCGGGAGGCGGCTCGGCCACCGCCGATCCGGCCGTGGTCAGTGCCAACGTCACCAGCGAGATACCCACCGTTCCCAGCAGACGAATTCGATTCATCGCCACCGCCCTCCTCCCTGTCGCCCGGCTCTCTACCACGGGAGTGAGACGCGCCACACGGGTGCCGGCTTCACATTCCAGCGACACCCGAACGGGTGACGCGTGGCCGCGGTCAGTTGACCGGTGGGATGCTGCGGCGGGCTTCGGCGCGGCGAGCGGCGCGGCGGGAGAGCTGGAGGACGCTCTCGACGAGGCCGATGAGCACGTAGCAGGAGAGCAGCCACACGAGGACGAACGCAGGCTTGGTCTGCAGGCTCACGATGGCGCTCGAGCCGACCGCGAACGCGACGAGGAGCAGCGTGCGGACGTTGAGACGCAGGTCCTTGAAGCTGCGGAACTTGATGGTCGAGACCATCAGGAAGCTCAGGAACACGGTGAGGCCGACCATCGCCCAGACGTAGCGCGGGCCGTGCAGGCGAAGCTCGTCGCCCATCGCATGGTTGGCGAGCACCAGCGAGATGAGGATGCCGGCGGCGCCCGGGACCGGGAGGCCGACGATGTACTTGCCCGGCTTGGTGGGGGCACCCTTCTCGCCCATCGAGAGGACGTTGAAGCGCGCGAGTCGGACCGCGCCCGCCGCGGCGAACATGAAGGCCGCGATGAGGCCCAGCGTGGGGCGCTGCCAGAGCGACCACTTGTAGACGAGGAGCGCGGGTGCCACGCCGAAGGAGATGGCGTCCGCCAGTGAGTCGATCTGCAGGCCGAAGGCGCTCTGCGTCTTCGTGAGGCGCGCCACGCGGCCATCGAGCATGTCGAAGAAAAGCGCGAACACGAGGAGCAGCGACGCGCGGTAGTAATCGTCGTCGCTCTGCGCCGTCGCGCTCAGGCGGATCGAGTCGAACCCGCAGAACACGCTCGAGAGCGTGATCATGTTCGGCAAGAGGAACAGCGTCTTGCGTAGGTCGAGTCTGGCGAGCTTGCGGGAAGGTGTGGCCAACTTCGTTCCCCTGTGCGGCAGAAAGCCGATCCTCCCTCAGAATGACCCGGCGGTAAAGAACCGGCCCGTCGATTGCTGGGAGTCAGCGGTAAATTGGCCAGGAACCATGCGCCGCCATACCCTTAAGGTCCGGATGAAGCCCCATCTCTGGCTCGCCGTCCTCCCGCTCCTTCTGCCTGGCTGCGCCAGGGACGCCGAGGAGCGCCATCTCGACGAGATGAGCCAGGAAATCGACCACTTGCAGGTGGACCGCGACGAGGAGAACGCCAAGGTCCTCGCCGCCGAGGCGGCTGACACGCACTTCGCCACCGAGGCCATGCCGGCGCGAAGGCCTGCGCCCAGCGAGCCTCCTCCTCCTTCGTGGAACGTGGGCGACGAGGGACAGGGTGACGTGGAGTCTCCGGACACGGAGGACCCGACGCCCCGGCCGACCATCCGCGTCTACGGGTCGTCGCGCTCCGTCCGCGGCGGCGCAGGTGGTGACGACACCGCCAGCACCTTCGTGGACGACTCGGGCAACACGACCAGTGTCCCGTCGGGCTCCGGTGGCGCGCTCGATCCCGCCGCCAAGCCCGCCTACGAGGCCGCGATCGCCCTCGTCAGCGCCCGCCAGTACGACCGCGCGCTCGATGCGCTCGCCGCGTTCCTCGTGAAGTACCCGGATCATCCGTACGCCGACAACGCGATGTACTGGCGAGGCGAGTGTTACTTCGCCAAGGGCGACTACCTGCGCGCCGCCGAGCAGTTCGAGGGCGTGGTCACGCGCTTCCCCGCCGGAAACAAGGCGCCCGACGCGCTGCTCAAGCTGGGCATGTCACAGCAGAAGCTCGGCAACCCGCTCAAGGCGAAGGAGTACTTCGACCGCCTCGCGCAGGCGTATCCGCAGAGCGCCGCCGCCCGCCACATCCCGCCCGTGACCGTGCCGGCCGCCCAGGGGCCCGCTTCCGAGGACCATCGATGAGACGCGCTTCGACGCTGGCTTTCGCGCTCGCCGTTCTCTCGCCCGCTTCCGCATACGCGCAAGCGACCGGAGGCACGCCGGCGCCGGGTCCGGCCCCCGTTCCCTCGCCGACGCCTTCGCCGACGCCGGGATCCTATGCGCCCACGCCCTCGCCCACTGGCCAGGGCGGCTTCACCTACGGGCCCAACACGACGTCGCCGAACGGCACCATCGGAGGCGGCAACGCGACGGAGTCGAGCGCGCACCCCGTCACCGGCGACGAGGAGGACTCGTTCGATCTCGGCGCCGGACGTGGCGGCGCCGGCACGGTGCACGGTGACGAGAACGGTCCCGTCTTCCTCGGCAACGGTCCCGAGTACTCCCCCGGCGAGGTGCCCTACTCGCACATTGTCCGGCGTGGCGACACGCTCTGGGGCATCGGCGGCCTCTACTTCCAGAACCCGTACCAGTGGCCGCGCATCTGGTCGTACAACCCGCAGATTCGCAATCCGAACTGGATCTACCCCGGTGACGAGGTGCGCCTGAAGAACGAGATGGCGCCGGGACCCGGGACCTCGGGGGGCGCGCTTCCCGCGCGCACCGTTCCGCTTCCGTACCAGCAGCAGACGCTCGTCGACCGCCGGCGCCAGGTGCCGGGCGGCACCATCTTCCTGCGCGACCAGGGGTGGATCCACGACGACAAGGACGAAGTGTGGGGCGACGTCACCGGTGCGGCCGAGGACAAGATGTTCCTCACCGACTACGACCAGATCTACCTGCACGTCGACAAGGGCCACGAGGTGCACCTCGGGCAGGACCTGACGCTCTTCAAGCCGCTGAAGTCCTCCGCCGCGGGGACCATCGTCCAGATCAACGGCACCGCCCGCGTGAACCAGTGGGATCCGCAGGCGCGCATCGCGCGTGCGCAGATCGTCGAGTCGCTCGGCGTCATCGAGCGCGGGGCGCGTGTGGGGCCGCTCGCGCGGCGCTTCGAGATCGTCCCGCCGCGCCGAAACGACGTGGACGTGCAGGCACACGTGCTGGCAGCGCTGCACCCCGAGGAGTTCTACGGGCAGCACCAGGTCGTCTTCATCGACAAGGGCGAGAAGGACGGGCTCAAGCCGGGCAACCGCCTCTTCATCATGCGGCGCGGCGACGCGTGGCGGCGCACCCTGGTCACGCCGAGCGCCGGATACCGCGTCTCGCCGGACGACGAGAAGGCGCTCCCGCCCATGGAGCAGACGCCGGGCTCGCGCAAGGACGAGCAGAATTACCCCGACGAGGTCGTCGGCGAACTCCGCGTCGTGTCGGTCCGCCAGGACACGGCGACGTGCATGGTGACCGAGGCGAAGGTCGAGATCGACCCCTACGATCTGGCGGTCGCGCGCAAAGGGTACTAGCAGAGCAGCGTTGCTCCCGCGGTTCGTGCCGGCGCTGTTCGCACTGGCCTCGCTCGTCGTGCTCCTCGGCGCGGGCGACGACGCCGACGCACGCGCGCGCAAGGTGCGGACCGGTTGCCCCTCGGGCATGATGCGCGTGCACGACTACTGCATCGACCGGTACGAGGCGCCCAACCGGCGGGGAGGCAAGCCGCTCGTGATGCAGTCGGCGAACGACGCGCGCGCCTGGTGCGAGTCACACGGCAAGCGCCTGTGCAGCGAGGACGAATGGATCGGCGCCTGTGAGGGCGACGACCACCGGGCGTATCCCTACGGTAACCAGCACGAGGATGACCGCTGCAACGACGACAAGTCGTGGCGCGAGGTGCACGAGGGGACGCTCGCCAAGTGGCCGGCCGACGAAGCGCAGGCGCACGCGAAGGAGCTGTACCAGGCGACGCCGAGCGGCTCGAAGCGCAAGTGCGAGAGCGACGACGGCGTCTTCGACATGACCGGCAACGTCGAGGAGTGGGTGGTGCGCACCCGCGAGCATGCGAACGACTGGCCGTACATCCTCGCCGGCTGCTACTGGTCCGGCTGCTACGGCGGCGGAAAGCCGACGTGCCACTCGACCAACAACGCGCACGGGCCCGAGTTCCGCTTCTACGAGACGGGGTTCCGCTGCTGCAAGGACGCGCCGGCCTCGGTCACGGGGCGCAACAGACGGTCGTCGGCGACGACCCGGTGACGGTGCCCGAGGGCTGCGGCGTCGTGGGCGCGCACGAGCCGGTGCCGGCGACCGGCGTGGCCGGGGATGTCGCCATCGCGTAGACGTTCCCCGGGATCGAGAAGTCGTGGCACTGGCCGTCGGTCGGGATGTCCGTCGCCGTGCCCCCGCACATCTGCCCGTACATGGTGTAGACGCTCACCGAGCCACCGGTGCACGTGACGTTCTGCGCGTCGGCGCACGCGCAGGCGGGAGAGCATCCGCGCGTGTCGTCGAAGCTGGCGTAGAACGTGTGCTGCACGGAGTAGCTGCTGCCGGACGGACATGGGCCCGGGCCGTTCTGGACGATGCACGCCTTGGAGAGGAACCCGTTGCCCGGCGAGACCGGCACGCACACCTGCGAGCCGGAGCAACCCCCGCCCACCGAGCTCGGGGCGCACACGCGGCCGACCTCGCCCCACTGCGCCATCGGGACGTTCGTGGTCGGGCTTGCTGCGCACGCGGCGTTCTGGCCGGTGGCCTGGTTCACGATCGCAGAGGCGCCGCCCACGCACCCGGTGCTGACGCAGAAGCCGTTGGCGTTGTACGGGAGCGACGTGTTGCCGCACGGTCCGGAGCAACCCGCGACGTCGTAGAGCTCGATGCTCAGCACCGCCGAGTTGTTGCAGTTCGCGTTCATGGGCGTCCCGCAGGTGCAGCCGCAGGTCGCCGGTCCGCCCTGCGGGCCCGCGTTGCCCTGGTAGGCCTGCGACGGATACCCCGATGGACAAGCCGGCGGTACGGGCGGCGGGGTACCCGTCGCGTCGTACAGGATGACGGGGCCCGACCAGCCCGCGGGAACCGCGTCGACGCAGACCGAGCCCGTGGGGCACGTGGACGAATCGACGAACGGAACGTCGGGCAGCATGGCCGCGTCGCTCGGGGCGTCGGACGTCGCGCCGTCGTGTCCGCCGCCGGAGGAAGAAGAGGAGGAGCTGCTGCCCGACTCGTTGACGGGCGAGTCGATCGTGACGTCTGACCCGTTGGCGTCGGCACCGCTTCCGCTACCGGCTTCGCCGGTGCCGGCGCACGTGGCGGTCTCGGTGCAGTCGCTCGACCCGCAGCCCGCCACGGCCGAGGAGAGCACGAGGGCGGCGGCGACGGGCAGCGCGCGCATCTAGAAGGATCCTGACACGCCCAGGGTGATGCGGCCGGGGCCGAAGCTCACTTCCGGCGTGGACGCGGGCTCCGAGGGCTCGCTCTTCGGCCACACGAGCCAGGCCACGACGCCGCCCACGACGGCGGCTCCGCCGGCGGCGAGAAGGATGGCGCCGGCGGCCGTGTCGGTGTGCTGCGAGTCGACGGCGGTCTTGAGCGAACCGCAGAGCGAGTTGGACGGGTTCACGGTGCAGGCGTCGCTCGGCCCCAGCTGGTTGCGCAGCGAGGAAGCCGTGTTCGACTCGCTGCTCGACTGGGAGACGAAGTACGCGCCTCCGGCGATGGCGCCGATCCCCGCGACGACGAGCACGAGGGCCGTCGTGTTGCGCGCGGTGAAGAAGGACGTGCCGTGCGTCGATTCTGGGTTGGGAGCCGGAGAAGCCTGCGGCGGCGGGTGCGCGTCCGTCGCCGACGCCAGCGCGTGGAGCGTGACGCCGACCTCGCGGTTCTTCTCCCCGGCGCGGATGACGACGTCCGCCTCGGCGGGCTGGCTGCCGGGATGCTCGAAGCGCAGCGCGTGCATTCCGGGATCGATGGCCACCGGCTTGCCGTCGAGCGTCTCCGTCAGCGGCTGCCCGTCGACGGTGACGTGCGCCGTCGCGACGTCGTTGCCCTGGTCGTCCTTCGCGCCGAGCACCACCGTCGGCATCGCCGCATCCAGGTCGTGCATCCACTGCGAGCACGACTGCACCACGACCTTCGGGCACACGTCCCTCGAGCACGTCGCGAACGCTTCGCGAGCGCGACGGTATTTGCCGTCGTCGCGCAAAGACTGTCCCTGGTCGGCAGCGGCGACGCACTCGGCCTTCGTGTCGGCGCGTGCGGGCCTCTGCGCCGACACCGTCGCGCACGCGATGCACGCCGCGAGAAACGCGGGGCGGACCATCCGTGCCGATGGTAGCGCCGCTTCAGAGGCACTGGGGCTTGAAGTGCAGGTGCCCCTTCGCGTCGGTCGTGTATGGAGGCGTGCAGTCGGGGCCGGCCGCGTGGCGCACCGCCGGAGCCGGAGCACGAGGGGTCGCAGCGGGGGGAGGAGCCGTCGTCGACGCGCTGCTCGGGGGGGATGGCTCGACGGCAGCGCTCCCGGACGGCAGCGATTCGACGGGCACCTCGGGCACGGCCGGCTGCGTCGCCGCGGGAGGAGCGCTGGCGGGAGCGCTCGCGGGAGACGCCGCCGTCGCGGGTTGCTCCTCGCTGCCGTGTCTCGACACCAAGGCGACGGCGCCCGCGACGCCCACCGCCACGATCGCGGCCAGCGAGGCGATCCACACGCTTCGCCGCCGCTTGTCCGGAGCCGGAGGCATCGCCGACTGCGACAGCGAGACGCTCGAGACCTGCGACACCGTCTCGCCCTCCAGCGGTATCTGGCCGCTCGCGCGGCGCTCGGTGCTGGGCTCGTTCTCGCGCTTGCCGACGGGTGTCGGCGCGTCGGGCGCGCTCGCGGGCGACGACGGCATGAGCGTCGTCTCTTCGTCCGAAGCCGCGCCGCTCTCGATCTCGGCGATGCGGTTCGACCGCTCCTCCAGATCCCGGGCGGCGACGTGCTCGACCCAGTCCCCGATCTCCGCCGCCGGTGCGACGGCGAGCGCCGCATCGAGCTCCTGCGCCATTTCGCGTGCCGTCGCGTATCGGTCCGCGGGGTCGCGCTGGAGCCCGCGCACCACGACGCGATCGAGCGCCGGGGGAAGCTCCGCCACGATGGTGCTCGGCAGCGGCGCCTGGCCTTCCAGCACGCGTGCCAGCACGTTGCCCTCGTTGTCGCCCTTGAAGAGCCGCTGCCCGGCCAGCGCCTCCCAGAGCACCACCGACGCCGCGTACACGTCGGTGCGCCGCGTGACGGTGCCACCCTGAAGTTGCTCGGGAGCCATGTATGAGAGCTTGCCCTTGAGCTGCCCGTCGCGGGTCGTCTGCAGGCGTCCTGCAGCCTTCGCGACGCCGAAGTCGAGCACGCGCGCCACGCCGTCGCTGCCGACGAGCACGTTCTGCGGCGAGACGTCGCGATGCACGATGTCGAGCCGTGCCCCCGTCTCGCTCTTCGCCTCGTGCGCCGCGTGCAGGCCGTGCAGCACCCCCGAGACGATGCCGGTGGCGATGCGCGGCGGGATCCGCTCGCCCCGCTGCCGGAGGACACGCGACAGCTGCGCGAGCGAGGCGCCGCGCACGTAATCCATCACCAGGAACAGCTCGTCGTCCAACGCGACGACGTCGAGCGTCGACACGACGTTGGGGTGCGCGATGCGCGCCGCGAGCCGTGCCTCGTCGAGGAACATCTTCACGAAGTCGGGGTCGCGCGCGTACTGGGGATGCAGCCGCTTGATGGCCACCGATCGCGCGAAGCCGGCGACGCCCGTCAGCCTCCCGAAGTGGACCGTCGCCATCCCGCCCGAGGCGATCTCGCCGTACACGAGGTACCGCCCGACCGTCCGCGGCGCCGGTGCCGGCGTGGATCCTCGGGTGGCCCCGGCCATTCCTCAATCATACCGCTCGCTGTGAACCTGCTGGCGGGCGATGCCCATGTCCTTGCGCAGGATCTCGCGGACGGACCCGACCATGCGCTCGAGGCCGCATATCCAGGCATGGGGTGGCGCGGCGCCGTGCGTGGCGAGCTCACGCCAGAGCTCCGGCACGTGGGTCTGCACGTAGCCGCGGCGCCCGCGCCAGTCGCCGCGGGGCTGCGACAACGAGGCCATGAAGCGCACGTGCGCGTGGTCGCGGGCGAGTGCGTCGAGCTCGTCGCGGTACAGCATGTCCTCCTCGTGGCGCACGCCGAGCAGGATCCACATCGGGGCGCGCGATCCCGCCGCCACCGCGGCTCGGACCATGCTGCGGATGGGCGTGACACCCGTGCCCGTCGCGATCATCAGCGCCGGTGCGCCCTCCTCGCCGGGACGCGTGAAGAATCCCTGGGGACCGACGAACGGGAGCACGGCGCCCGGCTCCACCTCATGCAGCCACGTCGAGCCCGGCCCTCCCTTCACGCGCGTCACGGCGATGTCGAAGCGCGGGGACCCATCGGGTGCCGAGGCGATCGAGTAAGAGCGCTTGAGCACCGGCTCGTCCTGACGATGCGGGACGGGAATCATCATGTTGAGCCACTGCCCTGGCGCGAACGCCATGGGGTGCGCGTCGGCCCGCTCGAAGGTCAGCTCGCGCACGTTGGGCGAGAGCGTGCGGCCGCCCACGAGGCGCGCGTCGAAGACCGGCGGAACGGGCATCTCTCGCCGACTATGTAGGCGCTTTCGCGGGACGCTGCACCGGCCCGTGCGGAAGAGCAGGTGCGCGCGGCGACAGGGCCTCGGCGCGGTAAGCGTACGCCGGCTTCACGCGCGACAGGGAGCGGAGGGCGCGCTGCATGCGGAGGAGCGCGTCGAGCGTGTCCGCGGTGGACATGCCCTGAGCGCGGGCCGCCGCAAGAACGGGAGCGATGGGCTCCGTCGCGTCGCGCGAATGGAACACGGCGCCCGGTAGCAGCGCGACCGTGAGCGACGGCCCGGCCGTGCCGACGACGCGCGCATCGAAGAGCTGGCCGGACGAGGCGTCGAGCTCCGCACGCGAGGCTTCGTCCACGGTGCTCACCACGAGCTGCGCCCCGCTCCACACGTCCTCGAGCACGTCCCGGTCCTCCACCGACACCCGGAAGAGGCCCCGGTGCGCCCTCTCGAGCGGCCCGAGCCACGCGCGCTCGCTCTCCTCGAGCTCGTCCATGACGTCGCCTCCGAAGCGTTGCGCCGTCACCGCGTCGTCCCAGAAGGCGCGGCTCCTTTCCTCGAACCACGGGTCTTCGGGCGAGAAGGCACCGGTGCGCTCCTCCCACCTGGCGCGCAGGGCCGCCACCCTTGCCGCCCTGGCTGGCGCGCCACCGAGCTGCACGATGCGCGCGACCGTCTCCAGCAGCCCCATGCCCATCCGGGCTCGTTCTGATACCCTGTGCAACGGGGGAGTGCATGCAAAACCGCGTCTTCTTCCCGCAGTCGGCCCTCGACCAGTGGATCGTGGACGGTGCGGTGGACCTGCAGGGCGGTGTGCTCACGCTGGTGGGCGAGGGACGCACGTACGACGTGGCGGAGTCCGTGCGCGTGGTGCGTGAGGTGAGCGGGGCCGGCGACGTCGCCCAGCTGGTCGGCAAGGTGAAGCCGCGGGCGTGGCTGGAGCAGCAGGGGGCCGAGATCGTCGAGTCGTCCATGCTCCTCGGTGAGGCGGCATACGACGTCGACCCCGGTTGGATGGGGGTGCCTGTGGGCGCGTTCTCGGATCGTGCCGCAGAGTCGGCCGCGGGGGGCACGAAGAAAGGCAAGGGGGGGAAGAAGGCGACGAAGCACGGCCCGCCGAAGACCGACGAGGAGCTGCTTGCTCGTTTTCTTGCGAAGAATCTCTGAACGCTGGAGCGGACGGGAAGCCACCGCCGCGCTACCATCGGCTGAAGGGACGGCTACTGGATGAAGATCACGTGCCAGGCCTGCGCGGCCAAGTACACGATCGCGGACGAGAAGGTCCTCGGGAAAGTCGTCAAGATCCGCTGCAAGAAGTGCGGCGCGACCATCGTCGTCAACGGCAACGATCCGGCGGCGGCGAGCAGCGGGGCAGCGGCAGCCGCCGCTCCGGCTTACGACTACGCGCAGCAGGGCGCCGGGGGCGAAGCGTGGACGGTCAACGTGGCCGACGGCGACCAGCGCACGATGAGCGACCAGGAAGTCGCCGACGCGTACCACGCCGGCGTCGTGACCGACGAGACCTTCTGCTGGAAGGACGGGATGACCGACTGGCTCCCGCTTCGCGAGATCGAGCCGCTGTACGCGGCGTGCACGTCGACGCGCGCGATGCCGCCTCCTTCCGCGATGCCCGCGCCGAGGCACTCGGACATGCCGACGCGCATCCAGGACACCGGTGGTCTCGTTCTCGGAGGAGGGGCGGCGCCGGCTCCGGCTCCCTACGTGCCGCCGATGGCGGCTGCCCCGGCAGACCCCGGCAACGGCGGTGGGATGTTCACCGATGCGTCGCCGGTCGCGGCGCGACGCGCAGGTGGTCGTGCGGCGACGGCGGACCTCTTCAGCGGCGCGGCGCAGGCCGGAAGCGAAGAAGACGTGCTGACGAGCGCGCCTGCCGGCATCCCGCAGGCGCATCAGGACGACCAGCAGAAGCTCACCGGCGCGCGCAACGAGAACAGCGTGCTCTTCTCCCTCAACGCGCTGACGAGCAAGGGACCGGGCGGCGGCGGCGCGCCGATGCCGGCGACGTCGGAGGCGTCCGGGCTCATCGACATCAAGCAGCTCGGAGCGCAGATCGGGCTCGGCTCCAAGGAGAAGAAGAGGAGCGCGGTCGACGACATCATGAACCTCGCGGGCGGTGGCGCGTTCAGCCCGTCGCTCTCCGCGCCAGTGCTGTCGGCGCCCCCCATCGAGGAGTACGCCCCGCAGCCGGAGGCCGCGGCGGCGGCGCTGCCCGGTCCGGCGCCCAAGAACAAGCTGGTCATCTTCGGCGCGATCGGCGCCGGGGTCGTGGTGATCGCCCTCGCGGTGGGTGCCGCCGCGCTCCTCATGGGTGGGAAGGAAGACACCGCGGACAAGGACAAGGCAGCGGCCAGCGCCAGTGCGGCCGTGGCCTCCGCGAGCGCAGCGGCGACCGACACGCCCTCGCCTTCCGCCTCGGTGGCCGCTGCAGCGACCGACACCGCGACCCAGAGCGCTGCGCCGGCGCCGCCCCCGTCGCCGGCCACCGACAACAACGGAAGCAGCGCAGGGTCGAAGCCCACGTCGTCTCCGGCCACGGCGAAGCCCACCACGACCGTGGCGGCCGCCGCGCCGACGCAGCCTGCCGTGCCCGACGTGCCGGCGGCTCCACCCGCGGCACCCGCGGCGGCGGCTCCCGCTGCGGATCAGCCCTTCAACATGGGCGCTGCGAAGGCGTCTCTCGGCGCCATTGCGGGCGCGGTTCAAGGGTGCAAGCGCGGCGATACCACCGGCAGCGGGCGTGTCGTCGTGACCTTCGCTCCCAGCGGGGCGGTGCAGTCGGCGGTCGTGACCGATCCGCCCTTCGCCGGCACGCCGACCGGCTCGTGCGTCGCGTCGCGGTTCCGCTCGGCCCACGTTCCCTCGTTCTCGGGCAGTCCGTTCGAGGTGGCGAAGCACTTCACCATCAACTGAGTGTCCGGTCTCTTCGTTGCCCTCATCGCCGGAGCCGCGTTCCTCCTGGGACTGCGCACCGGGATTGCACTCGGACAGCGAGCCGAACGGCGCCGGAAAGGTGACCTGCCGGCGCGGCGCGCCTAGCATCGGCGCGTGAGGCGTTTGCCCGGCGCGGCGTTCGCGGTCGGTCTGTTGCTGTCCGTCGCGGTCTCCTCGCCGTCGATCGCGGCCGACGAGGCGCGGGGGTCGTGGACGGCCTCACCGGTCGCCGTGGACGAGTCCAAGCTGACGGACGTGGAGCGGTCGGCGCTCTCCCGATGCGGACGGGGGGAGGCGGCGCTCGTGGCGACGGCGCGCGTGCTGCTCGAACGGAAGGTGGCAGGAGCCGCGCTTCCGGAGCTCGACGGCATCGCCGACGTGCAGCGGGCCGAGGGAGAGCCGCACCCGTGGCCTCGGGCGTGGGCGGTGCGGGCCCACACGCTGGGGGATTCGGCGATGGCTCGGCTCGACGCATGGCTCGGCGACGACGCCCGTCGACTGCGCCGGTGTGGCGTGGCGTCGGGCACGGCGAGCGACGGAACGACGAGCCTCGTCGTGGTCACGGTGGATGCGCTCGCCGATCTTGCGCCGCTTCCGATGCGCGCGCGTACGGGGCAGTGGCTGTCGCTCGAGGCGCGTCTGCGAGTCGGGGCGCGCGGCGCGAGCGTCATCGTGCTGGGCCCGAACGGGGGGACCCGCACCGTGCCGTCGTGGATCGAAGGGTCCACCGTGCGGGCGAGATTCGCGGCGGAAGCGCCGGGGCTGCTCTCGGTCCAGATCGTCGCCGATCTGCCGACCGGCCCGCGTCCGGTCCTCGAGGCCGACGTGCTCGTGGACGTCGATCCCGCGACGGCACCGGTCGCCGGGCCCGCGCCCGGGGAAGACGCCGGAGGTGCGGGTGCCGACGACGAGGTGCTGTCGCGCATGGTCGCGGCGACGCGTTCGGCCGCCGGCCTGGGAGGGCTCGCTCGCGACGCCCGTCTCGATGCGGTCGCCCGAGCCCATGCGCAGCGCATGGCGACTGTCCACGAGCTGGCGCACGACGCCGGAGACGGGGACCCGCCCGAGCGCCTTCGCGACGCCGGTCTCGACGCCCGGTACCTCGGTGAGAACGTGGCCCATGCGCCGAACGTCGCGCTCGCCCATCGCGCGCTCTGGAGGAGCCCGTCCCACCGCATGAACCTCGTGCGGCCCGACTTCGACCGCATGGGCCTCGCCGTCGTCCGGGACTCGGGGGGCGATGCGTGGGTCGTCGAGCTCCTCGCGGGGGGCCTACGGCCGTGATGCGCACGAGCTGGCGTGCTTGCCCAGGCTGGGGCACGATCGTGCTGCCGTGAACCTCTGGCCTGCGGACCTCCTGTTCGGCGCGACCGCGGCCGTGTACCTGGCGGCGTGCACCCTGTTCGTCGCCTTTCTCGCGGGCAAGGGGGAGGGAGCGGCGCGCTGGGCACCGAGGCTCGTCGCGGTGGGCGTCCCGCTGCACGCGGCGCAGATCGTCGTTTCATCGATGGTGCTCCACGTCTGTCCGGTCGAGGGCATCCACTTCGCCCTGAGCGTGGCGTCGATGCTCGCCGCGGGGGCGTACGTGGCGGCGAGGTCCCGTTTCCGCATCGACGTGGTCGGCGCCTTCGTCGCTCCCCTGGCGCTTACCTTCCTGCTCGCGTCACGCTTCGTCGGCGTCGGCCCGGGCGATGCGCCTCGCCTGCGCAGCGCCATCCTGCCGTTCCACGTCATTGCGAACCTGCTCGGCGTGGCCCTGTTCACGCTCGCCTTCGCCGCGGCGGTCGCCTACCTCGTGCAGGAGAAGCGTCTGAAGCAGAAGAAGCTGAGCGGCGTGTTCGAGCGCATGCCGGCGCTCGACGCGCTCGATCGCGCCGAGCACCGCTTCCTCGTGGCCGGCTTCCCTCTGCTCACCATCGGGATCCTCACGGGCACGCTCTGGGCGCGCGAGGTGGAGACGGGCGGAGGCGCATGGATCGCGCGCGCCGCCTTCAGCTACGCGTCGTGGGGACTCTTCGGGCTCGTGCTGCTCCTGCGCGCGGCGGCGGGATGGCGCGGCCGTCGCGCCGCGTACGGCACGATCGCCGGCTTCGGCTTCACCGTGATCGTCCTCCTCCTCTATCTCGCGCGCGACGCGGCGGGCGGCGGGACCGTGGCCATGGGTGGTCCGTGATCCTCGTCGTCGGACTCTCGCACCGGACGGCTCCGGTGGACGTCCGCGAGCGGCTGACGGCCGGTTCCGAGGCGCTTCCCGCGGTGCTCGCGCGTCTGTCGGCGCGGAACGAGCTGGCGGAGGTCATGTTCCTCTCGACCTGCAACCGCGCGGAGGTCGTGGCGCACGCGCCCGACGCGCACGTGGAGGCTGCGGTGCGCGCCATCCGCGAGGAGCTCGCCAGCCACGGCGGCCTGGCGCAGGACTCCGAGCTCGCCCCGTTCCTCTACGACAAGCGCGGGGACGATGCGGTGACCCACGTGTTCCGCGTCGCAGCGAGCCTCGACTCGATGGTGCTCGGCGAACCGCAGATTCTCGGGCAGGTGAAGGACGCGTACGATGCCGCCGTCGCCGCGGGGGCGCTCAAGGGCATGCTGGGGCGGTGCATCAGCCGAGCGTTCGCCGTCGCCAAGCGCGTACGCACGGAGACGGCAATCGGCGCCGGCAGCGTGAGCATCGCGAGCGTGGCGGTGGACCTCGCGCGGCACATCTTCGGAGAGCTCGACGATCACGCCGTGCTGCTGCTCGGTGCGGGCGAGATGGCCGAAGCCGCCGCCCGCAGCCTGAGCAAGGGCGCGCGCGCGGTGCGCATCTGCAACCGGAGCTTCGAGCGAGCGGCGTTCCTGGCGAGCGCGATGCGCGCGTCGGCCGTGCCCTGGGCGGAGCTCGAGCGCGAGATGGTGCAGGCCGACGTCGTCGTCGCCAGCACCGCGAGTCGCGAGCCGGTCGTGACGCGCGACATGGTCAAGCGAGCGATGAAGGCGCGCAAGGGGCGCACCCTCTTCTTCGTCGACATCGCCGTGCCGCGCAACGTGGAGCCGGCGGTCCACGGCATCGACAACGTGTACGTCTTCAACGTCGACGATCTCGAGCAACAGGTGGCGCGCGGGCTCGAAGCGCGTCGCGCCGAGCTGGCGGCGGCGGAGAAGATCGTCGCCGACGAGGTGACGCAGTTCCTGTCGTGGACGCGGGGCCTCGAGGTGCAGCCGACGGTGGTCGCCATGCGCGCCAAGGCGCGTGCAGTGCTCATCGGCGAGCTAGAACGCTCCCTCGCCGGACGTCTCCGTCACCTTGGACAGGCCGAGCGCGACGCGTTGACCCAGATGCTCGACGCCGCGCTGGGCAAGCTGCTGCACGCGCCGACGACGCGTCTCAAGGCGCGCGCCGCCGAGGGAGACGACGCCGGGGAACTGGCGGCCGCCATGCGCTTCCTCTTCGACCTGCCGGAGATCCACGCGGACCGCGCGCAGGCGGACGACGGCGATCGCGCCGGCGCCAAGGGCGAAGCCTCCGAGGACGACGAAGACGAGCGACTGCCCAACTGACGCGGCGTCGCGAAGCTCAGGGCCCCGGCGTGAAGACCACGTTGTCGAAGGTGATCCGCTTCGATCCCTGGAACAGGTGCAGCCCCAGGTAGAAGGACGAGGAGTCCGACGACGAGAAGGGAAGAGAGCCGTAGGTGAGGCTGGCGACCGTCGTGCCGCCGATCCGAAGCTCGATGGTGCCCGTCTGGACGTTGCCGAGGATCTCGATGTCCCGCGTCCAGACGCCGACCGCGGGCTCGGTGAAGGCCTTGCGCCCGGAGGTCACGACGCCCTGCCAGCGGATGAACCCACCGGCCTGGCTGATCTGGAGCTGCGCGTACTCCTGGCTCGATCCGTTGTTGAAGAAGACGTCCGCCACGATGGCCTCGTTCGGGTCGTCCGCGTCGATGCGCATGTCGAAGCGCAGGCGGGCGCTGTTCGTGTTGGTGATCGTGGCGGGGTTCTCGAAGCGCGCCTGGACGTCGGCGTCGCCGAGCACGTCGACGGAGGCCGCGCACGAGGCCGGCGGTGAGCTCGGGTTCGTGGTGTCGAGCGAGACGCTGCCTCCGTCGTTCACGAACGGCGGCATGACCTGCACCGGGTTGCCCATGGCGAACGCCTGGAGGACCTGGCCCTCGTCGTAATCCGCGCAGAAGGCGGGGGCAGGTGCGACGGTGGTGCACCACGTGCCCGTCTCGGTGGCTGCGTCCCCGGCCATGGTGCGGTCCGGAGAGGCGTCGACGGTCGTCGCGACGTCGGCCTCCAGTGCCGCGTCGTCACCGCCACCCGAAGAGGTCCCGTCGTCGCCAGATCCGGACGACGTCCCCAGATTCCGGCCCGCGTCGCCGCCCGTGAGGCCGTCGAGACTCAGGAAACCGCAAGCGCTCGTTGCGCATAGCGCCCACCCCATGGCGACGGTGGTGCCGAGCCTCACCCCGTCATACTACTGCGCGAATGCCAGCCACGCCGCGCCCACACCCAGCGTGACGAGCGTGACGGGCACACCCACGCGGCAGTAGTCCCACAGCGAGACGGCGATCCCCTGCCTGCGAGCGCCTTCCAGCACGATGAGGTTCGCGACCGATGCGACAGGGGTGAGATTCCCCGACAGCGTGCTTGCCATGGCGAGCGTGAGCCACGCGTGCTCCCGCGCCGCCGGCGCCATGGGAACGATGATCGACTTGAGGAGCAGCACCGCCGGTACGTTGCTCACGAGGTTCGAGAGGACCGCCGCTGCCGCCGTGAGGGCCGCCACGGGCGCGCTCGCGGAGCTCGTCAGGCGCTCGAGATTCCAGGAGCTCACCACGTGCAGCTCGAACGCGGCGACGACGACGAACAAGCCGGCGAACATCACGAGCAGGTTCCAGTCGATCTGCGCGTAGAGCCGATCGGGTCGTTGCCGTCCGAGCATCAGAACGGCGCCGGCGCCCAGCGCGGCGATCTCGACGGGAACGCCGGCGAAGAAGCAGCCCACGAGTCCAAGCAGGACCGTGACGCCCTTCGGAAGCAGCCTGCTGTCGGGAGTTCCTGCGGGGTCCCCAGGGAGGATGCTCGGCCTCGTGTCTTCGCCCGCATCGCGAGCGAGGGCGCCCCTGAAGGCGAGCGCCACGATGCCGAAGACGAGCACGAGCCCCACCGCGGCGATTGGGGCCAGGTGTGCCGCGAACTTGGCGTAGGGCAGGTGCGACAGGCCTCCGATGATCATGTTCTGCGGGTTGCCCGTGATGGTCGCCGTCGAGCCCACGTTGGCGGAGGTGGCCAGCGCGACGAGATAAGGCGTCGGATCGCGCCGCACGCGTCGCGCGAGCGACAGCACGATCGGTCCGAACGCGAGGCACACCACGTCGTTCACCAGGAAGGCAGAGAGGAGGCCGGACAGAGCCACCACCGCGGCCAGTACGCCGAGAGGCGTCTTCGCACGTGAAAGGACGCGTGACGCCAGAAGGCGGAAGAATCCGGCGATCCGCAGGTAGGCGACGACGACCATCATCCCGAAGAGCAGCGCAATGGTCGCGAAATCGACCGCCTCCACGGCCTGCGGGAACGTGATGATCCCGAGCACCAAGGCGACCGTCGCCCCGACGAGCGCGATGCCTGCCCGGTCCAGGTGGACGAACGGCAGCTTGCCGACCGCAAGCCCGAGATAGACGAGGACGAAGACGACCCAAGTCGCTGCCGCGAGGCCGGTCGGGCTCACCGACGCCCGAGAGTACAACGTCCGCGGGCGCTAGCGGGCGCGGATCCCGAGCGTGCCCTGCATCAGTGCCTCGCGCACCGTCTGGGCGCGCTCGCGGGCAACGGGCACCCGGAGATCGCCCACGAGCAGCTCGGTCTCGCTTCCCGCCCCCTCGAGCTCCTTCACGTGGTCGGCGCTCACGAGCCAGTTGCGATGCACGCGAAGCAGCGAGCGGCCGAAGGAGGCTTCCACGGCCGAGAGCGAGAGGTCGACGTCGAACTTGCCACGAGACGAATGCACGAAGGCGAGACGCTCGGCGGCCTCGAACGCCCACACCTCCTCGAGGCGGAGGAAGACGAGAGCGCGCTTGCGGCGGACCACGATGCGTACGGGACCCGACGCCGTGGCGTGCGAGGGGCGCCGCGCCCGCAGTTTTTCGATGCACCGCGAGACGCGTTCGGTGGTGAACGGCTTGTGCAGGTAGTCGACGACGCCGAGGTCGAACGCTTCGAGGGCGTGCTGCGCGAAGGCCGTCGCGAGGACGAACATGGGGGCGCCGGGCTGGCGCGCGAAGCTGCGCACGATGTCGAGCCCCACGTCCTCCCGCTCGGACCCGACCAGCCGCACGTCCACGAAGGCCACGTCGATGGGGCTCTCGCGCGACTCCAGCACGTCGCGGGCGTCCTCGGCGCTGGCCGCCGCTCCGATGACCTCCACGGCGCCGGAGCGCTCGAGGAGCTCGACCAGGTAGTTGCGTGCCGCCCACTCGTCCTCGACGACCAGCGCCCGCAGTTTGCTCTCCGCGGTCACGGGGCCTCCATCGGGATCTCGACTATGGAACGGGTGCGGCCGTCGCTCGCTTCGAGGCGGAAGCTCGCGGCTCCGGCGTACTTGAGCGCGAGGCGTCGCGTGACGAGCTGGATGCCCATCGCTCCCGGTCGCGCACCGCGTTCGCCGGGGCCCGGGCCGTTGTCCTCGACGACGCATCGCACGCGCGGGGAGCTCGCATCGTCGACACGCGCCGTGACGATCACCTCGCCGCCGCCTCGGCGGCGCCGGGCCCCGTGCTTCACCGCGTTCTCGAGGAGCGGCTGGAGGAGCAGGCGCGGCACCTTCACCGCGCGTGTGCCGTCGTCGATGTCCCAGCGGAAGGTCAGCGCTCCGCGATGGCGCGTCTCCAGGATCTCCGCATAGCGTTGCAGCCAGCTCACCTCCGCCTCGAGCGTCTGCATCTCATCGCCCTCCTCGACCGAGTCGCGCAGCAGATCTCCGAGCGCCCCGACGAGGCGTCGCGCTTCCTCGGGATCCTGGCTCACGAGCCCCGACACGGTGTTGAGCGTGTTCAGCAGGAAGTGGGGCTGGAGGTGCGCACGCAATCGTGCGAGCTCGGCCGCGGTCCGCAGGCGGTCCGCCTCGCGCGCCCGCACGTTCGCGTCGCGTATGGCGAAGGGGAAGACGACGGCGACAGCCCAGAGTCCGAGGCTCCACAGCGATTCGCCCGCGATGAAGACGCATACGCGGGCGACGCTGGTCATGTGCGCAATGGATCCGCCGAGCAGATCGAACCCCGTCGCGCGGTGAACCGCGAAGACGAACCCCAGCTCCGCAACGTAGAGAGCGACGCCCAGGCCGGCGATGACGCTGAAGGAGGGACCGCTGGCCAAGCGGCGTCGCCTGCACGCATCGAACGCCGTGGTGAGGCCGACCAGAGTGACGAGGACGCCGGCGATGTTGAAGACGACGCAGGGCACGGAGATGGTCGCGCCCTTTGCGAGATCGTGGCTCATGTCGATCGCCGCAGGGACGATCGAAGTCACCCCGATGGCGGTGCGTCGCGGCCACGGGTTCGGCTGCGGATCCTGCGGGGCGGCCGTCGTCATGATGACGAGAGAAAGCGTACCGCAGGGGGGGCGCCCGCCGCCGGGCGGCGCCGACGATCCGTGCCGTCCGCCGCACGACTCGTGGTGCGATCCCTACGGGGCGTCGGCGCCCGGAGGCGCCCTTTTCGGGCCGGCCGCAGGATCCCGGCCCAGAGGAGAAGGACCATGGCGATTCTCCGAGCCATCCGAGCCGTTCCGCTTGTCATCCTGCTCGTCACGACCGCCTGCGACGTGCGCATCACGATCGTCGAGGTGCACCCGGCGCCGGCAGCCGACAAGAGCCCGGCACGATGACTAGGCTTGGTCCCAGATGGGCCGGTACATCAGCGCGATGCGCGGGGCGGCCGAAGCGACCTTCGGGACGCAATGCTCGTGCGTGCGCTGGCAGGCGCCGCCCATCACGAGCAGATCCCCGCGTCCGATCGACCAAGCGCGTGAGGGCCCTCCACCCTTGCGGCGGAGGAGAAACGTACGAGGAGCGCCGAGCGACACCGTGGCGACGAACGTGTCTGTGAGCATCCGACGCGCGGGAAAGTCGCCGTGCCACGCGACGCTGTCGGTCCCGTCGCGGTAGAGGGCTGCGCTCGTGCGGACGAACGCGGTCCCGTACCTCGCGTCGAGCGCCGCGCGCATCTCGTCGAGCACGGGGTGCAAGGTGCTCCCTTCGAGCGCGGCGTGCAGCCGCGGCACGTCCACTTCGCGGTCGTACATGCGCCGCGACTCGGCCTGCCAGCGCACGCTCCCGCGGAGCAGCTCGAAGAGCGATGCGTCGCCCGCGAGCCAGCCGGGCACGATCTCGAGCCACGCGCCGTCCTCGAGCGGCACGTGCTGGAGCCGGCCGAAACGCCGGTCGCATTCGGGCACGCAGTGCCCGAACAGGCTGAGCTGACCGCCGGGCAGCACGGGGGAATCTAGCTCGCCTTCGGCGGAACGAACGTGGATGCCCAGAGGTAGAGCATCCAGAGGCCGCCCCATTCGCCGTATCGCTCGGCCACGCGCGCGACCCCGCCTGAGCCGAGGGAGCGACCATACTGGCGCTCGGCCGCGGCGACGAGCGTCGGCGAGACGACGGCGACGCCGTCGAAGCGCCCGAGCCCTCGGTAGAGCACGAAGCTGCTCGTGAACGGGCCGACGCCGTGAATCGCTCGCAGCCACGCACGGACGTCGGCGATCGGGGCTTGGTTCAAGAAGCTCGCGGACGCCTCCGAGAACGCGCGCGCCAGCGCCATGAGTGCCGCCGCTCTATGGCCCCCCGGCACGAGACGGCCGAGCTCTCGTTCGCCGACCTCGAGAACCGAGCGCGGTTCGGGAAATGCCCAGTGCTCGACGCCGTCGACGGTGATGGACGACCCGGCGCGGCGAACGAGTGCGTCCTTCATGCGCCGCGCGACCGTGAGGCCGATTCGCTGGTTGATCACACCCCAGCAGGCTGCTTCGAAGGCGCTCGCGAAACGGACGTGGTGCAACCCGCAGAAGCGAGGGACGAGCGGCGCATACGCCGTGTCCTCGGCCGCCTGGGCGTAGAACGGTGCCAGGTCCTGCGAAGTCGTCAGCAAGTCCTCGATGCGCGATCGGGCCTCCTTCGCCTCCGTCTGGTCGAGCGCACGGTCGGCAAAGACCTGGATCGAGAGGCGTGGCCCATCCGGTTCTCCGAGGCCGCGGGCTCGAACGGCCACCGCCCGCCCTCCCACGATGAACGCCTTGGTGACCTCGTTCACGCCGACGTCCTGCTCTCCGCGCGTCGGACCGAACCCGCTCAGGAAAGCAAGGGTCAGGGAAAGGTCGAAGGGACCGACCGGCCTGATCTCGAGAGACATGGCTGACCTCCGATCGACCAAGATGGTCGACGTCACTGTCAACCTCCTGTCAGGATTCCGCACCCGACCTTTCCGCATCGTACAGTCAGCCGCACGACGGGAACCTTTTGGCCCGTCGCAACTCGGTTGATCGAGAGCATGATGAAGAGCACCCCGGAAACCCCCGGATCTCTGCCGGAAGGCACACAGCCGATGCCCGACGAGGGCGTCGTCGCCCGGGTGCTCGCGGGCGAGCCGCGGCTCTTCGAGATGCTCATGCGCCGGCACAACAGGCGCCTCTTCCGGGCGGCGCGCGCCATCCTCCGCGACGAGGCCGAGGCGGAGGATGTGGTGCAACACGCCTGGGTCCAGGCCTTCGGTCACCTCGCGGGCTTCGAGGGCCGCTCGCTCTTCTCCACGTGGGTGACGCGCATCTGCGTGCACGAAGCGCTGGCGCGAGCGAGGAAGTCGGCGCGCATCGAGCCCCTCGAACCCGACGCGCAGCAGGAGGTCGTGATGTCCACGGGTACGCCGGAACAGGGCGCGAGCGACCGCGAGCTCCGACGTGCGCTCGAGGAGGCGATCGATACGCTCCCGGATCCCCTGCGCACCGCCTTCGTCCTGCGCACGGTGGAGGGAATGTCCATCGCGGAGACGGCGGAGGTTCTCGGCATCCCCGAGGACACGGTCAAGACGCGCGCCTTCCGCGCTCGAGCCCTGCTCCAGAGGCGGCTGGAGGAGCGGTTCGACGCGCTCGCCACGGGTGCGTTCGACTTCCTCGGCGCTCGATGCGATCGCGTCGTCGCGCGGGTCTTCGCACGAATCGGGTGCGCGCGGTGAGCGCCGCGCCCCTGCTCGGCTTCGGCTGCGTCGCGGACCCGCGGCTCGTGCTGGAGGCCGAGGCGACCGTGCCCACCGACCACGGGCCCATGCGGTTCATCGTGTTCCGCTGGGGACACGAGCGCGATCACGTCGCCATCGTCCGGGGGGACCCGGCGGGAGAGGACGTGCTCGTGCGCGTGCACTCGGAGTGCATGACGAGCGAGGTGTTCGGCTCGCTCAAGTGCGACTGCGCGCTGCAGCTCGACCGCGCCATGGCCGCCATCGCCGCCGAGGGACGAGGTGTCATCGTGTACATGCGCCAGGAGGGCAGGGGCATCGGGCTGGCCAACAAGATCCGCGCCTACGCTCTCCAGGAGCGCGGGGCAGACACGGTCGACGCGAACCGCGCTCTCGGCCTTCCCGACGACGCACGTCGGTACGATGCCGCTGCCGCGCTGCTGGAGGGGATCGGCGTGCGCAGCGTGCGCTTGCTCACGAACAACCCGGCGAAGGTGCGGGCACTCGCGGCGCTCGGGGTCACCCTCCGCGCGCGTCTGCCCATCGCGGTGTCCGCGCCGGTCCACGCGCAGGCCTACCTGCGCACGAAGGCGCGGCGCATGGAGCACGAGCTCTAGAAGAGCGACGGGATCAGAGATCGTCGAGACCGTGGAGAGTCGCCGTCGTGCCGCTCGCGATCCACGACCACGTGGCTCCCTGGTCGTGGCTGGACAGCAGCGTCCCCGACTGTCCGACCGCATACCCGACGTCGAAGCCGACGAGGACCGCGTGCAGATCCGCCGTCGTCGGCGAGAACGCGCTCTGCCACGCCCCCTGCGAGTCGCGGACGAAGATGGCGCCCCCAGCGCCGCCCGCCAGGGCGCGAGTTCCGTCGTCGGCCACGGAGGTCGAGTCGAGGGCGGCACCCAGCTCGGTTTCGAGCGCGAAGGACGCGCCCGTGTCGTCGCTTCGCCACACATGGCCCGAGCCGTCGACGGCGAGGGTGAGGTGGCCCGCGGTGTCGGTCGCGACGCCGTGGAGGTCCGCGGCGCCGGGGATGGTGGCGATCGACCACGATGCGCCGCGATCGGTCGAGCGCAGCAAGGTCGCTCCATCTCCGACGACGATCGCGACGCTGCCGGCGATGGCGATTGCTCGAAGTGGTGCCTGCGTCGAGGTACGCGCGGTCGTCCAGTGCGTGCCCCCGTCGCTCGTCACGAGCACCGTCCCGCCGTCTCCCGCGGCGACACCGAACCCGAGGTCGCCGAAACGCACGGCGTTCAGATCGGCCGTGGCGCCGGAGCTCTGCGCGGACCAGGTCTGTCCGCCGTCGGCCGTGTGCAAGACGACCCCTCGCGTGCCCGCCACCCAGCCGTGGAGGTTGCCGACGCACGACACCGACAGGAGGTCCTGCTGTCCCACCGAAATGGTCGACCAGTGGACGTTGTCGAACGTCTGGCCGAAGGTGCCCGCGCTTCCGGAGAACGCGCCCCAGCCGCCACTGCCGCTGGCGCCGCTGCCCCCGATGCCGCTGCTGCTCCCGCTGATGCCGCTGCTGCTGCCACTGACCCCGCTGCTGCTCCCACCGCCGCTGCTGCCGCTTCCGCTGCTCCCACCGGTGCTGCTCCCGCTGCCCGAGCCGCTCGATCCTCCCGTGCTGCTCCCGCTGCTGTTGCTGCCGCCCGTGCCGCTGCTCGACCCGCTGCTGGTGCCGTCGTTCTTCGCACCGGCGTCGATCCAGCTCTTGATCTGTGCGATGGCCGCGCTCGAGAGCACGGGCAGATCGAGCGGCATCCGGCTCCCGCACGGCGGCGTTCCCTTGACCTTCAGGTAGAGGAGGCTGTGCGCAGAGTCGCCGGGAACGACCCGCGTCAAGTTGCTCGTGCCGCAAGCCGGACCCGCGGCCGTCGTGCCGACCAGGCTCGCGTAGGCGGTTTCCGGGTCGCTCATGTCGAGCCCACCGGGTGCGGCCGAGCCGTTGTGGCAACCGGGGCTCGCGCAGACACCGCCCAGGGTGGTCGAGTACACCTGCGCGAAGGTGGCCGGCGCGCCGCTCGATGCGCTCGCCTGGCTCCCTCCGCTGCTGCCTCCGCAGCCCACGAACGCGATGGCGGCGCCACCCAGCGGCAGCGCGAGATAGACGAGCACCCTCATGACGACTCCCTCCAGTACCCTACGCGCCGGCACGCGAGCGGACCAACCCACTGCCCGGAAGTGCCTTTTTCCCGGCCGGAAACGGCGCTCCTGCGCGCCCCTTCGTCAGCGCGGGATGACGAGTGTCTGAGCGAGTGCTCCATCCAGGTGCTTGCCGCCCAGGTCCACTCCATTCGCCTTCAGATCGAACGCGAGAATCGCCCAGTACTGGTCGTCGGTCAGGCTCCCCGGGGCCTTGGGCGGCATGTTCGCCTTCACCCAGCCGCCGACGTCGGCCACCGTCTTGAACTGGACGGCACGCTTGGATCCGGGCCGCGGGTCGAGGGGCAATGCGCCCTTGCCGACGACCGGAGGCGCACTCCCGTGGCCCTCGCCCCCCGCGCCGTGGCACGAGGCGCAGTTCTCCCCGTAGAGGCTCTGGCCCATCGCGATCTGATCGCCCCCTCCGGCGGGAGGCGTCGCGCCTCCCCCTTGCTCGGCAGCGCCGCCGCCGCAGGCCATCAGCAGCACGCACGATGAAAGAACCCCCGAGAGTGTCTTCGCCGTCATCATGGTCTCCTCGCGTCGATCCTCACCAATCGAGCCGCGAGGCGGCGAAAGGTTCCCGGCGCGGGTCAGCTGGCCGCTTTGCGCGCGTCGGCGAGGAACTTCGCGAGCCCCACGTCGGTGAGCGGGTGCTTCACGAGCTGCTTCATGACCGAGAGGGGCATCGTCGCGCAATGGGAGCCGAGCTCCGCGGCCCGCACCACGTGCAGGGGGCCCCGGATGCTCGCCGCCAGGATCTGCGTGGCGAAGTCGTAGTGCGCGTAGATGCGCACGATCTGCTCGAGCAAGTGCGTTCCCTCCTCGGCGACGTCGTCCACCCGCCCGAGGAACGGCGAGATGTACGTCGCCCCGAGCTTGGCCGCGAGCAACGCCTGCGTGGGGCTGAAGCAGAGCGTCACGTTGACGCGGATGTCCTCCCGGCGGAGCGTGCGCAGAGCTTTGAGCCCATCCGTGGTCAGCGGAACCTTGACGACCACGTTGGGGTGCAGCTTCGCCAGGGACCGCGCCTCCTTGAGCATGGGCTCGTATTCGGTGGCGACCACCTCGGCCGATACGGGGCCGTTCACGATCTCGCAGATCTCCGGGATGGCCTGCTCGACCTTGCGTCCGGTCTTCGCCAGCAGGCTCGGGTTCGTGGTGCAGCCGTCGAGGAAACCCATCTCGGCCGCTTCCTTGATTTCGCGTACGTCGGCGCTGTCGATGAAGATCTTCATGGCTGGGTGCCTCACCGTGGGAGAACGCAACACGCGTGCGCGTCCACCTCTGGCTTGGCTGCCCGGCCGGGCTACTTGTGGTGCTTGGGCTTGGGCTTCGACTTGGCCGGCTTCTTCGCCGCCTTGCGAGGCGCCGGCGTCGCTTTCTTCTTCGCGGGCTTCGCGGAGGCCCGCTTGGGCTGCATCACCGGAGCCGACGGCGGGATCGAGACGATCGGCGCGCGCGGCCGCGCGGGTTGGCCGCGCATCTCCACGGGGATGACGAGCTTGTGCGCGGTGTGCGTCTTCGAGAAGGCGACGACCTTGGTGTCGACGAGCGTGTTGGACTTGGCCGCCTCGAACACGTCCGCCTCGGTGATCGTCTTGACGCCCTTCGGGCGCACGATCCAGAGGACCCCCGTGTCGATCATGCGCGCGCGGAGGAGCTGGACCTTGCGCAGCGCGTCCCTCGTCTCGGCGCCGAAGAAGACGACGGGCGCACCCTCGGGCACGCGCCCCTCGGCCACGCTGGCAGTGCGCTCGCGCAAGGCGGTGAGGAAGAGCGAGTCGTGGATGTCCACCACGGCGATCCTCGACTGGGGGCCGACCTCGAGCTTCTCGAAGAGCGACTTGGGCTCCTTGATGAGCCGCAGCCAGCGCTCGGCGATGGGCGCGCCGATCTCGAACCGCACCTCCTGATCGGCCGTCCTGACGACCAGGGCGTCGCCGTCGACCGACACGTCGCGCATCTCTTCGAAGGGGAGCCGGAGGCTCATGTCCCCTCGAAAAAGCAGGATTTCCCCTTCGAGCAAGGCCGTGCCGGCGGCGGACTTACGACCGACGCGGACGGTGCACTCCGCCTCGAGTCCCATCGTCTCCATCGTAATCCGCCCTCACGAGGGATGCGGCATTTCTTGCGAAATGCCCTGCTCTCCTCAGGCGAGCTCGCGACCCAGCTCCAGACCGAGCTCCCGGGCGCTCGCTTCGTCGGCCGGCCAGGGGACTGCGCGTTCCCCGGCCTGCCGGCGAGACCCGTCCGGATGGGCGACGAAGGCACGCAAGCGAAGGGATTCGCCCTGCCTCACGGCGTGGGCAGCCATGGGGGTCTTGCAGTCACCCGCGAGGGCCACCAGGACCCCTCGTTCGGCGGCGACACACGTGGCGGTCTCGGGATCGTGCAGGCACCCGAGGATCCCACGGGTCTCGGCGTCGTCGGCCCGACACTCGATGCCGAGCGCCCCCTGGCCGACCGCCGGCAGCGACACGTCCGGTTCGAGGAGCTGGGTCGCCCTTTCCTCCAGACCGAGCCGCACGAGTCCCGCACGCGCGAGGACGATCGCGTCGCACTCGCCGGCGTCCACCTTGCGCAGTCGCGTGTCGACGTTGCCGCGGATGGAGACGACCTGGAGGTCCGGGCGCAGCGCCTTGAGTGACACCATGCGCCTCAGGCTCGAGGTCCCGACGCGCGCTCCCGCCGGCAACCCGTCCAGCGTCCGGTGGCGCGGAGCGACGAGCACGTCACGCGGGTCCGCCCGTTTCGGAATGCACGCGAGCACCAGGCCCGGCGGCAGCTCGCCAGGCACGTCCTTGATCGAGTGCACGGCGAAGTCGGCCCGACGGTCGAGCAGCGCCTCCTCGATCTCCTTCACGAAGAGGCCCTTGCCGCCGACCTCTGCCAGCGGCCGATCGGTGATGCGATCGCCGCTCGTGACGACCTGGAGCTCACTGGTCTCGAGGTCAGGTGCAGCCTTGCACAAGCTCGCCACGAAGGCCCGACACTGCGCGAGAGCCAGCATGGATCGCCGGGTGGCATAGACGAGCGGCCGCATGGCGGACTATGGTAGCCCGGTCGTCGTGTCCCGCAGCACCCGCATCACTCTCGTCTTTCTGGCCACAGTGGCCGCCCTGCTCGTGTTGTCGTCGAGCGCCGCGTTCGCACGCGAGGACGCCACCGACGCGGACCCGATGACCCTCGAGGTGCCGGGGTTTCCGGACGCCTACTACTACAAGCCGCGCACCAAGGCGCGCCGGCCCATCCTCATGTACCTGCACGGGCGCGGCGGCAACGCGTTCGAGGACTGCCGCAAGTGGGCGCGCGTCGCGCGGCGCTTTGGCTGGGTCGTCTGCCCGCAGGGGCCGAGCGAGACGGACTCGGGCGGCCGCACCTGGAACAACGACGCCGACTCGGCGCAGAAGATCATCCACGCGACCGTGGTGGCGCTCCAGGACATGTACCCGGGGCGCGTCCGAAGCCGCAATGACATCCTCATCGGCTTCAGCGAGGGCGCGTACGTCGCGCAGCAGGTGGGCCTGCGGGATCCGGCGCACTGGAACCGGTGGCTCATCCTGGCGGCGAACGACAAGTACTGGTGGGGGGACGCGCCGCAGCTCCTCGAGCAGAACCGGGCGAAGATCCGCCGCGTGTACCTGCTCACGGGAGAGAACGACCAGGTGGTCGAGAACACCAAGCGGGCCGGCGAGATGCTCGAGCAGGCGCACATCCACGTCCGCGTGCACATCGCGCCGGGCCTCGGGCACGAGGTACCGCCGGATCGGATGATCACGACGTATCGGCGACCGCTGCGCTGGCTTGCACGGGGCGGCGGATAGAGGAGAGAGGCATGCGGTGCGTGACGGCGGCTCCGGGGGCGGCGGACGCAGGCGCCGGTGTGCGTCCCGATCGGTCTCGGCTCGAGGCCGTGCGCCAACTGGGACGGAGGTTCCCCGAGGCAAAGCTGCGGCCGCTGAAGCTCGCGCGTGCCGTCGAGCTCGACGCACTGGCGGATCCATCGGGTTCGACGCGCGTGTGGCTCGCGCTCGAAGCGCTGCAGGTCACTGGCAGCTTCAAGGTGCGCGGAGCGCTCGTCGCCCTGGACGCGCTGGGACGCGATGCGCACGTCGTCGCGGCGAGCGCGGGCAACCACGGAGCCGCGGTCTCGTACGCCGCGAAGGTGCTCGGCGCACGCGCGACCGTGTGCGTCCCGCGCAGCGCACCCCTCGCGAAGCGATCGAAGATCGAGCGGCACGGCGCGGAGCTCGTGCTGGTGCAGAGTGACCACTACGACGACGCGGAGGCCCTCGCCAAGGAGCTCGCGGTCACGCAGGGGCGCGCTTTCCTGTCGCCCTACGACGACGAGAACGTCGTGCTCGGCAACGGGACCTCGCTCGCGTTCGACATCGTCGAGGCGCTCGGCAGCGTGCCGGATCGGGTCCTCGCGCCCTTCGGCGGAGGCGGCCTCGCGACGGGGCTCGCCTGGGGCATCGAGGCCGAAAGCGGAGCACGCCGCGTGTGGGGTGTGCAGAGCGAGGCGTCGTGCGCGATGGCCATGTCGCTGGAGCGTGGCGCGGCGGTCGAGAGACTCGAGACCGGCGGGACGACGCTCGCCGAGGGGCTCGAGGGAGGCATCTCGGCCGACGGATTCGCCCGGGCGCGCGACGTCGTCGCAGGCGTCGTCGTGGTCAGCGAGGACCACATCGCGCGAGCCATGGCCTGGGGATGCACGACTCTCGGCGTGGGTCTGGAGGGAAGCGCTGCGACGGCGCTGGTGCCGCTGCTCGAGGGTCTCCCCGAGCATCTTCGCGGCGGGGACGTGGTCGCGGTGCTCACGGGGAGGAACGTGGACCCCGAGCGCCTCGCTCGCGTGCTGCCGGCTGGCGTGCCCGTTCCTCCATCCATCGATTGAGCGAGATCTCCCGTTCGAGGAGCCACGTGTCGAGCCCGAAGACGTGCGGGTGCGTACCCTGGTCGTCGATGCCGATGCCCGCCGAGAGCGGTCCCTTGTCGACGACGAAGGCCCCGATGCGATCGGGGCCCGCCTGCCCGTAGGCGCCGCGGATCCAGACGTCGCCTCCGCGGGCGACCACGTCGCGCCACGCGAAGGCGTCGGGCGAGGCGGTCAGCCACGCGACGCCCTGGAGCCGCGGCAGCGAAAGCAGCGACTCGACGATGCGAGGCGCCTGGTCGTGAAGCACCGTCGCGAAGAGCGGAAACGCGTCGCTGGAGCCCACGCGCATCCTGCCTTCGAACCGCGCCGGCGAAAGGTGCAAGTGAGCATGGTCCACCACGATCTCGGCACCCCAGCGCTCCTCGGCCCGCGCGTGCTCGGCGAGCGTCGCGTGCTCCACGAACAGACGTGACCCCGAGACGTCGAGCGTGTCGTCGTGCTTCGCGAGGTCGAGGCCGCGCACCCGAGCGGCGAGCGTGACGTCGCCTTCCGCCACGAACGTGCGCTTCCGCTCCAGCCTGAGCTGCCGCGACTCGGCGACCACGTCGATCACGCCGCCGCGCGCCTCCGCGGTTGCGGCGACCGTGCCTCGTGCCTCCATGTCTCCGGCGGGCAGCTCGACGTGCGGGACGAGCGCTTCGACGCGCGAGCCGTCGTCAATCCGGCCCCCGCGCGACGTCAGGCGGGCCGTGACGAACGCCGTGGCCGGCTTCCCGAGCTCCGCGGAAATGTTCGCGCGCGCGGCCACGCGATCGAGGATCAACCTGCCGAAGGTCACGCGCGGGTCGAAGGCGTCCACCGTCACGTCGAGCGAACCGCCGACGGTGGCGGCGACCGTCTCGCGCTCGCCTCGCGTCAGCCGGCCCTCGGCGATCTCGGCGTGCACCGGTCCGATCTGCGCCTGCCGCACCGGCTTGAGGTAGAAGCCGCCCGTGACCCGCGCGTCCCCCACGAACCGGTCGTCGTCGATCCACACCTCGCGCGTGTGCTCGGCGACGACGTCCCGCAGTCGAATGGTCCACAGATTCCAGTAGGCGTCGTCCCAGTCGGGGTACGGGTCGTTCACCTTGGGTCGCAAGGCGTAGGGCGGAAGGCCCTCGATCGGCGGAAGGTTCGCGACCCGCGCCGGTGTCTTCGGCATCGCGTCGAGCCTCTGCCGTACGCGCAGCGAGACGCCGGTGCCGCGCACGTGGTCCGCGAAGAAGCGGCGGTGCAGCAGCCCCCAGAGCGAGACGTCGAACGTCACCTCGTCGATGCGCAGGATCCACTCCACGTTGCTGTCCGTTGCCCGGATGGACAGGTCTCGCGCGTGCAGCGTGCCCGGCCATAGCGTCCAGCCGCGCGCGAAGTGCACTTCGATCGTCTCGGGGTACGCGTTCACGTCGCGGGCGAACCAGCCGGTGCTCAGGAACGCGTTGGCGCCCACGACGTACGCCGCCGCCACGGCGACGAGGCCGATCGCCGCAGCTCGAGCGTAGCGCGCGAGCCGCGACCACCGGTTGAGCCTCCGAGCGCGCAGATGCACGAACGTGGTAAAGGCAGGGCCCATGCCCCCGCCGTTCGTCCTCGGGATCGCCGGCGGCTCGGGCTCGGGCAAATCCACGATCGCCCGTGCGATCCTCGAGGCGCTGCCCGCCGGAGCGGGGGTGCTCATCGAGCAGGATCACTACTACCGCGCCCAGCCCGAGCGCCCGCTCGAGGAGCGCGAGAGAATCAACTACGACCACCCCGACGCGCTGGAGATGGACCTCCTCGTGCGCCATCTGGACGAGCTGCGCGCGGGCCGCCCCGTCGTGCGTCCCACGTACGACTTCGCCGTGCACGATCGCGCCCCCGAGGGGGTCCGGATCGAGGCGTCCCCCGTCATCGTCGTCGAGGGCATCCTGGTGCTCGCCGACGAGCGACTGCGCGGGCGCTTCGACGCCAAGGTGTACGTCGACACCGACGCCGACATCCGCTTGATGCGCCGCATCCGGCGCGATCTCGAGCACCGGGGCCGCACGTTCGCCCAGGTGCGAAAGCAGTACTACGAGACGGTGCGCCCCATGCACCTCGCCTTCGTCGAGCCGAGCAAGCGCTTCGCCGACTTGATCGTCCCGGAAGGCGGCCAGAATCGCGTGGCGCTGGAGCTTCTGCTGGGAAGTATGCGCGGGCGTATCTGATACGATCCGTTTCTCGTGTCGACTGCTCGCCCTCCGACCGCGCGGCCGAACCCGGGGCAGGGGAAGGCCAAGCTCGTGTGCGACGTGCTCGTGCGCGCGGGTCTGATGCGACAGGAGCAGGTCGAAGGCGTCTTCACCCACCTGCAGCGGAGCGGCGACCGCGTCGAGGAGGCGATCGTCGGTCTTGGTCTCGTGCCCGAGGCCGAAATGCTCAAGGCGCTGGCGAGCCACTACAAGGCGTACTTCATCAGCTCGGAGAAGCTCGCGAAGGCCGACGTCGCTCGGGCGCTGCTCGACATGATCCCGATGCGCTTCGCCGAGAAGGTCGGGGTCTGCCCGGTGCTCTTCGACGCGAACAGTCACTCGCTCAGCGTCGTCACCGCCGATCCCGACGACCTCGAGGCGCTGCACGAGGTGCAGCTCGCCTCCGGAGCGCGCGAGATCAAGGCGGTGCTCGCGCGGCCTGCGGCGGTCAAGGCGCTCATCGCCAAGGCGTACGGCGGCGACATCCACGCCTTCGCCCTGCTCGATCGGCAGGCGCACATGCAGTTCCAGGCGATGCTCGACGTCTACGAGCGCAACCTGGTGACCGACGACGCGATGAACGCGTCTCTCGTGCGCAGCGAGGCCAAGTCGCGCGGCCGGGAGCGCGTGCTCAGCGAGAAGGAGCTGGCGCAGGGCCCCTCGTCGCTGGCGGCGGGCGCGGGCGCCTCGAGCGCCTCGTTCGTCGAGCTGCTCAACGTGCTCGTGAGCCTGCTCGAGAACGGCCGGCCGGATCTGCGCGGACACTCGGGGCAGGTCGCGCGCCTCTGTCGCCGCATGGCCGAGAAGATGGGGCTCGATCCCACGAGCACCACGGCGATCGTGTCGGCCGGGCACGTGCACGACATCGGGAAGATGGGGCAGTTCCACCTGACCGCGCTCAACTGCGCGGAGTACGACGGGCACAAGGTCGCGGCGCAGAAGACGCTCGGCGTTCCGGCGCGCCTCCTCGAGCCGGTGCGCATGGCGCAGGAGACGATCCAGGCCGTCCAGCACATGTACGAGCGCTACGACGGCAAGGGCTTCCCCGACGGGCAGTCGGGAAAGGACATCTCGCTGGGCGCGCGCGTGCTCGCCATCTGCGACACCTACGCCGACCTCACCCAGAACCCGCGCAATCCCTTCCGCAAGATGCTCACGCCCCAGGAAGCCTGTGCGGCGCTGACGCGTCACAAGGGCACGGTGTTCGACCCGAACCTCGTCGACCTCTTCCATCACACGATCGCGGGCGAGGACCTCAAGGCGCGCCTCCTGGCCGACCGGGCGCAGGCGCTGCTCGTCGACGTGGATCCCGAGGAGATGACGGTGCTCGAGCTGCGCATGTTCGAGCAAGGGTTCGTCGTGCGGACGGCGCGCTCGGCCGAGCAAGCGCTCAAGACGCTGGCGGAGGGCGAGATCGATCTGGTCGTCGGCGATGTGGACCTGGGGCCGACGGACGGGCTGGCTCTGCTCGGCGAGGTGCGCAAGCAGTCGTGGGGCAAGGACCTGCCGTGGGTCGTCTACACCCGGCGCCAGGAGCGCAACGTGGCGCAGCGGGCATTCGAGCTCGGCGTGCTCGACTTCGTGAACAAGCCGGCCAACGCCGACGTGCTCGTCGCCAAGCTCAAGGCGCTCCTCAACCAGCGCATGGCCGCACGTCCGTCGCGCGGCGTGAGCGGGTCTCTCCGCGAGATGGGTCTGCCCGACATGGTGCAGGTCCTCTTCCATGGCCGGAAGACCGGCAACCTGCGCATCCGCGCTCCGGAGGGCGTCGGCGAGATTCACTTCCAGGAGGGGAACGTGGTCAACGCCCTCTGGGGCGAGCTGCGGGGCGAGAGCGCGTTCTACGCGATGCTCAAGCTGCGCGATGGCGAATTCGGGCTCGACCCGGCGTTCAAGCCGACCTCGCGCGTGATTCACACTTCCAGCGAGGCGCTGCTGCTCGAGGGCATGCGCCGCCTCGACGAAGGGATCGGCCCCTAGTCGGGTGGTAACGTGTTCGGGGTGTGGAGCGCGCGGCACGCCCTGGCCTGTGCGGCAGCAGTCGGCTCGCTGCTCGCCGGATGCTCGCTCCTCGTCCACTTCGATGATCAACCCGGCGACACGTGCCGCGACGGGGGCTGCGGGGACGCGACCGCCGAAGTCTCACCGCCGAAGCCGGATGCCGGCGGCGACGCGCCGCTCGATGCCGATCCGTGCAGCGCTCGGCCCGACGACGCTTCGTGCGGTGCCGCCGATCCGTGCAACGCGCGGCCGACGTGCCAGGCCGGCCACTGCGTGCAACACCCGCTCGAAGCGGGCACCTTCTGCGCGTACAACGGCGCCTGCCAGTGCGGGTACTGCGACAACGCCGGATCTTGCTCGAAGAGCCACGCGTGCCCCGAGGGGTTCAACTGGGAGGCGGGCGTCGACATCGCGCGCTGCTGCGGCGGGCTGGCCGTCCTGACCGACACGAACGCGAACTGCGGGGTGTGCGGCGTGAAGTGCATGACGGCGGGCGTCAGCAGCGTGCAGGACTGCCAGCTCCTGAGCGGGCACTACCAGTGCGTCAACTGCGCCGCGAACACCGAGTGCTGGAGCGGGTGCTGCGCGATCGACACGACGCCGTACCACTGCTCGGAGAGCAACTGCAACACGGGGGCGTGCGTGGCTGGCCTCTGCCCCGCGCCGTCGCGGTGCGTCGTGGGCATGGGCGGCCCGAACTACTGCACGTACGACTGAGGGCGCTCCCGCGCTTCGTTCAGTCCTTCTCGCGACTCACGCGCCGCGCGCTGGTCATGGCGCGCATCGCCGCATCGCACACGCCGCTCGCGCGCGTGAGCATGCAGCTCGCCGCCGAGGCGACGGTAGCGTCGTCCGCGCCGTCGTCCTGGTCCTCGAGCTCGGCCTGGGGCGATGGCGCCGTCGGGATGGGGTCCATGCTGCGGCTGCGAAGCTCGCTGTCGACGGCCTTCACGTCGTTGGCGACGAGCGTGTCCACCTCCTTGCCGACGTCGTCGAGCTCACGCGACAGGGCGTCGATGCGCTCCATCTGGTAGCGCGCCGGCTTGCCCTCCCAGCCCACGAGCGCTCCGTACAGCTCGTCGGTGTGCTCGCGGATCCGCTCCTCGCCGGTGATGGCGCCGCCCTCCTTGGTGGCCACGATCTTCTTGCGCGAGGCCTCGAGCTTCTCCTCCAGCTTCTTGAGCTTGTCCGCGAGCGCGTCGCCCTGGGGAAGAGCGCCCATGCGCGCCTCGATGCCCGCGTGGGCCGCCTCGAGGCGCTCGACCACGTCGCTCATGCGGTTGAAGAGCGAGACGACGCGCGTCTCCGCGTCGAAGTCCGCCTTGCGATCGGCCACCGAGTAGGGCGCGCGCTTGTCGAGGCCGATGGTGATCTTGGTCTCCACCACCTCGTCGCCCTTGGTGAGCCGCAACGTGTACGTCCCCGGCATCACGCGGGGGCCCTGCGTCGCGTTGAACGCGGGCTGCGCGGCGCGCGGCACGCGGGGCGCCTTGAGCTGCATGTTCCACGAGACGCGGTTGATCCCGCGACGCGTCGTCGGCGTGAGCTCGTCGATGACCTTGCCGTTCGCATCGACCACCTCGAGCTTGATGCGTCCGTAGAGATGCCGCGCGCGCTGGTAATACGTGACGACCGCGCCCGGCGACGGATTCTGCCCCACGAAGGTGGCGTCGCCCTCGGCCCATCCGCCGTTCGCCGGCATCCTCTCCTCGAGCGGTCGCCGCGGCAGGAACGCCACCGACTTGGCAATCGTGTCCGACGTCAGCGCGCGCAGCGGGGTCAGGTCGTCGACGATCCAGATGCCGCGGCCGTGCGTGGCGATGACGAGGTCGTTCTTGCGCGGCTGCACCTGGATCTCGCGCACGGCGACGCTCGGGAACTTGCCGCCCTTGAACTGGGCCCACTTGTCGCCGCCGTCGATCGAGATCCACAGCCCGAGCTCGGTGCCGAGGAAGAGGAGCTTCGGGTCGACCGTGTCCTCCTTCACCGTGTGCGCGTAACCGTTGACGCCCTTGTCGGGGCTGACGATGCGCGTCCAGGTCTTTCCGAAGTCCGTCGTGCGGTACACCCACGGCGTCATGTCCCCGAAGGTGTGTCGGTCGAAGCACACGAACGCGGTGCCCGCGTCATACCGGCTCGCCTCGACCCAGCTCACCCACGAGTTGGCCGGCAGGCCCGGCACGTTGCCGACGAGGTTGTTCCACGTCTTGCCGCCGTCGCGCGTGAGCTGGAGGTTCCCGTCGTCGGTCCCCGCCCAGACGAGGTTCGGATCCTTCGGCGATTCGGCGATGGCGTAGATGGTCGTGTGCATCTCCGCCGACGAGTTGTCGACGGTGACGCCGCCCGACTGCTCCTGCTTCTGCTTCTCCGGATCGTTCGTCGTCAGGTCCGGCGAGATGCGCTCCCAGGTGTCGCCGTGGTCGCGGGAGCGGAAGAGGAACTGCGAGCCGATGTAGATGGTGCCCTTGCGCGTGGGGCTCGCGACGATGGGCGTGTTCCAGTTGAAGCGGAGCTTCTCCTTGTATCGAGCCTTCGGCTGGATGTCGCGCGCCGCATGGGTGCGCCGGTTGACGCGTCCGATGAAGCCGCCCTGCGCCTCGGCGTACACCTGATCGGGATCGCTCGGGTCGACGAAGGACCAGAAGCCGTCGCCCCCGTACATGTTCTCCCAGCGCTGGTTGGTGATGCCGCCCGGGTACGACGAGTCGCCGACCCACGAGCTGTTGTCCTGCAGGCCGCCGTAGACCTGGTAGGGGTCCTTGTCGTCGACGCTCACGTGGTAGAACTGCGCGATCGGAAGGTTCTGGCCCTTCCACCAGCGGCTGCCGCCGTCCCACGAGAACCAGAGCCCCCCGTCGTCGCCGCCGACGATGTGCGCGGGGTTCGTGGGATCGATCCAGACGTCGTGCCAGTCGCCGTGAGATCCGCCGGAGGTGTTGGAGAAGCTCTTGCCCCCGTCCTCGCTGACGATGAGGCTGTAGTCAGGCTTGAACACGCGGTCGGCGACGATCGGGTCGACGATGAGGCGCGCGAAGTAGAACGGACGCCACACCATGCTCTGGCTGTCGTCGCGCCGGTTCCAGGTCTGGCCGCCGTCGTCGGAGCGGAACAGCGCGGAGCTCTTGCCCTCGATGAAGGCGTAGACGACGTGCGGATCGCTCGGCGCGATCTGCACCTCGACGCGGCCCCAGGGCCCCTCGGGGAGGCCCGTGTTGTCCTTCGGAGTGAGCTGCGTCCACGTGGTGCCGCCGTCCGCCGAGCGATAGAGGCCGCTGGCGCTCGGTGCGTCGGGTCCGTCGCCGCCGGAGCGGAAGGTCCAGCCCTTGCGCCGGAAGTCCCACATGCCCGCGAAGAGCACGTCGGGGTTCTTCGGATCCATCGTCAGCTCGGAGCAGCCGGTCGAGAGGTTCGCCCCCTTGAGGATCTGCGTCCACGTGCTCCCGCCGTCGGTCGTCTTGTAGACGCCGCGATCGGGGCTGTCGCTCCAGAGCTTGCCCGGGACGCATGCGTAGACGACGTCGCTCGCGTGCGGGCGCACGAGGATGCGGACGATGCGTTCGCTGTTGGGCAGGCCTACGTTCTTCCAGGTGCTGCCCCCGTCGGTCGACTTGTAGATGCCGTCGCCAATCGACGTGCTGTTGCGCGTCCACGCCTCGCCGGTGCCGACCCAGACGTTGTTCCAGTTCCACGGGTCGACCGTGATGGCGCCGATCGACTGCACGGGCTGCATGTCGAACACCGGCTTGAACGTCGTGCCGCCGTCGACCGACTTCCACACGCCGCCCGACGCCGCGCCGACGAAGAGCGTCGTCTTGCCGTTCACGTTGTACCCGGTGACCGCCGAGACGCGGCCGCTCATCGCCGCCGACCCGATGTTGCGCGCACCGAGGCCCGAAACGACGCTGCTGTCGAACACCGGCGTCTGCCCCGGCGGAGCCGCCGGCGCGTGGGCCACCAGGGCCGGCGCGTTGGCGGCGGGGAAGATCATGCGGTTCACCTTCACGCCCTGACCCGGGAAGGCGAAGAGCCCGTCGTCGAGGTTCACGTTCGCCTCGATGTGATCGATGCGGATGTGGAAGTTCTTCGGGTGCCCCTTCTCGCCGGAGTCGGTCGCGCACGGGAGCCAGACGCCTTCGACCTGCTCGTAGTCGCCGTAGTCCGTCTCGCTCACCTGCTCGGCGCCGCGGACGTAGTGGACGTTCTGGGTGCGGATGAGCAGCCACGAGTCCGGATCGAGGAACTCGTACTCGATGTTGCCGTCCTTGAGCGTGACGCGCAGCTTGTGCGCCATCGTGCCGTCGACTTCCTCGGTGCCGAGGTACTCGACGTTGTGACCCTTGCCGCGCCAGTCGACGAGCGGACCGTCCATGTCGGCGTCGTCCGCCATGCTCTTGGTCTCGTCGGCCGAGACGCGGAAGGGATCGCGCCGGCCCTGCCACGGCTCGGTGCGCCACGCCTCGTGTCCGTCGAACCCGTCGACGCCCGTGAGGCCCTGGATGGTGACCTCGCTGCGGATCTTGCCGGCGATCGCCTCCGGCACGCGCTTGGTCACGGCGGCGTACGGCGCCTTGATCGTGAAGTCGCCGTCGCCGAAGCGCGCCATGCCGCTCTCCCGGAGCGTGTGGAGGCCGCGCATCTTGTCGATGCCTCCGCGCGCGTCGATGTTGTGCTGGACGATCTCGTCCACGGTCATCGCGCGGGCGGGTGAGGCGACGAAACAGAGAGAGGTGGCAAGGGCGCATCCCAGGGCGGCGGATCTCATGGCGCGCGCACTATAGGCCCGCTTCGGGAGACTTGCGCGCCGACGGCGGCGCCGAAGGGTCGAAAATATGATCCGACGCAAGCGGTGCCAGGCATTCTGGTGCCGGCGGTTTTCTACGGATGGGTCAGCAAAAGAACCGGCTCGCGGCGATCGACGTGATGCGCGGCATCGTCATGATCCTCATGACGATCGACCACGCTTCCGAGGCGTTCAACGGCGGGCGCCTGATGACCGACTCCGCGGGCATGTGGACGCCCGGGATGGCGCTTCCGGAGGCGCAGTTTCTCACGCGCTGGATCACGCACCTGTGCGCCCCGACGTTCGTGCTCCTGGCCGGAACCGCGCTCGCGCTGTCCACCGACTCGCGCATGCGACGCGGCGACGCGCCGGGAGCCATCGACCGGCACATCGCGATCCGGGGGCTCCTCCTCATCGCGCTGGATGCCGCGTGGATGTCGATGGCCATCCTCTCGCC
>DASVWO010000316.1:0-25836 GCA_036393165.1 Polyangiaceae bacterium | reverse complement strand
GACCCCGACCCCGACCCCGACCCCGATCCCGATCCCGACCCCGACCCCGACCCCGATCCCGAGCCAGACCCCGACCCGGAGCCCGATCCCGACCCGGATCCCGATCCGGAGCCGCTGCCGCCGCTGCTGCTCGATCCGTGGCCGCCGCTGCTGGAGCCCGATCCGCTGCTGCTCGATCCGTGTCCCCCGCTGCTCGATCCGGAGCCGGAGCTACCGCCGGTGCTCGATCCGGAGCTCGAGGTGCTGCCGCTGCTGCTGCCGTCCGCAGATGCGTCGTCGCCGCCCGAGATCGTCGTGTTGCTCGCGCCGCCGCAGTTGGAGACCAGCGCAATGCCCGCGAGCGCCCCGAGGGACGCCGCCCATTTCAAGTAAGGACGCATGTTTTCCTCCCGCGCGGATAAGCGTGAACCGAGGCCCGGCCCGTGTCGATGTGGGTTCGCCCTGGGACCGTCCGGTATTCGCGTGACCGGGCTCGGTCCCATGGATACCGAGCCCGGTACCGTCGATACCGGAGGGTCCCTGAGCGTCCGATCGCCCCCGAAGGCGGTGGGACCGGTCGGTCCCATCGTGCGAGGGCTCGCGATCGACGAACCAGCGTCCAGTCTCACCGTACGAAGGCCCGGTTTTCCCGTGACAGCGCACGTCCCCGCGGTGCCCGGGCGCAATCTCGCGCTGGGACCGACCGGTATTCTTGAAAAGGGGTCCGGTATCGATGGGACCGAGCCCGGTCCCGCGAATACCGAGGGTCCCTACGAGGAGACCGAGCCCCCGAACGAGCCGCCGGCACCCGGGGATGCGCGAACCGCGGCCCCGTTGTAGGAGACTGCAGGTCCGATGGACGTGACGCGACCCCAGTACGAGCTGACCCTGGACGAGCTGCGCAGTCGCGTGGAGGAGGCCGAGAAGCTCCTGCGCGTGGCGCGTCAGCTGGCGGCCGACGAGCTGCGGGATCCGGAGCATTCGACGCGCGCCAAGGACCGCATCGCCTCGCTCTGCAAGGAGGTGAACTCGCTCTTCCCTGCCCCGCCGCCGGACCCGGAGCTCGAGGCGGAGGCGGCGCTCGACGACGTCGCCGGGGACCCGGACACCGACGTGGACGAGGACGACGCGGCCGAGGACGAGGACGACGACGAGGAGTGGGAGGTCGATTACGCCAAGCTGCGTTCGGCCATCCACAACCCGGTGCTCATGGATCACATCCCCGAAGCCGAGCGCGCGAAGTTCAAGGAGATGGCCGAGCAGCTCCTCGAGGCGCACGAGCGGCAGGAGCTCTACGCGCGCGTGACCGCAGGGTTCGAGGAGCTCGAGCGCACCACGCGCGAGGGGGCCGACGAGGTCGGACGCCACCTCGCGATGGCGTTGACGTTCGAAGAGCTCGGCAAGAAGTACAAAGCCTAGATGAGCAAGGAGCACGAGTTCTCGATCCCCGTTCGCGACCTCGACGCGGCGGGCAAGCCGTACCGGTTCACGCTGCGCCAGGCGTGGCTCCGCGGGGCGCTGGAGGGGACCGAGGTGCAGCCGGCGGCCGGCGACGGGTCGCTCGACGTCCGCGTCTCGAAGAGCGGGACGGACGTGGTGCTGCGCGGCAAGCTGGCGGCTGAGCTGGTCGTCCCCTGCGCCCGCTGCCTCGAGCCGGCCCGCGTCTCGGTGAAAGAGGAGCTGAGCGCCCTGGCCGTCCCGCAGGCGAAGCTGCGGGAGCAGAAGAGGAAGGGCGAGGACGCGGACGAGGCGGCCCCGGACGCCGACATGATCGCCTACGACGGCGAAAACCTGGTCCTGGACGACCTCGTCCGCGACGAGCTTCTGCTCGCAGTGCCCATGATCCCCTTGTGCTCCGAGGCATGTCCGGGTATCAGCCGGCCTCCGGAGTAAAACAGAGGTACCTATGGCCACCCCGAAGCGACGCAAGAGCCGTTCGAGGCGCAACATGCGCCGGCAGCAGCACGACAAGGTGGCGGCGCCGAACATCGTGGCGTGCCCCAACTGCGGCGAGCCCATCGTGCCGCACCGCGCGTGTGGATCCTGCGGTCACTACAAGGGCCGCACCGTGAAGCGCGGAACCGCCGCGACCGAGTAAGCGCGAGAGTGAATTTCACAGCAAGATCAGAAGATCAGAAGGTCTTCTGATCTTCTGATCTTTTTGTTCATCTCCTTCCCCGGGCGTATCTGTTCCGTCGCGGCTATGCTGGCCGCCCCGCCTCGATGGCTCATCCCGTCCCCCGCTCGCGAATCCTCGGCACCGGGCATTACCTGCCGCCCGGCGTGCGGACCAACCTCGACCTCGAGAAGATGGTCGAGACGTCCGACGCGTGGATCACCGAGCGCACCGGCATCAAGAGCCGCCACATCGCGCCCGAGGGCGTGAATACGAGCGACATGGCCACGGCCGCGGCGAAGAACGCGCTCGACATGGCCGGCCTGCGCCCGCAGGACCTCGAGATGATCATCGTCGGGACGGTGACGCCCGACATGCCGATGCCCGCCACCGCGGTCTTCGTGCAGCAGAAGCTCGGCGCCGGCGTGTGCCCCGCGTTCGACCTGAGCGCGGCCTGCGCCGGGTTCGTCTTCGGCCTCTCCATCGCCGACACGTTCATCGCCTCGGGGCAGATGAAGCACGTGCTCGTCATCGGCGTGGAGCTGCTCTCGCGGGTGGTCGACTGGACCGACCGCACGACGTGCATCCTCTTCGGCGACGGCGCCGGCGCCGCGGTGCTGGGGCCGAGCAACGTGCGCGACGGCGAGGCCAAGCCGCGCGGCGTCCTCTCGACGTCGTTCCAGACCGACGGGACGCTCGCCATGTCGCTCAACATCCCGAGCGGCGGCAGCGTGACGCCGACGACGCACGACACCGTCGAGCAGCGCCTGCAGTACGTGCACATGAAGGGTCAGGACATCTTCAAGGTGGCCGTGAAGAACCTCATGAGCGCGAGCAAGACGGCGCTCGAGCGCGCCGGGATGACGAAGGACGACCTCGACTGGCTGTGCCCGCACCAGGCCAACCGCCGCATCATCGACCAGGTGATGCAGCGCGTGGAGGTGCCCGCCGAGAAGGTGCTCCTCAACATCGACCGCGTCGGCAACACGTCGAGCGCGTCGATTCCCATCCTGCTCGACGAGGCGCGGCGCTCCGGCAAGGTCAAGGACGGCGACACGGTCCTCATGTGCGCGCTCGGCGCAGGCATCTCGTGGGGGAGCGCGATCGTCAGGATGTGACGGCCCCGTACCGGCAACCCGCCCCGCCGAGGGAGGAGCCCGGACCGGAGCCGCATTATGTCCCGCTCACGCGCAAGCAGGAGCGCGTGCGGCGGTGGCTGCGCGCGGTGCCCGTGATGCTGCTGGCGGTGGCGGCGCTGTATCTCGAGCGCATGTGGCTGATCGGGGCGGCCATCGCGTGGGGCGCTGGGGTGATCGTGGTGGAGCGGCTGCACGCGCGGTCGCTCAACGCGCGGCTCAAGGTGATCGCGGGGACGCTGGCGCGCGACGGCGAGCCCTTCGTCGTCTCGCGCGCGCTCGAGGCGCTGGTGGCCGACGCGCGCCCGTATCCGGGGTTCCACTCGGTGGCGCTGCTCTTCCTCGGCATCGCGCGGGCGCGCGGCGGGGACCTCGATGGCGCGCTCGCGCTTCTGTACGTCGTGCAGAACGGAGGGTGGCTGCGGCAACGCGCCGTGTGGCAGGCGTGGCTGCTCCCGTGGCTCTCGCAGCTGCACGCGGCGCGCGGGGAGATGGACCTGGCGCACCAGTGGCTCGACGTGGGGCGCGCGGGGCTGCCCGCCGACAAGCGAGAGGTGCTCTATGCGCCCGAGGCGCTGCTCGCGATGCGCGAGGGGCGGCACGACGAGGCCATCGCGCTGATCGAGTCGTACGTGGGGGCGGCGAAGCCGAGCGACGCGGTGCGCGGGCACTTCGCGTTCCTGCGCGCGTACGCGTGCGAGTGCGCCGGGCGGCCGCTGCCGGAGGAAGAGGTGCGCGAGATCCTCGCGGCGCGCGCGGCGACCGAGGGCCGGGCGCTGCCGGTGGAGAAGTGGTGGCCGGAGCTCGCGGCGTTCGTGGAGAAGCACGCGGCGCCGCGCTGAGTCCGCAGGCTCGAAGAAATCAGCGCAGACGGGCGAGCAGCGCCTTCATCTCGGCGACCGCGGGCACCGGCACGTCGGCGGCGCCCCACGCGTCCACGACCTGCTGCGCCAGCTGCTTCGCGCGCGCGTGATCGCCCCGGGCCATCGCCCGGCGCGCCGCGCGCACGTGGGAGAGCGAGGCGCCCGCGTAGTTGCCGTCCTGCGCCGCGATGAGCCGCTCGTCCACGCGCTCCGCGAGGTCCGCGTCCCCGGTCGCGTCGAACGCGACGGCGTAGAGCCGGCGGTCGACGTCGCCGCTGACGAGCGGGCGCCACGCGTCCGCCGCCCCGCGCATGTCGCCGGCGCCGAAGCGCTCGAGGCCCTTCATGTCCCCCTCGTCGGTTCCCGCGGGCGGGTCCAGGTCGTGGCGGGCGAATAGGTCCCGGAGCCGCGCGAAGCACGCCCGCGCGACGTCGCGCGACGCGTTGGCGCACACGCGCGCGACCGCATCGGGCACGTAGCGACCGTCGGACGGGTCGCGCGCGAGACGCGGGGGATCCTCCAGCACGAAGCGGCGCGCGAACGCGTCGGCGAGCGGCGCCGCCTCGCCGAGAATGAGCCCGACGTCGAGGAGCGCGCTCAGGGTCGGCCAGTCCCCCGGCTCGCCGTATCGCGGCATGGCCTCGAGGAGCTTCTCCCCGCGAGCGAGCGCCGCGCCGAAGAGCGCTTCGCCGGCGTCGACGCGCACGAGCACCCCCTGCGACGCGGCAGCCAGGTCCGGCCCGCGGCGCATCATGTCGCCCGCGACGACGCGCGCCTCCTCGGCTCGCCCGGCGCGCACGAGCGCCTCGGCCAGCTTGAATCCCCAGAGCGACTCCTGCGGCGCCAGCGCGTAGGCGCGCCGCACGAGAGCCACGCGCTGGCCCGGATCGAGCGACGGATCGCCGAACGCAGAGCGCTCCCACGCGCGCGGCTCCTCGGGCAGCCACGCGGTCCACGCGCGGTAGAGCGGCGCGACGTGCCCCTCCCCTCGCGAAGCGCGGTCCGCTCGCCGCCAGAGGCTCGCGTCGGTCGGCATGGCCTGGAGCATGCTGAGCGCGAGCTCGCGCGAGTCGACGCCCCCCTCGAGCTGCACGACCGTGCCCGCCTCGAGGTGGATCGGCTCGCCGCGCGTCGCAGGCGGCAGCGCCTGCGCGAGCACCCGGCGCAGCGCCTCGTCCACCGCGTCCGCGAGATCGGCCGACCCGGCCTCGCCGCTCGCGAGAAGGCCGCCGTCGCCTCCGATCTCGACCAGGGACACGCGGAATCCCGATGCGTCCTTCGCGATGCTCCCGTCGAGCCAGACCGCGGCGCGCAGCCTCGCCGCGGCGATGCACCGCCCGCGCGCGGCGCTGTCGCCGTACGGGTCGCGCGGCACCTCGCCCGAGGGCGGGCGCGGAAGATCGAGCAGCTGCGCCGGCGTGAGCACGCCCGCCATCCCCGCTGGCACGAGGCTCGCGGCCCTGCGGCACGCGATGTCGGCCGCGGCCGCGCCGAGCCAGCCGGCCGGCTCGTCGACTCCGGTCGCGATGATCGGAGGACACGCCAGGCCCGCGCCCGGTGCGGCCGGCGCCACCGCCGACCCGCTCGCGCTCGACGCGGGCCCCGACGACCGCTCGCGGAGCTCCATCGCCGTGACCGCGATGCCGGCGGCCACGGCGACGCCCGCCCCCACGAGCCACAGCTTGCTCGGGCGCCTCCTGCGAACTGGCGCGCTGTCGACGGTCCGCGCCGCCTCGGATCGCACCGGCGCGTCCACGTGCACCGCGCTCAGCTCCTCGAGCAGCGCCGCCGCGTCCGCGTACCGGTCCTTCGGGTTCTTCGCGAGGCAATGCGTGACGACGCGATCGAGCGACGCCGGCACCTGCGGGTTGATCGACGACGGCGTCGCCGGCGTGTCGCGCTCGACCGCCGCGAGGACCTGCGCCGTCGTCTTGCCCGTGAAGGGCCGCCGCCCGGTGAGCATCTCGTAGAGGATCACGCCCAGCGAGAACACGTCCGCCGGCGGGCCGATCTCCTCGCCGCGCGCCTGCTCCGGTGGCATGTACGCCGGCGTCCCGAGCACCAGGTCGTCGCCGCTCTGCGTGATGAGCTCACTCTTCGCCTCGGGACGCTTCGCGAGGCCGAAGTCGAGCACCTTGAGGTGGTCGCCCGGGCCGACGATCACGTTGTCCGGCTTGAGGTCGCGGTGCACGATGCCCGCCGCGTGCGCCTTGCTCACGGCCGCCGCGATCTGCGACGCGACGTTGAGCGCGCGCGGCACCGCCATCGGACCGTCGCCGAGGATCGCGCGCAGCGTCCGCCCCTCGACGAGCTCCATCGCGATGTAGACGCGCCCGCCGGACTCGCCGACCTCGTAGACGGTCGCGACGTTCTGGTGCGTCACCGCCGCCGCCGACCGCGCCTCGCGCAGGAACCGCCCCCGGCGCACCGGGTCCGTCTCGAAGCCCGACGGCAGCACCTTGAGCGCCACCACGCGCCCCAGCTTCTCGTCGGTCGCCCGGTACACGATGCCCATGCCGCCCTCGCCGAGACGCTCGACGATCTGGAAGTGGGCCAGGCGGTGCGGGTCCGCCTCTCCCCCCGTCCGGGCGGACGGCATGGTGCGGAAGGGCGCGGCCGCGACGTTGCGGAGGAAGTCGTCCACCGAGTCGCTCGGCTCGCCCGGTTCGCTCGACCGGCCCTCCTCCTCGCGGTCGTCCTTCGGGGGTGACACTGCCGGGCAGACAGGCTAAGCGCGGCGCCAGCGCAATGTCCATCGCATGGCTCTTCCCCGGGCAGGGTTCGCAATCGGTCGGCATGGGCAAGGACGTCCTCGACGCGTCGCCCGCCGCGCGCGCGGTCTTCGAGCGCGTGGACACGGCGCTCGGCGAGAAGCTGTCGAAGCTCGTGCTCGAGGGTCCGGAGGACCAGCTCACGCTCACGGCGAACGCGCAGCCGGCCATCGTCGCGACGAGCTGCGCCGTGCTCGCGGCCATCCGGGAGCGCGTGCCGTCGCTCGCGCCGCCCGCGTTCGCCGCGGGTCACTCGCTCGGGGAGTACTCGGCGCTCGTGGCGGCCGAGGCGCTGACGCTCGAGGACGCCGTGCGCCTCGTGCGCGCGCGCGGCCGCGCGATGCAGGAAGCGGTTCCCGCCGGGACCGGCGCGATGAGCGCCGTGATGGGCGTGGAGCAGGAGAAGCTCGAGTCGCTCTGCCGGCAGGCGACGAACGGCGAGGTGGTGTCGCCCGCGAACTTCAACGCGCCGGGTCAGATCGTCGTCGCGGGACACGCGGCGGCGGTCGCACGCCTGGGCGAGCTCGCGGCGGCCGAGAAGGGCCGCGTCATCCCGCTCAAGGTGAGTGCACCTTTCCACTGTGCGCTGATGGCCCCGGCCGCCCTCGTCGTCGCGAACGAGCTGGAGCGCGCGAAGGTGCAGCCGTCGAAGTTCCCGATCGTCGCGAACTTCGACGCGCAGCCGAACGCCGACGCGGCTCGCGTGAAGGAGCTGCTCGTGCGCCAGGTCGACGGCCCCGTGCGCTGGGAGGCGAGCGTGCGCCTCATGGCCGAGCGCGGCGTGACGCACGCGCTCGAGATCGGCCCGGGCAAGGTCCTCGCGGGCCTGGTGAAGCGCATCGCCAAGGACATCAAGGTCCTCAGCGTCGGCGACGCGGCTGCGCTCGATCAGGTCGCCGCGTTCCTCGCGGCTTGATGGGGGAGCCGCCAAGCCGCCAAGGCGCCAAGACATGCGCCAAGCAAAGAGGTTGGGGTGGGCCCACACAGACCTCTTTCTTGGCGCGTATCTTGGCGGCTTTGCGGCTTGGCGGCTCCCCCATAACTCACTATAAGCCGCGGCATGTGCCACGTAGCGGGCAGGGTCGCCCTGGTCACGGGAGCGTCGCGCGGCATCGGACGCGCCTGCGCCGAGGCGCTCGCCGAGCAGGGCGCGACGGTCATCGTCAACTACGTGAAGGGCGAGGCCGCCGCACGCGAGGTGGCAGACGCCATTGCCGCCAAGGGCGGGAAGGCCGAGATCGCCGGGTTCGACGTCGCCGACTCCAAGGCGATCGATGCGGCGGTGGACGACATCGCCAAGCGACACGGCAAGATCGACATCCTCGTCGCCAACGCCGGCATCTCGATCGACGGCCTGCTCCTGCGCCTCAAGGACGAGGACCTCGACAGGCTCTGGGCCACCAACGTGCGCGGCGCCATCGCCTGCGCCCGCGCCTGCAGCCGCGGCATGATGCGCGCGCGCTGGGGCCGCATCGTCTTCATGGGCAGCGTCGTCGGCGAGATGGGGAACGTCGGGCAGACCGGTTACGCCGCGACCAAGGCGGCCCTCGAGGGCGCCGCCAAGTCGATCGCCCGCGAGTACGCCTCGCGCAACATCACGTGCAACGTGGTCGCCCCCGGTTACATCGACACCGACATGACCGCGACGATGACCCCCGAGATGAAGGAGCAGCTCGGGAAGATCATCCCCCTCGGTCGCACCGGGTCGGCCAGGGACGTCGCCACCGCCGTGCTGTACCTCGCCAGCGAAGAGGCCGGGTACGTCACCGGGCAGACGCTCGGCGTCAACGGCGGCATGCACATGTGAACCCCCCGTCGCAGCGCGCAGGGGTCTACGCGCCTCTGCCGCTCGACTCCGGCCCTGTTTTCCGATACGAGGCGGTGCATCCCATGGCGACGGACATCCCCAGCGAGGTCAAGCGCATCATCAAGGAGCAGCTCGACGTCGACGAGAAGGACATCAAGCCCGAGTCGAGCTTCATCGACGACCTCGGCGCGGATTCGCTCGGACTCGTCGAGCTCGTGCTCGCGTTCGAGGAGGCCTTCGAGATCGACATCCCGGACGAGGACACCGAGAAGATCCGGACGGTCCAGGACGCCATCGACTACATCGAGAAGCACGCTAAGAAGTAGCTCCGCCCCATGGAGCGCGTAGTCGTCACCGGAATCGGCCTCGTCACGCCCGTCGGCATCGGCACCGCCGAGTCCTGGCGGGCGCTGCTCGCAGGCGAGAGCGGCATCGGTCCCATCACGCAGTTCGACTGCTCGGCCTTCCGCGTCCGCATCGGCGGCGAGGTGAAGGGCTGGGAGCCGACGCGCTTCATCGAGAAGAAGAAGCTCAAGGAGATGGACCGGTTCACCGAGTTCGCGCTCGGGGCGGCCTCCATGGCCGTGGCCGACGCGAAGCTCGAGCTGAGCGACGCCGAGCGCGAGCGGGCCGGGTGCTTCATCGGCGTGGGCCTGGGTGGGCTCGCGACGCTCGAGCACACCAAGGAGACGCTGATGGCCAAGGGGCCGCTCAAGGTGAGCCCCTACTCCATCCCCGGCATCATCGCGAACCTCGCCGCGGGCCAGGTGTCGATCGCGTGGGGCCTCAAGGGCCCGAGCTACTGCACGACGAGCGCGTGCTCGAGCGGCGCCCACGCCATCGGCGAGGCCGCCGAGTGGATCCGCCGCGGCAAGGTGGACGTCATGGTCGCGGGCGGGGCCGAGGCGACCATCACGCCCGTCGGCATCTCCGGGTTCGAGGCGATGTTCGCGCTGTCCAAGCGCAACGACGACCCGAAGCGCGCGAGCCGTCCGTTCGACAAGGGGCGCGACGGCTTCGTGTGCGGCGAGGGATCGGGGGTGCTCATCCTCGAGTCGCTCACGCGCGCCAAGAAGCGCGGCGCACGCATCTACGCCGAGGTCACGGGCTACGGCGCGTCGAGCGACGCGCACCACCTCACGCAGCCGGCGCCGAACGGCGAGGGCGCGCAGCGGTCGATGCGCATGGCGCTCGCGGACGCGCAGCTCGCGCCGGACGCCATCGATTACATCAACGCGCACGGGACCTCGACGCCCGTGGGCGACGTGGAGGAGTCGAAGGCCATCGCGTCGGTCTACGGCGCGCACGCGACGGACAAGAAGCTCTGGGTCAGCTCGACCAAGTCGATGATGGGGCACCTGCTCGGCGCAGCCGGGGCCGTCGAGAGCGCCATCTGCGCGCTCACCATCGCCGAGGGACGCGTCGCCCCCACCATCAACCTCGACGACCAGGACGAGAAGTGCCCCCTCGACTACGTGGGCAACACGGCGCGCGAGCGGCGCGTGAAGCACGTGATGAACAACTCCTTCGGCTTCGGCGGTACGAACTGCACGCTGGTACTCTCTCGCCTCGAGGGGTGACGCCGTGAGCATGAGAATCGCGCTGGGAGCGGACCACGCCGGCTTCGAGCTGAAGAAGGAGCTCGTCGAGGGCCTGCGTGACCTGAAGTACGTCGTCGACGACCTGGGGACCTTCTCGGCCGACCCGTGCGACTACCCCGACGTGGCGCACAAGGCCGCCGAGGGCGTGGCGAGCGGCGCGTTCGAGCGGGCGATCCTGATCGACGGCACCGGCGTCGGCGTCGCCATCGTGGCCAATCGCTACCGCGGCGTGCGCGCGGCCAACTGCGTCGACATCTTCAGCGCCCGCTTCTCGCGCCAGCACAACGACTCGAACGTGCTCTGCCTCGGCGGGCGCGTCGTCGGCGTGGGGCTCGCGTGGGAGCTCGTGAACGTGTGGCTCTCGACGCCCTTCAGCGGGGAGGACCGCCTCGTGCGGCGCCTCGCGAAGATAGACGCCCCATGAGGTGCCCGTTCTGCGCGCACCTCGACAGCAAGGTGATCGACTCGCGCGTGTCGACCGCCGGTGACGTGATCCGCCGCCGGCGCGAGTGCGAGTCGTGCGCGCGCCGCTTCACGAGCCGCGAACGGGTCGAGGACGTGCTGCCGGTGGTCGTGAAGAAGACGGGCGAGCGCCAGCCGTTCGACCGCGAGAAGGTGCTGCGCGGGGTGCGCCTGGCGTGCAACAAGCGAGCGGTCGCGATGGACCGCATCGAGCGGTTCATCGACGAGCTGGAGCGCGAGCTCATCGAGAGCGAGGCCAAGGAGGTCGCGAGCCAGGAGATCGGCGAGCGCGTGATGCGCAAGCTCCGCGAGCTCGACGAGGTGGCCTACGTGCGCTTCGCCAGCGTGTACCGCAGCTTCCGCGACATCGAGGAGTTCCGCTCGGAGCTCGATCGCTTGACCCGGACGCGAGTGACGGGAGAAGCGGAGTGACATGACGGCGTCGGGTGCGACCGCCGTGGCGGCGCCCACCTTCTCTCCCGAGGACGAGAGGTGGATGGGGCAGGCGCTGGAGCTCGGCGCCAAGGGCTCGCCGTCGCCGAATCCGCACGTCGGCGCCGTCCTCGTCAAGGGCGGGACCATCATCGGCTCCGGACACCACGAGCGCGCCGGCGAGGACCACGCCGAGGTCGCCGCCATCCGCGCCGCGGGCGACAAGGCGCGCGGGGCGACGCTGTACGTGACGCTCGAGCCCTGCAACCACCAGGGGCGGACGCCGCCCTGCACCGACGCGATGGTCAAGACGAAGCTCGCGCGCATCGTCGTCGGCTGCCGCGACCCGAACCCGCACGTCGCCGGCGGCGGCATCGAGAAGCTGCGCGAGGCCGGGATCAAGGTGGACGTCGGCTGCAAGGAGGCGGAGGCGCGCCGGCTCATCGCCCCCTGGACCAAGTTCGTCACCACCGAGGTGCCGTACGTGATCCTGAAGCTCGCCCTCTCGCTCGACGGACGCATCGCGTCGCGCACCGGGTCGTCCAAGTGGGTGACCGGCCCCGAGGCGCGCGCGCGGGTGCACCAGCTCCGCTCGCAGCAGGACGCGGTCGTCGTCGGCATCGGCACGGCGCTGGCGGACGACCCGCGCCTCACCGTGCGTGACGCGCCGGGGCCAAGCCCGCTGCGCGTGGTGCTCGACACACGGCTCCGGCTGCCGCCTGCCTCACGGCTCGTCGAGTCGGCGCGCGAGATCCCGACGTGGGTCATCTGCACGACCGACGCGCCCCAGAGCGCCGAGGAAGCGCTGGTCGAGCGCGGCGTCGAGGTGATGCGCTCGGCCCCCTCGGCCGAGGGACGCGTCGACCCGCTCGCGGCGCTCAAGCTGCTCGGAGGGCGGGGCATCGTGACCGCCATGATCGAGGGCGGCGCCGAGCTCGCGGGCAGCGTGCTGGCCGGATCGCTCGTCGACGAGCTTCACTGCTTCATCGCGCCCATCCTGCTCGGGCCGCGCGGGCGCCCCGGCGCGGTCGACTGGGCGGGGCCGGCGACGCCCGGGGAGGCCCCGTGCATCGGCGATCCGCAGTGGGAAGTCTGCGGCGTCGACGCGCACGTCTGGGGACCGCTGAAGTACCCGCCCCGCTAGAGGCGCGTGGTCCGCGGCTTGCTGCGCCGCACTTGCGCGCCCCATGCCGCGCATCCTCATCTGCGACGACGACGAGGACACCGCCGAGGTGCTCGGCGAGTTCCTGGTCGACAACGGCTTCGCCTGCGTCATCACGCACTCGTACGACCAGGTCGTGGCGCGCCGCGACGAGGCGCTCCGCTGCAGCCTGGCCATCCTCGACGTGAACCTCGGCCTCGGTCGGCCGACCGGCGTCGAGGTGTACCGCTGGCTGCAGCGCGAGCACTTCGCCGGCTCCGTCGTGTTCCTGACGGGCCACGCGGGGACGAGCTCGATGCTCGACGGCGCGCGCAAGGTCGGGGTTCCGATCCTCGCCAAGCCCGTCGCCGCCGAGACGCTCCTGTCTGTGGCCCGCCAGGTGGGGGCCGCGTGACCGGATCCGATGCGCCGACCGCTCTCGAGGTGCGCGAGGCGCGACGCGGCGCGGGTGCCGCGGCGCTCATCGCGATCGTCGGCGAGGGAACCATTGCCGCCATCGACGCGCGCGCCATCGGCTTCGGCGCTCTCGTCGCCGTGCGCCTCGTCCACGTGGCCGTCGCCGTGGCCGCCCTCGCGCTGCTCCTCCTGCGCCCGCCGAGCATCCGCGCCGCCGAGGTCTCGTTCACGCTCGTCGCGATCCCGTTCCAGCTGGTCCTCGCCGTGAGCGAGGTCTCGCTCGCCCAGCACGGCGACATGCGCGACCACGGGAGCTGGTACAAGCTCGTGATGCTGGGCATCGCGTTGCTCGCGCCGGCGGATCCGCTCGTGCCCTCGATCCTGGCAATCGCGCTCGGTGTGCAGAAGGTGGTGCTCCGGTACGTCGTCGGCGTCCCGCAGGTGGCGCCCGGCGAGCCGTGGATCACGCTGATCTTCGCCGCCATCGCGGTCGGTATGCTCCTGTCGCGCGCGAGCCGCCGGGAGGCCATCGCGCGCGCCGCACGCGTCGAGGCCCACGCCGCGGCGCTCGAGCGCGTCACGCGCCTGCTGCTCACCGTGCGCGATCGCGCGAACACGCCGCTCCAGACCATCGCACTCGGCACGGCGATCATGACCCGACGATGCGCGAGCGAGCAGCGCGTCGCCGCCGCGATGGACCGCGCGCTCCGGCGCCTGCGCAGGCTTTCCAGGGCGTTGCAGCGCGCATCGCAATCGTTCGAGCGCGCGACACCGCTCTGAAGAGCGCGCAGAGAGCTCGCTTGATGGGCATGCGTCGTGCTGACTCGTGCCTGCATGCGTATCTACAAACTGGTTGCTTCCGCAGCGGCACTCGCCGCGTGCGGAGGAAGCGCGGCGCCCGTCAGCTCGTCCGTTGTCGACGCATCGAGCGATGTGTCGATCGATCACAACTTCGGACAGGGCGGACCCGGCGCTGACGCGCAAGTGGCGCCTCCCGCGAAGACGGGCGCCGAGGCAATCCGGCACCCGACGCAGAAACTCGGAGAGGGGATGCCCAACGGCTCCTCCTCGGGCGGCACCATCGTGGATGCGGGTGCGTCCAGCGACGCGTCCACGAGCAGCGCCTCCTTCGCGTGCGGCTCGGTCATGTGCATGGCGCCGGGGCAGTACTGCTCCGTTTCGATGACCCCGTTCGGCAACAACACCAGCTACACGTGCTCGTCGACCCCGTTCTCGTGCCCTTCCTCGGGTCCGACGTGCGGCTGCGTGCAGCAGCCCAACCCGTTCGACGCCGCGGGGAGCGGCTGCTCCTGCTCGGCGAACGGCAGCCACGTGACGCTGACGTGCCCGTACTGAGCCCGCGGGCCCGGCGCACTCGGTCCACGCGCGCACGGCCACGTCGCCGACGTGGTCGTGCGCCTCGAGCGCGGATGTGGATCCGCGGTTGCTTGGTCGACCCAGGATGCCGGCGACGACGCTGATCCAGGCGCGACGCATGCTGACCGCGCTCATCGTCGCGTTCGCCGTCGTCGCCATCGCCTTCATCGGCTCGTCCTTCGCGGCGTACTCGGTGGCGCGACGGATCGACGTTGGCGCGAACGACCTGCTGAACAACGCGCTGCCCAGCGTGACGGAGCTGCTTCGTGCGATGGGAGCGGAGGACCGGCTGAGCGCGAACGTGCAGGCGCTGATCCGAAGGCCGACCGCGGCCGGCCCCGAAACGTCCACCGAGATCGCAACGGCCCGGGCGGAGCTCGACGCCAGCGCTTCGTCCGCGATGCGGACCCCGGATTACCCGGACGAGCGGGAGTTCTACGCCCTCGAGGTGCGGCCCCGGATGACCGCCCTCGACCGCGGCGTCGACGACCTGCTCGAGGTGCTCGGCCGCAACCCGGGCGACGCGCGCGCCGTCGTCGCGGCCGCGTCCGCGGCGGACGATGCGTCGCGGGATCTCGACGTGGCGCTCCGGTCGCTCGCGCAGCTGAACCAGAAACACGCGTACGACGCGGCCGGGGTCGTGCTGCGCTCGCGCCTGGCGGCCGTGCGCGTGGGCATGTACCTGGAGGCAGCGGCCGCCGCCATCGCGATCCTGGCCACGGTATTCCTCTTCCGTGTGGCCTACGGGTTCACGCTGCGCGCACGAGAGGAGATCGAGCGCGAGGCCGAGCGCGCGCGGGAGCTCGACACCTTCGCGCAGCGCGTGGCGCACGACCTGCTCAATCCGCTCACGGGCATGTCCTTCTCGCTCGATTCCCTCGCGCGGCGTCACGCCGATCCCGACACGAGCCGCGTCGTGGGCAACGCGAAGCGCGCCCTCGTGCGGGCGCGCCGGATGATCGATGGCATCTACGCATTCTCGCGCTCCGGCGCGCGCCCCGCCCCGGGGGCCACGGCGCCGCTGCGCACCACGGTGCGCGAAGCGGTGGAGGACGCCCTGGCGGCGGAGGCCGAATCGCCGCCGACCATCGAGGTGGAGCCGTTCGACGACCTGAAGGTCGCGATGGACCGCGCCGTCCTGGGCGTCATCGCGGCGAACCTCCTGTCGAATGCGGTCAAGTACACGCGGGAGTGCCCGGTGCGGCGCATCACGGTACGCGCGAGCCTCCGCGGCGACCGCGTGCACGTGGAGGTCGAGGATACGGGCCCCGGCGTGCCGACGGGCATGGAGCGGGCGATCTTCGAGCCGTACCGGCGCGCGCCGGGGGTGACGCAGCCGGGCCTGGGGTTGGGCCTCGCGACCGTCAGGCGCATCGTGCGCGCCCACGGCGGCGACGTGGGCGTGCGTCGCGCCGCGAAGGGCGGCTCGGTGTTCTGGTTCGAGCTGCCGCTGGGAGCGGTGCCTCGGGGACAGCCTGCGCCGAGTCTGGGCAAGCCGAGCCCGGCGCACTGAGCGGACGTGGTCGGTCACCGGTGCCTGACGTGGTACCGGCGGCGGCCCCGCAGGCGGCGGGCGAGCAGGCGCACGCGATGAGTGTCCTGTCGAGGCCACGTCTTGCGTCAACCCCTACATGCCTGGGGTTTACAAGCGACAGGTCTCTCCCCCCCTCCCCCTCGTCTCGGCGCTGCTGCTGGCCAGCGCATCGGGCTGCGGCGGTTGCGGCGGTGGAGGCGGCAACCAGGGGCAGCCCGAGGCGGACGCGGCGTTCGACGCGAACGGCTCGCTCGACGGCACGACGCCGCTCGATGCGATGAACGACGCTCCGACGGACGCGCCAAGCGATGGCGACGGCGACGGGGGGCTCGCGATGATCCCCGTGTCCCCCGGTGAGACCGGAGCGTTCGGCGTGGTCACCGTCGCCGGCAAGCAGAAGCTCTACTTGCCGACGACTCGCTCCAATTCCGCAGGCGACTCGATGATCGCCGTGGTCGACGTCGGCGTGGCGGGCAACGGCGTCGCGGGCGCACCCGCCCTGATCACGACGATCGACCTCGGGCTGCCCTACGCGGAGACCACCGCGGGCGATTCCTCGATGGTGGTCGCGGCGGCGACCGGCTCCCCCGACGTCTGGCTCATCGACCCGACGACCGACACGCTGGTCAAGCACCTCAGGCTCGATGCGAGCTTCGGTCAATCCAGCTTCTCGCTCGGAGGCGGGTTCGTCACCGGGATCGCCATGGACTCGGCCAATCACCGTGCCATCCTCGCCGTGTGGAACGGCTTCGCCGTGCTGGATCTCCAGACCCAGTCGATCACCTCCGTCATCCAGGCCCCGCCCAGCGAGAACTTCGGCTTCGATTCGGTGCACGGCCTGATCTACGCGCCGTTCTACGATTGCATCTACTCGAAGAACGGCAACCAGGGCGGGATCATGCCGTCGGCGTGCACGACGCCGAAGACGCCGGGTGACGCCGGCACGGTGATGACCGACGGTCTCAGCGTCATCCGTCTCTCGGACGGCGAGGTGTTCACCTACGAGGATCCCGACGCGATGGATCCGGCCAACCCCTTGGGCAAGGAACCCGATTCGGCCGGGGCGGATCCGACCCGCCAGCTGGTGGTCGTCGCCTCGGAGGGCGGGAGCTACCAGAACGTCCTCGATTTCTCGAAGGCGAGCTTCGACACGACGAGCAAGACGGTGACCGCCCCGCACCAGATCGTGCAAAACCTTCCCTACATGGGCGTTGCGCTCGACTCGTCCCGTCACATCGCCTTCCTCGAGAAAGAGGGAGACAGCATGATCGCGTGGCTCGATCTTCTCCTGGCCAGTCAGGGCGATCAGGGCTCGGTGAGCGCGACGATGCCCGACCTGCCGACCGGCGGCACCTTCGCCAACCTGGGCGACCCTCACGGCGTCGCTGCAGGCCCGTCGATCATCGGAGGCCAGTCCGTCGCATTCCTGGCCGACAATCACTGGCAATGGGTCGCCCGCGTGGACCTGGCGACGCTCGCCGCACTGGAGCAATCCGACGCGAGCGTCGCGGCCACCAGCGCGCAAGTAGCGGCGGCCGTCACGTACCTGGACGCGACGACGAAGGAGTGAGCGGTACACTCCAGGGGTGCCTCCGAACGACTCGCTGAAGACCAGGAGCGGCTCGCTGCCGTCGGAGGACGCGGTCTCCTTCGACCGCGAGGTCCAGCGCGACGTGCCGGAGCGTCCGCGCTTCGCGGCGGATGCCCTGATCGGCAATCGCTTCCGGATCGTGCGTTTCCTCGCTCGTGGCGGGATGGGGGAGGTCTACGAGGCCGAGGATCTGGAGCTTCGCAGCATCGTGGCGCTGAAGTGCCTTTCGGGCGGCAAGGGGTCGACCGGAGAGCCGCTGGCCCGTCTGAAGCGCGAGGCGGCGCTCGCTCGCCGCATCACGCACCCCAACGTCTGTCGCGTGTTCGACGTGGGGTTCCACATCGATCCCGTCTCGGGCGATGCCGCGGCGTTCCTGACCATGGAGCTCGTCGTGGGTGAGACCCTCAAGGCGCGCCTCGCCCGGCGGGGCCCGCTCTCGCCGCGTGAGGCGATGCCGCTCGCTCGGGAGATGTGCGCGGGCCTCTCGGCAGCGCACGCGGCGGGCGTCATCCACCGTGACTTCAAGAGCTCGAACGTGATCCTGCGGCCCGCCGCCGACGCGGCGACCGAACGCGCGGTGATCACCGACTTCGGGCTGGCGAGGCTGGAGGACGACGAGTCGAGCGTGACACGCGAGGGCCGGTGGGTGGGAACGCCCTCGACCATCGCTCCCGAGCAGCTGCTCGGGGACCCTCCGACGCCCGCAACCGACGTGTACGCGCTCGGCATCGTGCTCTTCGAAATGCTCACGGGGACGCTGCCGTTCGTCGGCGATACGCCGCTGGCGACAGCGAACATGCGCCTGCTGCGCCGGGCCCCCGCCGTGCGGGAACGCAGGCCCGACGTGCCGCGGAGCTGGAGCACCGTCGTCGCGCGCTGCCTCGAGCGCCGTCCCGGGCGGCGCTTCGCGACCCCGGAGCGCGTCCTCCACGCGCTCGAGCATCCGGCGAGCGCGGGGCGGCGACCAATCCTGGTGGTCGCGGGAGCTCTCCTCGTCGCCATCGCGGGCATCGGTGGCTGGCGCCTGCGATCGTCGGCGCTCGGGTCGGACCGCACGACCCTGTCGCTCGTATCCTCGCAGCACCGTCCGGCCGTGGCCGTCCTCGCCGCGTCCACGGGCGGATCGCCCGACGCGCAGCTCGACGCACTTACGGAGCTCATTTCGACCGAGCTGGCGGAGAGCGATCGCATCCGCCTCGTTCCGCACGAGACGACCGCCCGCACGGTACGACAAGCGCCGCCCCCCTCCTCCGAGGTGCCCGCGCCCATGCTCGCGAGTCTCCGGTCCGCGGCCGGCGCCGACTACGTGCTGGTGCTGTCTCTCCAGCGGGGTTCCGGGCGAAGCGCGCACGTCCGCGTGCGTGTCTACGACGCTTCGGGGGCGCAGCCCGACGCACGCGTGCAGCTCGACGTCGACGGCAGCACCGACGACCTGCTCGACCTTGCGTCCCGCACGGGCTCGCGCGTTCGCGACGCGCTGGGAGGCGTGCCCTTGCACCCCGACGAGCTGGCGGCGCTGCGCGCGTCGCTTCCCAAGACGCTCGACGCGGCAGAAGCGTATGCGCAGGGGCTCGAGCGCAAGTCGCGCTACGACCTCGCGGGAGCGCGCGAGTCGTTCGAGCGTGCCGTGACGGCCGAGGGCGACTTCGCGCTCGGTCACCTGGAGCTCTCGCGCACGCTCGTCTCGCTGGGTTACGACGACCGCGCGCTCGCCGAGGCCACGCGCGCCGAGGAGCTCTCGGGGCCGCTCGGGCGTGAGCAGCGCATGGTCATCGACGCGCAGCACGCCGTGGCGGCCAAGGACTGGGACAAGGCGACCGAGGCGGCTCGCGCGCTCTTCGACTTCTTCCCCGACAATCTCGACTACGGCATCTCCTTCACCCGTTCGCTCGTCTACGCAGGCAAGCGGGACGAGGCCTTCGCGAGCCTCGACCGCCTGCGCGCGACGCCGCGCACCGCGGTCGACGACGCGCGCAGCGACGCCATCGAGGCCTTCGTCGCGGCCAAGTCGGGCGACGTGCGGCGCCGTCTCGCCGCGTCGCTCGAGGCGAAGCGCAAGGCCGACGCGCTGGGCGCGACGTGGATTGCCGCCGATTCGCGTCTGAGCATCGCGCAGGCGTACCGCGACCTAGGTCAGATCGAGAACGGCGGGGCCGACGTGGTCGAGGCGCGCGCGCTCTACGAGCAACTCGGCGATCGCTCGGGGCTGGCGCAGACTTGCGCGCAGGAGGCGGACCTCGCCGAGGCGCGGGGCGAGCACGATCGTGCGCTCGCGTCGATGGACCAAGCCGTGTCGCTCGCGCGCGAGGTCGGCGATCGCTACCGGACCGCCGGCATGGTCACGTGGCGAGCCCTCGAGCTGGCCAACGTCGGCCGGCTGAGCGACGCGCAGCAGGGCTTCGACGAGGCGCGCTCTCTCTATGAGGCGATCCACGACGTCGAGGGCATCGCGCACAACATCGGCAACGCCGCGGAGATGCGCCTGGGGCGCGGGGAGCTCGCGGGTGCGCGCGCCGACTTCGAGCATGCACTCGCCCTGCATCGCCAGATCGGGATGCGGATGGGCATCGTGGAGCAGACGCTCAACGTCGCGCGCGCGGCGTACCTGGAGGGGGACGTCGAAGCGGCGGGGGGCCGCATCGACGAGGCGATCGCCGCCGCGCAGAGTGCGGGGGACGGATATGACACGACCGATGCGCTCGTCCGGCGTGGCGACTGGCTCCGCGCGCGCGACGACGTCGCGGGCGCGACGGGCGCGTACGACGCGGCATGGAAGCTGGCCGACGCCTCGAAGGACGTCGACGCGCGGGCGCGGGTGGAGCTGGCGCAGGCGCGCCTGGCCCTCGACGGTGCGGTCGGTCCAGAGGTAGCCGAGCGAGCGGCCTCGATCGTCGCGCGTTTCGGAGAAACGAGGCTGCCGCACATGGAGGTCCTGTCTCGCGCCGTCCTGGTTCGCACGCTCGTGCGCCTTGGGCGCATGGCCGAAGCCGAGCAGGAGGAGGCGAAGCTCGATGCGGCCGTCGCGACGTGCGAGCTCTTCGAGGCTCGCTTCGAGGCGCAGCTCGCGCGCGCGGAGCTGGCCCAGTCTCGAGGGGACGCGGCCGGCGCCGCCCTCGCCGCCCGGGTCGCGCGTGAGGACGCCGAGCGAAGTGGCTTCGTTCCATTCGCGCTCGAGGCGCGTCTCGTCGAAGTGGGCACGGCTGCCCGCGGCGACCGGAGCCGGCTGGCCGAGAAGCTCGCAAACGACGCGCGCGCGGCGGGCTTTCGGCGCGTCGCCCGCCTCGCGCGCGAGCGACGCTGAAACCTGGATTCGGGGTTTCGGCGATCGACCTGGTAACGTGCGCTGCGTGAGCAACGAAACCGTCGACGCGACGCGAGATACCGACGACGACGCTCCGTCGCGACGCGCGCGGCCAGGCGTGTTGATCGTGTTCTCGGGCGCCGAGCCGATGTTCCTGGCGATCCCGATGACGGCGAAGGGGATCGCGGTGGGCCGTGGCACCGGCGACGGGGGACTCCTGCCCGACGACAGACTCTCGCGGCGTCATGCGACGATCGATTTCGCGCCCGGCGGAGGGTGGACGGTCCGAGACCTCGGCAGCCGCAACGGCACGTTCGTCGACGGGCAGCGGCTGCAGGGATCGGCGACGTTCGCCTCGCCGAAGGCGATCCGTGCCGCCGACACGCTGCTCGTGACGTGCGACGATCTGGCGGCCTTGCCTCCGTCGCTCCGCGACGGGCAGGTGGTGGTGGGAGCGCGCCTCTCGGCAGCGCTCGCGAAAGTCGCCCGCGCCGCACAAGCTAGCCCCACGCTGCTCTTGCGCGGCGAGAGCGGCACGGGCAAGGAAAACGCCTCGCGGCACTTCCATGCGCTGGGGCCGAACCGATCGGGTCCGTTCGTCGCCGTCAACTGCGCGGCGATTCCCGAGGGGCTGGCCGAGCGACTGCTCTTCGGCGCGAAGCGTGGTGCTTACTCCGGGGCGGCGGTCGACTCCGAAGGGCACGTGCAGGCGGCTCACGGCGGCGTGCTCCTGCTCGACGAGGGCGGAGAGCTCGGGCTCGACGTGCAGAGCAAGCTGCTGCGCGTGCTCGAGACGCGCGAGGTGGTCCCTCTCGGCGCGTCGCACGGGCAGCACGTGGACTTCCGCATCTGCGTCGCCACGCACCGCGATCTGCGCGAGGCCGTGAGCCAGGGGCGTTTCCGGGCGGATCTGTATCACCGGATCGCCCCGCCCGAGGTGGTCCTTCCCCCCCTCCGCGAGCGGCTCGACGAGATCGCCGAGCACGTCGTGGCAGAAGTGGCCGACGTCGCGCCGTCTCTGCGGCCGCACTCCAAGCTGGTCGAGGCGTGCATGCTGCGCGCATGGCCGGGCAACGTGCGCGAGCTCCGCAAGGAGGTGCGCCATGCCGCGGTGCAAGCGCAGGCCGAGGGCGCCGATCGCGTGCGCGTCGACCATCTCTCGGCGAACGCGGGCCGACCGTTCGAGGCGCCGGCGTCGGCGGAGGAGCCGCGGTCGAAGCGCGGCGGCCAAGCCCGGGGCTACGTGCGATGGTCCGAGGCGATCGATCGAGAACGCATCGAGCGCGCCCTGAAGGAGCACGGCGGCAACGTCGCTCTCGCGGCGCGCGCCCTGGGGATGCAGCGCACGCAGATGTACCGGGAGATGGCGCGCTGGTCGATTCCGCGTCCGAAGCGCGGTTGAAGTGACACGACCGAGAGATGTGACGTCGCAAAGGGCGTCGCATCGAGGATGTGACGTCGAGAGAGAGGGATCTGTCGCCGGAGTGCCGCTGGTTCCGGGGCGGTCGAGCCGGGCATGCGCGTTGCTGAAAGCGTCCGTTTCGAGGAGGACTTTCATGAAGCAGCGAATCTTGGGTGTGGCCGCGGTTCTCTCCGTCGCAGCGGTGTGGGCGTGCTCGAGCAGCAGCGGAGGGAATGCGGGTGGAGGAGCGGATGCGGGGGGCGGAGGCGACAGCGGCGGGGACAGCGGGAGCGGCAGTGGGAGCGGGAGCGGCAGCGGCAGCGGCAGCAGCAGCGGCAGCGGCAGCAGCAGCGGCAGCAGCAGCGGCAGTAGCAGTGGCAGCAGCAGTGGGAGCAGCAGCGGAGGCATGGGCGGGCCGACGTGGACGATGATCGACCTCATGGACGATCCCGGCGGAGACTCGGGGACGCCGCAGACGCTCAAGGGGAACGCCACGGTGGCCGGCATCTGGTTCGGGTCCATCACCGGCGGCGACGTCGCACTGATCCCGAACACCCAGGCGACCGCAGGCGCCATCGAGCACCTGAGCAGCGCGAAGACCGTCGACGCCATCGCGTACAGCGGCACCGGTACCGGCTTCGGAGGCCAGGACGACGACTACGACGCGTTCTGGATGGTCGGCAGCACGCTGTACGCGAACAGCCGGAACTTCGGCAACCTCGCGATCACCAGCACCGACAACGGAAAGACGTTCCAGTCGGCCGCTTCGTCGATCGACGGCACGCCGAACGCGCAGTGGGTCTGGATCTCGAAGGACTCTGCCTCCGCGTGGCACCTCGTCGACGACATCGGCAACGTCTGGACCTCGACGACGGGCCCGGTCGCGACGACGACGTGGACGCGGACCTGGAATCCGGAAGCCGTGCCGCCGGTGCCCGATCCGGTACCCGCCGCCGACTGCCAGAGCACGTGGCATCAGGACTACTTCGCGGCCGACGCGCAGAGGGCGTTCTTCGTCAGCTCCGACGGAAAGACGATGATCTACAACGCCGGCGCGAACGACGTCACGGGCGTGTGCCGCTCGACCGACGGCGGCCAGAACTTCGTGCCCGTCGCGTTCCCGAATCCGCCCAACCCCGTGTCCGGCGTGACCGGCGCGCCGTACGTGATCCTCTTCACGAGCGATACGAGCGGCATCGCCGCCTACGCGAACGACCTCGAGCCCGCGAACAGCTCGTACGTCTACACGACGGCGGATGGCGGGGCGACCTGGACGCTCGCGACGACGATCCCCACGATGCCCAACCCGTTCGCCCTGACCAGCGGCTTCGCCGCGCCGGACGGGCAGCACATCTGGCTCGAGGGCTTCTCGAGCGACTCGCCGCCGCACATGGTCCTCTGGAAGAGCAGCGACGGCGGCAAGACGTGGAAGGACGTGAGCGCAGCCCTGACCGTGGCCAACGCCGGTACGATGTACAAGCTGCACACCGGCTTCGCGCTCAACGCGAACGACATCTGGGTCGGCGGCGACAACGGCGGGCTCGCGTACTCGCCCAGCGGAGGGGAGTGAGCGGTCAGCCGCAGTGCGACGCGCCCCCGAGGCGGCGTGGAGAAACACGCCGCGCTCGGGGGCAGCCGCTTCGGTTCAGCTCACGACCATCGAGAGCGGCGGGCTCCAGTCACTCGCTCCGCCCTTGATGACCGAGCGGTAGCGGAACTGGACCGTCGTCCCGACCGGCAGGCCCGTGACGGTCGTCCGCGCCTGCAGCGTCTCCGACGCGTCGACCCACGTCTTGCCTCCGTCGGTGCTGTACTGCCAGCGATAGGCGGCACGACGACCGGCGAGCGGTGCAGTCAGCTTCACCGAGCCGGAGAGCGTGGACGCCTTCGCCGCGAAGACGCGCGGTGCGTGCACCGACGTCTTCCTGAGCGCGAACCCCGAGCTCTCGATGATCGAGATGGCGTTCTCGGGAGTCGCATCGGCGACCGACTGCACGTAGCCCCTCAGAAGCTCGAGGAGCATCACGAGCGTCGCTCGCTTCTCGTTGCGCGTGGCGACCGTGCCGGTCGCCCGCGTGCGGGCCGTCGTTTCGGCGGCCTGCAGGTCGTTCGCCGCGCTGCTCACCGCCGTGAGGGGCGGGTTGGGCGTGGGGAACGTCGGGTTGTTCGTCATGGCCTTCAAGATCCCCTGCACGTAGACGATGAGCAGGGCGATCGGCCCGGGCAGGTTGAGGACCGCGACGCTTCGATGAGCTTTCTTGTTGCTGTTGTTTGACTGAGCCAAGGGACACCTCCTGTGGTTGGAAAATGGATGCGGGTCATCCGCACCCTTCAGAACCACAGTCCGCGCCCGATTCCGGATTCGCCGTTGGCCGAGAAACTATTTTTCGAGATCGAACGATCTCGCGTCGTTACGACCCAAAAAAAGATTCGATTCCGTCTACGGTGTACGGGAGCCGACGCCTAGTAGGGCTTCGGGGGCTTCGGGGGCCTCTTCTCGAGGACGCCCTTGATGGCGCGGTCGCGGGTGCGCGCGACGAGCGGGGTATCGTCACCGTCGGGGTCGAGGGCGCGCGCGATGTCGAGATCGGCGAGGCACGTCTCGAAGTCCTTCGCGTCGCAGGCCGCGACCGCCTTGCTGCGCCAGTCGGCCGCCGCGACGAGATCCGGGATGACGGATGCCGTCGGCGAAGGCGCAGGCGCGGGCTCTGGAGGCGGCGGCGAAGACGGCGCGGGGGCCGGCTCCTGGTGCATCGCCACGTAGGTCGCGCCGGCGGCGATGCCCGCGGTGGCCGCGACCAGCAGCACCAGCGCGGTGCGCGGTCGACGGCGGTGCCAGGGCTCGGGCCGGTGCTGCGGCTGCGCGATGGCGACGACTGCGCTCGTCGGCACGGAGCTCGGGCTCTCGTCGAGCGCGCCGCTCAAGAGATCCTCGAGGAATCTGTCCGCTTTCTGCCGCTCCGTCTGGAGGTCGAGCCCTGCCCCCGCGAGCTCCGCGTCGACCTGCTCCTGGCTCATGCTCAGGACGGCGGCGATCTGGTCCTCGCCCGCCTCCTCGACGAGCCGTCGCCACACTTGCGCAGCCGTGGGCCTTGTCATCGCTGTTTCTCCCCGGGAGCATGCTTCACGCCGTTGGCCTCCGCCAGCAGGTCGTTCACGACGGTGTTGCGCCGCTTGGCGGCCGCGTAGAACTCTTGCACGTCGCGGCCCGTCTTCTTCGCCATGACGGCGAGGTCCTCCTCGCCCTCGAGCGTGAACTGGAGCCACTCCAGATTGACGGCGTCGCTCTTCTTCACGAACTCGGCGCGCAAGCGCTCGATCTGACGTTTGGCGTGCTGCTCGTCTTCCCTCTCCTCATCGAGCCGCGTCGTGTACTCCTCGGTCGACCGCGAGTGCGTGCCCTCGTGCACCGCCATCTCGGCGAGGAACTTCTCCTCGGCCTTGTGTCGGCGCCGGTCCTCCTTCTTCTCGTGCGTCCACTCGCTCCACACGAGGCGGCAGAGGCGCTTGGCGAGCGTGACCTCGCTCGGGTCCCAACCCCAGCGCACGAGGCGCAGGCAAGCGCGACCCACGAGGTCCTCCGAGCGAGCGACGTTTCGCGTCAGACGCTGGCCGAAGAGCAGCGCGTAGCGGCGCGCGCCGTTGAAGTCGTGCTGCCGGAGGACCCTGTCCCAGTGCTTCTTCTCGTCGGCCGTCAGCGGGCGACCGAGGACGTCGGTGCCGATGAGCGGAGCCGCGGGCTGCGCGGCGTCGGGCGCGAGCTTCTCGGTCAAGGGCTCGCGAGCGGACCACGGAGGCGCGGCGTCCGTCAACGCGGGTCACTGGCCCGCCGGTGTCCGGGGACAGGCGTGTTCGGGGATGGTTCCACGCTCAGTCGGCGGCCGCGTCGGGCGACGTGCACTGGTC
>DASVWO010000315.1:0-10006 GCA_036393165.1 Polyangiaceae bacterium | reverse complement strand
CGATGACGCGCGAGGTGCCCTCCTTCTGCGGTGCGATCCGGTCGATCATCGCGCTGCACGACTGGCGCACGCGCCCGTCGACGAGCATCGTGCACGAGCCGCACACCTCTTCGAGGCAGACGCACTCCCAGACCACCGGCGTGGTCTTCTCGCCGCTCGCGGTGACCGGACGCTTCTGGATCTCCATGAGCGCGCTGATCACGTTCATGTGCGGCTGCCAGGGGACCTCGAAGTCCTGCCAGTAACTCTTCTGCCCGGGGCCGTCCTGGCGAAGGACACGCAGCCTGACGACACGACCGCGCTTGTCAGCCATGGGTCGCCCCCGCCGTCTCGTACTTGCGCGCGCGGGGGCGAACGAGCGAGACGTCCACCGCGTCAGTCACGTGGATGCGCTGGCCGAGAAGGTCGTAGTCGAGCTCGCGGACGAAGCGCACGCCATCACGAGAACCTTCGCCGCCGCCTTCGTGGAACGCGAGCGTCGTGCGGAGCCAGGCGGCGTCGTCACGTTGCGGCTTCTCGGGCTTGAAGTGGGCTCCGCGCGACTCGTCGCGCCGTCGCGCACCGGTGGCGATCACCCGCGCGAGCACGATCATGTTCTTCAGGTGCCGCACGTACTGCGCGCCCTGGTTCATCCGTCCCGTGGAAGCGTCGGTCACGCCGATACGCGCGGACCGCTCGGCGATCTCCTCGATCTTCGCGATCACCTTGTCGAGCGTGGCGTCGTGCCTCTCGATCGTGCAGTCGCGGAGCATCGTCTCGGACAGCTCGGCGTGCAGGGCGTAGGCGTTCTCGTCGCCGTTCATGGCGAGGATGGCCTCGAAGCGCTTCTCCTCCCGCTTCTGCGCCTTGTCGAAGAGCGACGACGGCAGGTCCCACGAGCTGCGCGCGAGCCCCTTGCGGTAGCTGGCCATGGCGGGCCCGCCGATCATCCCGGCGTAGATGCACGACAGGAGTGAGTTGGCGCCGAGCCGGTTGGCGCCGTGGTACTGGTAATCGACCTCGCCCACGGCGTAGAGCCCCGGGATGCACGTCGCCTGGTTGCGCGGAGAGCCGGCCACCAGCGAGCCGTTCTCGGCGCGTTCGAAATCGACCCACAGCCCGCCCATCGAGTAGTGGACCGCGGGGAAGACGCGCATCGGATTCGTGTACGGGTCCTCGCCGACGAACTTCTCGTAGATCTCGAGCACCCCCGCGAGCTTCTTTCGCAGCGTCTCGCGCGGCATGTGGGTGACGTCGAGGTACACCTCGTTCTCGTTGCGCCCCGTCTCGGTGCTGTACACGCCGCGCTTCTCGTGGAAGCACTTCTTGAAGATCTCGCGGCTCGCGATGTCGCGGGGAACGAGGTTGCCGTAGCCCGGGTACTTCTCCTCGAGGAAGTAGTCTCTCGCGCTCTCGGGCACGTCGCGTCCCGCGCGCTGCTCCTTTGCATCGCGCGGGATCCAGACGCGCCCGCCCTCGCCGCGCACGCTCTCCGAGATGAGCCGCAGCTTGTCGGCCCCCGGGATCGCGGTGGGATGCACCTGGATGAACTCGCCGTTCGCGTAGCAGGCCCCCTGCTGGTACGCCTCGCTCGACGCGGTGCCGGTGTTGATCACGCTGTTGGTGGACCGGCCGAAGATGATGCCGCAGCCGCCCGTCGCGAGGCACACGGCGTCGCCCGGGAACGAGCGGATCGCCATCGTCTTGAGGTCCTGCGCGACGATCCCGCGGCAGACGCCCGCATCGTCGACGACGAGCGCGAGGAAGTCCCACCACTCGAACTTGCGCACCATCCTCTCGCCGGGGACGCGCTCGCCCTTGTCGTCCTCGACGTCCTGCGTCTCCCAGCGCCGCACCTGCTCGTCGAGCGCGTAGAGGAGCTGCTGCCCGGTGGTGGCGCCGGCGAACGCGGTGCGGTGAAAGAGCGTGCCCCCGAAGCGCCGGAAGTCGAGCAGCCCCTCGGGCGTGCGGTTGAAGGGCACGCCCATGCGGTCGAGCAGGTAGACGATGCCCGGCGCCGCGTCGCACATGCCCTTCACCGGCGGCTGGTTTGACAGGAAGTCGGCGCCGTAGACGGTCTCCTCCAGGTGCACCTGCGGCGAGTCGCCCTCGCCCTTGGTGTTCACGCTGGCGTTGATGCCGCCCTGCGCGCACACCGAGTGCGACCGCTTCACCGGCACGAGCGAGAAGAGGTCGACCGGGACGCCGGCCTCGCACAGCTTGATGACGGTCATCAGCCCCGCGAGGCCGCCGCCGACGACCGCGACGCGCCTGACCTTGCCGGACTCGCTTCGCGTGAGGGGTCGAGACGCGGCCATAGGCGTCAATCGCACCTAGGGGAAAGGCCGCGCAGTGTCAACGCGGTGCGACGAACAGCGTCTGAAGCGCGGTGCCGATGTAACCCGCCTCGTCGAAGAGGTCGGCCCGGGTGTGGCCCACGCCGTCGGGATCGATGGTCGTGCGCGCGCTCATGCCGACCCACTCGGTCTTCGGGTGGCGCGAGACGCTCACCGTCAGCTCGACGGGCACGAAGGTGAACTGCGACGGCTGGAGCTCGGCGCTGACGCCGTTGGCCGAGTCGACCATGAGGAGCAGCCGGCCTAGGGGCGAGACGGTTTCCCCCGTGACGAGGGGCACCTTCGGGCGCGCGTACACCGTCGCCGGACCCAGGCGGTCGAAGCGGCCCTCGACGAAGCGCCAGTCGAGCGCCTCGCCGTAGCCGAAGGTCGGCACGTCGACGAAGAGCGGCAGGTTCTGCGGCGGCGGCAGGGCGGGCACGGCGCGCGCGTCGCGCACCTCCGGGACGCGGGCGGGCGCCACCGCGATGCGCCACGCGGAGGCAGTCATCACGGTCTTGCCGCCACTCGATAGCCGCGCGCGCGTCAGCTCGATGCGCGCGCCCGGGCGAACCATCTCGGTCGCGATCTCGAGCTCGGCGACCGGGACCGGGCCGAAGAAGTCGTACGCGATGCGCGCGACCCTCGCGTCGTCCCGGGGGAACGCGCGCTCGATGGCGCGGAGGAGGAGCGCCGCGGGCGGGCTGCCATGCGACAGCGTCGGGCCCCACGGCCCCACGGTGGCGCTCGTCGGGCGGAAGCGCGTCTCCGAGAGGGCCTCGTAGAACGCGTCGGGCATGGTCCCGCGAATCTAGGGGCGGTCAAGCACCGAGGGAAGCGCTCAGGGAGCGTGCACCGTGTGGACGGGCTCGGGCGTGCCGCTCCACTGGAAGTCGTCGACGAGCACGCTCGAGTCCCAGTTCGCATCGCCCGTGTCCCAGACGATGAACTGCAGCGTGATGGTCTCGCCGCCCTTCACCGGAGCCGTCGTCGTGAGCCAGCCGGTGGCGCCGCCGCCGGTGCTCTGCGTGGTGCAGTAGGTGCCGAGGTTGTAGTAGCCCGTGCCCTGCAGCGCGTTCGGACCGCCCATGCACGTGGCCGTGCCGGTGGCCGTCCCCGTGCAGCCGGTCGGCGTCCCCGGCGTGCATTCGTCGAGGAACGGGCTGTTCACGCTGATGTCGTTGTTCGCCGAATCGAACACGAGATTCAGGTCGCCGCTCCCGTTGGCGCCTCCCCAGGCCTGCGACTCGAGCCAGACGACGAACGCGTCGTTGAACGTCGAGCAGACGTACTCGGGCCACTCGCTCGAGAAGAAGTCCGAGGCGAACGAGAAGCCCGCCACGTTCTTCGGCGTCTTGATCTGCAGCGTCACCCCCATCACGTCGTAGACGGTGCTCGCCACGGCGCAGGCGCCGGTCGCCTTCGGGTATCCCGGCGGCGCCGCGCCGACGCCGGTCATGCCCGCCTGCGCGCCCTTGAAGTAGGGATCTCCCGTTCCGCTCGCCGCGCAGGTGGCGGTCGGCGAAGGGTCGTCGCAGGAGAAGGCGTAGCCCGAGCTGAGCACCGCGAGCGCCTTTCCCTCTCGCGGCTTGATCTGGGCTCCGAACGCCGGCAGGAGCGCGTGCTGTCCCGCCGCGGGCATGGCGTTGCTGCCGTAGCCCTGCGTGTAGGTGGCCGACACGAGCCCCCACTTGTCGTTCGTCGCCATCTGGCAGATGCCGAGGGCCTTCGCGAAGTCGGCCGCAGGTCCCGCGGCGGCGAGCGATGCGTCACACGGGCCGGGGGGTTTGGGCGAGCCGCTGCAATCGAGGTCGCAGTGACCGCCCGGCAGGTTCACGTTGCCCGGGTCGCACGGCGGGCACCCGTCGGACGCGTCTCCGCCGCTGCTGCCGCCACTCGAGCTCGCGGTCCCTCCGCTTCCACCGCCGCTGCCGCTGCTGCTCCCACCGCTGCCGCCTCCACTGCTTCCGCTCGATCCCCCCGAGCCTCCGCTGCTCGACGCGCCGCTCGGCCCGTCTGCTCCGCCGTCGTGAGAGCCCAGGGAGCTCGAAGCCCCGCTGCACGCCAGCGCGAGGAGACAGGCACCGACGACGAAGATCGAAGCAGACGTTCGCGGAAGACAGGCTCTCACCGCTGCTTCTACGGGCCGCCGGCGGCCGACCTTCCCTGGCCGACTTGACGGGCTCGTGCGCAGCGCGGAGATTGAAAGATCGTGAAGCGCATCGCCGAGCTCCGGTCGCCCGAGGGTGCCGCGGAGCTCCGAGCGCTGGTCGTACCGGTCCTCCTCGTGGGCCTGCACGGCGCCGCGCGCGCGGCGGCCGCCGAGTACCGCACGGCGACGCGCGATGCCGTGCGGTCAGCACCACCCCTGCCGCCGCTCGCCGACGTGGTGCTCGACGAGACCTACGTCGCCCCACTCGTGAAGTCCGGGCGCAACCCGTACGAGAACTTCATCTTCGTGGGCCGGGCCTCCACGTGCGACGTCGTGCTGCGCGACGCCAGCGTGTCCAAGACCCATGCGGTGCTCGAGCACGACCCGTCCGCCGCGCCGCACGCCGGCTGGCGCATCCGTGACAACGGCTCGCACAACGGCACGTGGGTCAACTCGCGCAAGCTGACGCCCCGTGATCCCGTGGCGGTCGCAGGAGGCGACGCGCTCGTCCTGGGCGCGTACCCGGCGTACGTGATCTTGCCCGATGCGCTGCGGCGTATCCTTTCGGGTATGGGTCCCCCCCGTGCCTGACGATCCCGCGGGCGGCGGCGAGCGAACCGAACGCGAGGTGGGGAGCGGTCCGGCGCCGCGCGAGGGCGGGCCGAGCGTCGGCATCGGCGATCGCGTCGGGCGTTACGAGATCCTCGGTGTCATCGGCGAGGGCGGGATGAGCTACGTCTACCTCGCGCACGATCCGGAGCTCGATCGCGACGTGGCGCTCAAGCTGATGCGCGTGCGCGTCGGTTCGGAGGGAGCGCGCCGGTTGCGGCGCGAGGCGCAGGCGCTCGCGCAGCTGTCTCACCCGAACGTGGTGCCCGTCTACGACGCGGGCATGGTGGGCGGGCAGGCGTTCGTGGCGATGGAGTACGTCGAGGGCAAGACCCTGCGGCGGTGGCTGCGGAGCAAGCCGCCGTGGCGCCAGGTCCTCTCCGTCATGATCGACGCGGGCCAGGGGCTCGCCGCCGCGCACGCGCGGGGCCTCATCCACCGCGACTTCAAGCCGGACAACGTGCTCCTCGGCGACGACGGGCGCGTGCGCGTGCTCGACTTCGGCCTCGCGCGCCTGGCGGGCGTGCTCGACGGGAGCATCGTCCCGTCGAATCCGAGCGACTCGATCCCGCCGTCCTCGGCGTCACCCCCGTCGTCCTCGTCGTCGGGCCGCGCGCTCGCGTCGGCCGATGCGCTGGTCACTCGCGCCGATCAGCTCATCGGCACGCCCGCGTACATGGCGCCGGAGCAGGTGCGACGCGATCCGATCGACGCGCGCGCCGACCTCTTCGCCTTCGGGATCACGCTCTACGAGGCGCTCTACGGCATGCGCCCGTTCGAGGCGCCCGCTCGACCGCAGTCCGCCGGCTCGCGGGAGCGCACCATGACGGCGGCGTCCATCACCGACACGACGCTCCTGCGGCCCAGGACCCCGCCGCGCAACGCGGGCGTGCCGCGACACATCCAGCGCACCGTGTTCAAGGCGCTCGCTCACGATCCCGGCGACCGCTGGCCGAGCATGGACGCGATGCTCGCCGAGCTGCGGCGCGATCCCTGGCGGCCGTGGCGGCGCGCGGGGGTGGCCGCGACGGCGGTGGTCGCGGCGGCGGCGATCACCGTCGGTTTCGCCCGTCCGACGCGCGACACGCGCGCGATGTGCCACGGTGGGGCCACCCGCCTCGACGCCGTCTGGGGAGCACACGGAAGGGACAAGGTGCGCACGGCCTTCGCCGCGACGAAGCTGCCGTACGCGGACGCCGCGGCCACCGCCGTCTCGCAGGCGCTCGACGACTACACGGCGAAGCTGGCGCGCGGGGCGGACGACGCATGCACGGCGACGCGCGTGCGCGGCGAGCAGTCCGAGGAAGCGCTCGACCTGCGCACCGCCTGCTACGAGCAGCGCTGGCGCGAGGTGGATGCCCTCGTCGAGGTGCTCGGACGCGCGGACGCGGACACGGTGAAGGAGGCCCCGAACGCCACGAAGTCGCTCTCCTCGATCGACGACTGCGCCGACGTGGCGGCGCTTCGCGCGCCCGTGCCCGTCCCGAAGGATCCGGCGGTGCGGTCGCAGCTGGACGCGCTCGAGCAGCGCCTCGCGGGCGTCATGGCCGCCTACGCGGTCGGCAAGGCGGCGGACGCGGCCTCGCAGGGCGACGCGCTCCTCGCGGACGCGCGACACGTCGGCTACGTCCCGCTGCTCGCGCGCGTGAACCTCTGGCGCGGGCGGGCCTTCGCGGATCTCTCGGACGAGGAGAAGTCGGTCCCCGCCTTCCGCGACGCCTTCGAGGAGGCGCTCGCGTCGCGCGACGACGGCATCCTCAAGCTCGCGGCGGTGAGGCTCGCGCAGGAGTACATCTACGCGCACCAGCCGGCGGAGTTCGACACGTGGGCCGCCGTCGCGCAGTCGGCGATCGACCGCGGGGCGCCCGACGTGAAGCTCCAGAGCTTCCTCGACCACACGCGGTGCGTCGCGCTCTACAACCTGGGCAAGCTGATCGACCGCCTCGCGTGCCTCGAGCACCACGCGGCGCAGGTGGAGCCGACCCGGCCGCTCGACGAGTGGGAGCTGACGACGCTGGGCCTCGCGGCGGTGGACGCCGCCCAGTACGAGCGCGGCCTCGACTACGTGCACCGCGGCTACGAGTTCGCGCTGAAGACGTACGGCCCGGCGCACCCGCGCACGCTGGAGATGCGCATGTACGAGTGCAAGGCGCAGGTCGACTCGGGGGATCCGGACGCGGCGATGGCGACGTGCGGCGAGGCGCTGAAGGCGATGCAGCAGGTGGCGGCCGACGAGCCGGCCCTGCTCTCGCGCGACCACCTCTACACGGCGTTCGCGCTCATCGGCGCGAAGCGATACGAGGCGGCGCGCGCCGAGCTCGCGCTCGCGCAGTCCCTCGGCGCCGACGAGTCCGACGTGCTGGAGACGACGGCGATGATCGACGCCGCGTCCGGCCACCCGGCGCGCGCGATCCCGCACTACCGGGAGGCGGTGGCCGCCGAGCTGCACGACCTGCCGGCGGTGCACCCCGACGTCGTCTCGGCGAGGCTCGAGCTGGGCAAGGCGCTGCTCGACCATCACGACGTGGGCGAAGCGCGCAAGGTGCTCGAGGAGGCGCTCGAGACGGCGAAGGACGCGCAGCTGTCGCCCACGATGCGCGCGGACCTCGAGTTCGCGACCGCGCGCGTCCTCTGGGCGAGCGGCAAGCCGAAGAGCACGGATCGCGTGCACGCCATCGATCTGGCGCGCAACGCGCTCGCGGCTTACGTCGAGCTGGCGCCGAAGACCAGTGGCCTCAAGGCGGCGCGCGACGAGATCGAGGGGTGGGTCGGCGCTCAGGCGAACGCGACGTCGCCTTGATCCTCTTCGCCGTCACGGCACCGCGACCGCGACGAGCCAGTAGTTGAAGTCGTCCGGGGCGCGCGAGCACGAGACGAACACCGAGGCGTAGCCCTGCGATGGGGTGCCGGCGGGCACGGTCACCTTGAGCGTCGCCGTCTGGCCGTTGCCGATCGTGGTGGCGCTGAGGTCGAGCGTCGGCGTGAAGGTGGAGTACCCGGGGAACGCGGTGAGGCTCCACGGGGGCATCGGAGCCGTCGAGAAGCCGGTCAGCGTGAAGGTCGCGCTCGCGCCGGCGGCCACCATCTGCGTCGTGTTCGGCGACGGGGACACGTCGTAGAAGCCCGCGGGGGGCGCGGGGATGCACGGAGGGGCATCGGCGGCGGCCGCGGTGTTCGACCAGATGCGCTGCACGGAGAACCCGTTCTGCTGCATCGTCTGTCCCTCGCACAGGTCGGCCACCTCGCCGCCCGTGCCGCCCCACGCGTTGTTCGGGTCGATGATGTCGAACGCCGTGCTCGTGTACGGGAACGGGTCGGTCGACGCCTCCATGATCTCGTGCGAGGCGGACGCCTCGATGTCCGACGCGAGCTCCACACCCGTCGTGTCGCTGCACTGCGGAACCACCGCGTAGGGCACGTGGTACGCGCCGCTTTGCGTCTCCCAGTGGTAGCCGCCGATGAAGTGGCCGCCCCCGAGGTTCGTGCACGTGTCCGGCCCGCCGAGGAAGCTCCCGGCGGTCGTGCCCTGCGGGTAGAAGAGGACGTAGACGTACCCGCCCGCCACGCCGGACCCTGCGTCGGCCGCGGCGCCCGCGTCGGTTCCGCCGTCGACGTCGAACGCCGACGGCAGCGTGCCGTCGCCGATCTTCTGCTCGATGAGCGCCTGCGTGTCGAGGTCGGTCGGGTTCGTCGGCGCAGCCATCTGCAGCACGACGTGCGCCGCGTGCGTGCCGGCCCCCACGCCGTAATCCTTGCCGACCTGCGTGAGCCAGCTCGAGCCGGCGATCCAGTCACCGAACGACTTCATCGTGGCGTCCTGCGAGTAGCCGGCGAAGGTGATCGTCACGAGCTTCGGCGCCGCGACGACCGGCCCGCCGTTGTTCGGGATCTGCGGGAACGCGGCGTGGGGCGCCTCGACGAAGCCGCCGTCGGCATCGGCTCCCGCGTCGGGAGGCGCTGCTTCCGCCGGTCCGCCTCCGTCGGGAGACAGCGGGACGTCCGCCGCGCCGTCGGCCGGCGTGCCTCCTTCGGGCGATGCGCTGCTGCCGCTGGACGACGAGCAACCGGCGAGAACGAAGACTCCGAGGAGGGAACAGAGGGGGCGCGACAGGCTTGTCACGCCGACGTTGTACAGCAACGTCCGTGCCCGTCGAGACTCACGTCCCCTGCATCCGCGCCTGCATCACGTCCATCGCGAGCGCCGCGACGATCCGCGGATCCTTGAACACGTTGAGCCGCGGAGCGAGAAGTTTCGCGTACCGGTCGAAATAGAGCATCTGCTTCGTCACGAGCACGAAGTCACGCGGCATGCGCATGCCGTGGCGAACGGAGGTCCGAAGGATGGCCGGGATCAGGTCGGCGTACTTGATGGCCGCCAGCTCGCTCCCGAGCAGGGGCTCGTACGCCGCCGCGAGATCCTTGGCGAGCGCATCGAGATCGACGTGGCCGCCGACCGCGCCCATCGCCGCCATCACCTCGGCGAGCCGGCGGAAGTCGCCCGATGCGAACGCCAACAGGTAGTCGGTGACCTGCTCGCGCCGCTCGCGCGGGAAGCGGCCGACGATGCCGAAGTCGAGGAAGCCGATGCGCCCGTCGGCGAGGGCCATGAGGTTCCCCGCGTGCACGTCGCCGTGGAAGAAGCCGTGCAGGATCATGCAGCGGAACCAGGCGCGCATCCCGGCGAGGAGCTTCTCCTCCCCGTCGACGTTCGACGCGCGGAGCTGCTCGACGTCGTCGACGCGGTGGCCGTAGAAGCGCTCCATCACGAGCACCCGGCGCGTCGTCAGCGCGTCGACGACCTTCGGCGCGACCACCTCGGAGTGGCCGTGCTCGACCATGATGCGGTTGAACTCCGCCATGTTCGCGGCCTCGCGCCGGAAGTCGAGCTCCTCGCGGATGTTCGCCTCGAAGTCCTCGACGATCCCGACGG
>DASVWO010000314.1:0-3496 GCA_036393165.1 Polyangiaceae bacterium | reverse complement strand
CAGCAGCGAGAGCAAGTTTGGCTTTGACGTCGGCACCGCTGACATCCGCCTGCGTGCAATTGCCCCGTTGTTCCTTCGGACACAATCCAAAAGGATCGGAATACGTGACTGGGTCCCCATTGGCGAACCCATAGACATTGAGCCCGCCGCCGAGCCCCAAGGGGTCTTCCTGGGTGAAGTGATCCCTTCCGAAGGACGTCGTACGTCGCGGTGGTCCAAGTCGCTGATGGGTTTCTCTTTAGCTGCTCCGCGTTTCCGGCAGTCGTCGTAGTTTGACGGTCGAGCCCATGATGCGATGTTTCGGGGGCCGACGGGAGAGGGTGGTGGTATGGGACCCCAGTGCAAGGGAGCAGATGGACGGGGGAGAGAGCCGAGCGCGCGTGAGTGCGCGTGAGCGCGCACGACCCCATCGAGCCGGTCATCGAGCCGGTCGTCACCGCTGCTCCTCGCGCGGCCCATCTGCGGGCACAGCCGCTGGTTCGAGCGCTGTGGCAATCGCCGCCGCTCCCTCAGCAGCTACACCAGCAGCTAAGAAAAGAGGCGCGGGCGCCCCCGCGCGCGACGGGCACACCGTGAGCGGATCGACGGACGCATGCACGCTCGGATGGTCCAGATGCGCCGGGTGCGTCCGTGCGTGGACGGCTTTGAGGCGTTCGATCGAGACGTGGGTGTAGATCTCGGTCGTCGAGAGCTGGGCGTGGCCGAGGATCTCCTGCAAGTCACGGATATCGGCGCCGGCGTCGTGCATGAGCGTGGCCATCGTGTGGCGGAAGATGTGGACGCTGCCGGGCTTCGTGATCCCGGCCTTGACGAGATAGCGATGCAAGCGCGCGGTGAGCTTGGTCGCGCGCACGCGCGTCCCGCGCGCACTGAGAAACAGCGCGCTCGGACTGCGACCCGACACGGCGCGCCGGGCCGCGCGCTCGATCAAGCGAGGCCGCACCTGGTCGAGATAGCGGAGCGTCCAGCGCACGGCGCGCTCGCCGATCGGCACCACGCGATCTTTCTTGCCCTTGCCCTCGCGGACGAAGAGCGTGCCGCGTTCGGGGTCCATGTCGGTGCAGTCGAGGCCGACGAGCTCCATGCGGCGGATGCCGGTCGAGTAGAGCACTTCCAGGATCGCGCGGTCGCGGAGGCCGAGCGCGGTTTCCAGATTTGGCTGCGCGAGCGCGCGTTCCGTTTCGCTCGCCGTGAGCACGGCGCGCGGGAGGCGTTTGGGGAGCTTGGGCATCTCGAGTTCGGCGGCCGGATTCACCGTGATGCGCTTCGATCGCGCGGCCCACGCCAGGAGCATCCGCACGGCGGTGAGTTTGTTCGCTTGCGTCGCCCACGTGAGCGGACGGCCGTCCGCCGCACCGGTGTCCTGGCGCCGATGCGCGAGCCACTGGCGATAGCGCTCCAGCACGCCGGGCGTGAGCTCGTCGGGGGCGACGAGGCCGCGCGCGTCGCACCAGGCGAGGAATTCCGTAAGGTGCCGGCGCCGGCCATCGAGCGTGCTCGCCGCGTAGCCCTGCGCCTCCCGAGAGGCAAAGTACGCCCTGATGAGCGAGGCCAGCGCGCTCACCCGTCACCTGCCTGATCGTCCACGACGGTACGACGCGCGCCGCGGCGTGCCCCAGTAGTGGTGTTCGTGGCGGTGCGCGCTGCCGCGTCGACTAATTCACTGTCGACGCGCACGATCGGCGCGATGTCCGTCGTGCGCACCGGGGCCTCGACGGGGGCTCGATCGGGGCTCAAACACCCCTCGGTCTCCCGATGCTGATGCTCGACGTCGATGCTCGACCCCTCGACGTCGCCGCCATACTGCCGCAGCTTGAGCGCGCTCAGCGCCGCCGCGCACGCATCGGCTGACGTACGATCGGCCGGGTCCGTGTCGAGATACACGAGCTCGTAGACGTAGCGCTGGCCGCGCATGCCGTGATGCGCGAGGACGTATTCCAGCGATTGGAGCTGGCCCAGGTGTGCGCGCACCTGGAAGTCCGTCCAGCCCGTGCAGTGGCGCACCGTGCGCCGGGTGAAGCGGACCGCGTGCACGTCCACGCGGTCGCGTGTGGCGATCGCCTGCACCATCTGCGTGAGCAGCGCGAGCAGCTTCCGCGCCTGTGGCGGGAGATCGTCGAGCGAGCGGCCGAGCACGGCTGCCGCGAGGCGGTTGGCGACCCTGATATCGTCGCGCGTGACTTCGATGTAGGAGAGCGTGCGCCCGCTGCGCTCGACGGTCTGGTGCTCGCGCTGGTGCTGGTGGAGGAAGGCCACGGTGTCGATCAGCGTGAGGTACTTCTCGTGATCGCGCCGCGTGCGCGTGCGCGCGTCGAGAAAGGTGAGTTCGCGCGCGTACGGATTCACCACGTGGACCGGCGCCAGGAGGCGCTGCGCGTTCCGGTGGAGGGCCAAGACCTCGCTCCGCTCGACGTTGGCGAGCAGCCCGTCGAGCGTCCGTCGCGCGCGCTGCCGATCGTGGATGGCGCGCGTCTGGGCGGGGGTCTCGTCCACCGTGAGGACGAGGGCGCGATTGACGAGTTCCTCATCGAGCTCGATCGCCGTCGTGGTGAGCATGATCATCACCGGCCCCTCGACGCGGTACTCGTGGGTCACGAGCTTGCCACTTTGCGGATCCTTGCCGGTCGAGGCGATCGTGAGCTCGCCCTCGCTCTGGAGGAGCTTCAAGGCGTACGAGGCGCGCTCGGCGCCTTCCTCCTCGACGACGGCGAGCACCTTGTGCTTCAGGTCCGTTTCGCCGAGATAAAAGAGCGCCTGGCCGGTCATCGCGGAGTACTGCACGCGTTCCTCGGGCGGGACGAAGGCCAGGATCGCGTCCATGAGCGAGGTCTTCCCGGCCGCCGAGGCGCTCTGGATGATGACCGCCAAGGGCTCGGGTAGCTTCCGCGACACCGCCGCGAGATAGCCCACGAGCTTGTTCGTCTCCTCACCGACCACACCCACGCGTTCGAAGTCGGCGAGGATGCGATCGAGCAACGCCGGATCGCCGAGCAGCGCGAGCGCGGCCACGCGCTCCGCCTCGCTCATCGCCGGCACCACCGTTGTCGGCGCTGACGGATGCAGAGTCGCCGCGATCTGCTCGGCAACGAGCGCTTCGAGGGCGAGGATCACCGCGCCGACGTCGCGCTTGATCACTGCCTCACTCACCCCGAGTTCCGTCGCTGCCTGCGCGATGAAGAGGTTGCGAGCGCGCGCCACATAGAGGTCGAGCGTATCGACGTGCACGCCGGCCGTCTCGCCCTCGCCGCGCTTGGCCACGAGATTCACACGCAGCGCATCGGGCGAGAGATTCTTCGCGAGAGAGCGCACGCGGTAGATGCGGTCCCCGCCGCGATCGGCGACCGTGCACACCACCTCCTCACCCCGCCGCTCGAGCGTGAGCGCGGCCGTGGGTTCGCGCGGCGGCGGCACCGGAGACGGAGCGGGCGCGGGAAGAGCGGCGGCTAAAGAAGAAATGACGGGAGCAGCACCGATGATCGGCGCGCCGCGGCCGAGC
>DASVWO010000313.1:0-2270 GCA_036393165.1 Polyangiaceae bacterium | reverse complement strand
CGATGTGAGGCCGATCTCGGGGAAGGAGACGTGTGCCTTTGACATCTCCCCCTCCAGGAGGTGTGGGTATGGATGGTGTCCAACCCAACCCCCTTCTTGATCTTTTGATCTTCTGATCTTCTTTTCCTCTCCTCTCGTCTTACTGGCGTTCACCTGGCCACGAGCTTCGCGATGGCCGGCGCCATCACGACGCCGATGAGGAGGAACGCGATCGCGACGCCCACGAGCAGACCGATGTTCGTCTTCGGCGCGACCGCAGGAGCTGCCTGTGCGGGCGGCGGCGTCGGCGTCATGGGCATGGCCGATCCATGGCCGTTGGTCGCCAGCGCGGGCTGCGGCGTGTTCGGCGACGGCGCGGGCGTGAAGGCCATCGGCGACGTCGGGGGCTCGAGCACGCGCGCGTTGGCCAGCGCCGGCGGGAGCTGAGTCGCCCCCTGCATCACGTGCTGCAGCGCGGCCCCGAAGTCGGCCGCCGTCGAGTACCGGTCCTCGGGGCGCTTGGCGAGGGCGCGGTCGATGATCTGCTCGAGGAGCGCCGGGAACGTCCTCCCCGGCACGCGCTGGTTGAGCGCGATGGGCTTCCCCGTGACGTGGAGCTGGATGTAGTCCATCGCGCTCTTCGCATCGAAGGGCAGCTTGCCCGTGAGCACCTCGTAGAGGATGGTCGCGAGCGAGTAGATGTCGCTCGCCGGCGTGAGCTGCTTCCCCTGCGCCTGCTCGGGGCTCATGAACTCGGGCGTGCCGAAGACCATCCCCTCCTGCGTGAGGATGACCGAGCCGGGACGCATCTGGCGCTCGCCGACCTTCGCGAGGCCAAAGTCGAGCAGCTTCGGGAAGTCCTTCAGCCCGCCCGACTGCACGAGGAAGATGTTCTCCGGCTTGAGGTCGCGGTGGATGATGCCGGCCTTGTGCGCCTCGTCGAGCGAGCCGCACGTGGCGATGAGCACCGGTAGCGCGCGCTCCATCGCGAATGGCCCCTCGGCGCGGACCGTCTGGTTGAGGTTCCGCCCCTCGAGGAACTCCATGATGATGTAGAGCGAGCCGTCATCGAGCTCGCCGAACATGAACACCTTCACGGTGTTCGGGTGCGTGAGCTGGCTCATCGCGCGCGCCTCGCGGCGGAAGCGCGAGACGAGATCCTTCCGGTTGGCGAGCTTCGGGTGGAGGATCTTGACCCCCACCATCCGGTTCATCTCCGGCTGGAGCGCCTTGTAGACGGCGCCCATCCCGCCGGACCCGATCTTCTGGAGGATCTGGAACTGTCCGTTCAGGATGTCGCGTCCGATGAACGGGTCCGCCGGGCGCATGGTTCGCCATGGCAGTGGTACCACGAGTCGGTACGCGGCATCATCCGTCGCCGTGCCGATCCTGCGCTCCCCACTGCTCGCACGTGCCGGCTTTTCCCATGCATTCCCGACGCGTGACGTGGGCGACGCGGAGCTCGCGGCTGCGCTGGGCGCCGCCGGGATCGTGCAGGTCAAGCAGGTGCACGGCGCGCGCGCCGTGCTCGCTTCCGAGGCGGAAGGACAGGAGGCGGACGCGCTCGTCGCTCCTCCCAGTGGGCGAGTGGTCGCAGTCGGCGTGCGGGTCGCCGACTGCGTCCCGGTGCTCGTCGCGCGCACCGATACGGGCGGCGTCGCTGCGGTCCACGCGGGATGGCGTGGTGTCGTCGCGGGTGTCATCGCGGCCGGGGTCGAGTCGCTCGGCCGGGGCACGCTGCTCGCGGCCATCGGGCCGTGCATCGGCGCCTGCTGCTTCGAGGTCGGCGCCGACGTCAGCGACCGCATCGGCTTCGTGACGCGGCGCGCCGGGGAGAAAGCGTACGTCGACCTGCGAGCCGCGGTGCGTGCTCAGCTCCGCGCTCTCGGCCTGACGGACGAGGCCATCGACGACGTCCCCGGCTGCACGAAGCACGAGCCCGAGCGCTTCCACTCCTTCCGCCGCGACGGCGCGAACAGCGGCCGCATGCTGGCCGCGATCGCCACCCGCGCCGTTCCCATCTGATGTTTGGGTGGGGGGTGTGGGGGGAGCCCCTGTGCTCCAGCGTTGGAGGGCACGGGCGCAGGGTACATCGAGCTTCGGGGTGTTGCATGAACCGGCCTCGCGCCGACTTGCGCGCGGCGTGAGGCGGCGCCATGCTGGTCGTCGCCGTGATTGAAGCGACGCAGGGAACGCACGACGACCGGACATCCACGCACTGGATGCCGGCCATCGCCCTGCGGCGCAGGTCGCGGAGGATGTGTCTCCGTGAGCCCGAATACACTACACCC
>DASVWO010000312.1:0-11071 GCA_036393165.1 Polyangiaceae bacterium | reverse complement strand
CCGGCCGAGTGGCGCGACTGGCGCTGGCAGCTGCGTCACGCAGTCGGCTCGGTGGACGAGCTGGCGCGCGCGCTGCCGCTCGAGGCGCGCGAGCTCGAGGGGGCACGCCGCGCCGAGAGCCAGGGGCTGCCGCTTCGGGTCACGCCCTACTACCTGTCGCTCGTCGACCGCGAGGAGCCTTGCTGTCCCATCCGCCGCCAGTGCGTCCCGCACGCGCGCGAGGCCGACGAGGTGCCCGGCGACCTGGCCGATCCGCTGGGCGAGGTGGCGCACGAGGTCGCGCCGCACCTGGTGCAGCGGTACCCGGACCGCGTGCTGCTCCTGGCGACCGACCGCTGCGCCGTCTACTGCCGCTTCTGCACGCGCTCGCGCATGGTCGGCGGCGGCGACGGCGCCGTCTCGCTCGACGCGCTCGCACCCGCGCTCGCGTGGATCCGTGCGCATCCCGAGGTGCGCGACGTCATCGTGAGCGGGGGCGACCCGCTGGCGATGGCGACCGATCGCATCGTTCGCCTCGTGCAGGCCGTGCGCGACGTGCCGACGGTCGAGACGATCCGCCTCGCGACGCGCGTCCCGGTGACGCTTCCGATGCGCATCACGAGCGAGCTGCTCGAGGCGCTGCGGCCGATGCATCCGCTCTGGGTGATGACGCACTTCAACCACCCGCGTGAGCTCACGCCGCAGGCGATCGTCGCGTGCACCCGGCTCGCCGACGCGGGATTCCCGGTGATGAACCAGACGGTGCTCCTCGCCGGCGTGAACGACGACGCGGGGACGCTCGAGGCGCTCTTCCGCGGGCTCGTCCGCGTCCGCGTGCGTCCGTACTACCTCCTGCAGATGGATCCCGTGCGCGGCACGGCGCACCTGCGCACGCCGCTCGCGCGCGGGATCGCCCTGATGGAGGCCCTTCAGGGTCGCCTCTCCGGCATCGCGCTGCCCAAGCTCGTCTGCGACACGCCGGGTGGCCGCGGGAAGGTGCCCCTCGGCCCCGACTACGTCGTCGCGACCGCCGAGGGAGTCACGTCCTTACGCACGTTTCGAGGCGAGGTCGTGGACTACGTCGATCCGGCCCGAGAAGTACGTTGACGGGCTCTGCTGAGCTTCAATACCTTCGAGGCTCATCTTGGGGCCCTCGCACCGCTCGCTCCGGCGTGCATCCCGTCTGACGTCCATCTTGCTCGCCGCCACGGTGGCGACGGCGCAAGCGCCCGCGCTGGCGCAACCGCAGCCGTCGCCGGCCGTCACCGCGACCACCGAGATCGCGGCGGGCGACCAGGCGACGCGCAGCAAGGACTTCGCGGGAGCCCTCACGCACTACCAGGCCGCCAACCAGGCCGTGCCCAGCGCGCGCGCCGAGATGGGCGTGGCCGACGCGCTCTACAACCTGGGCAAGCTCGGCGAGTCGTACGAGACGTACGCCGACGTGAACCAGACCTACGGGCCGAAGCTCGGCCCGGTCGAGAAGGGCCTCGTCACCAAGCGCATGAAGGAGATTGCGCCCAAGACGGGCTGGCTCTCGATCCGCGTGAGCGAGCCCGGCGCCGAGGTGGACGTCGACGGCGCGTCCATCGGCAACTCGCCGGTGCCTGCGCTCAAGCGCGTCGCCGTCGGCACGCACGCCGTGCACGTCACCAAGGCGGGGTTCCAGCCGTTCGACGCGAGCGCCAACGTCCCGGCGGACGACAAGGCGGTGATCGAGGCGACGATGGCGCCCGTCGCGCAACAGGGACACGTCGTGGTGCACGCGTCGGGGACCGAACCGCTGCGCGTGCTCGTCGACGGCGTCGACGTCGGTGCGACGCCCTGGGAGGGCGATCTCGCGCCGGGCAAGCACACGATCGCCGGACGCAGCTCGTCGTCCACGGCCGAGGCGCAGACGGTGGACATCACCGCCGGCTCGAAGACGGCCGTCGACCTCGTCTCCGCGGCGACGGCGGCGCACCTGCAGATCCGCACCAACGACGGCAAGGGCATCATCTACGTCGACGGCGTCGTGAAGGGCGAGGGGGCGTTCGAGGGCGACGTCGCGCCGGGACCGCACACCTTCGTCGTCTCGCGCGAGGGCTACGAGCGCTTCGAGAAGTCCGTGACCCTCGCCGAGCGGCAGACGGACGCCGAGGCGGTGACGCTGCAGCCGATGCAGGCCGTGTCCTCCGGCGGCGGCGAGGGCGAGCGCGCGTACCAGGGTGTCTACGGCGGCTTCGGCCTGATGGGCATGTTCGGCATCGGCGGCATGGGCACGACGCTCGAGACCAACTGCTCCACGCTCGGGGCCGCGAGCTGCGACACGCCGAATCCCCTCGGCGGCGGCGCGTTCGGCTACGTCGGCTGGACGTGGGACCCGGTGGGCTTCGAGCTCGCCATCGCGGGCCTCTTCGACGCGGCGAACCAGAAGGCGACGTTCAACGCGTCCACCAGCGTGGCGTCGGGAGTGCCGGGCGGCACGCCGGCGCGCACCGAGTCGTTCTCCTTCCTGCGCGCCGGCGGTATGGCGGCGCTCCGAGCGCGCGTCGCTTACCAGGGGCGCCTCTGGCGCGTGACGGGCGCCGGCGGCGTCGGCTTCTCGTACCGCGAGATGGTGATGGAGCGCGACGCCACCTCGTCGACGCAGGTCTCGCCGAGCAAGTATGGGCCGTTCAACGAGGGCTACTACTCACCGGCGCTCAGCGCCGAGGTCGCGTTCCACCTGCGCGTGAGTCCCACGCTCGCCCTGGCCATCGGCGCCGAGTTCTGGGCCGACAGCGCGAGCATCGGCGGCAACAATCAGGTGCCGGCGACGCCGACGTCCAAGCCGGTCGGCGTCACGACCCAGGTCCCGATCCCCACGCCGAGTTACACGCTGGCCAATGGCGCGCAGGTGATGCTCGGGCCGTTCCTCGGGATGCAGTTCGGTCCCTGAGGATCCGCCGCAGGCGGGCCGACGGCCCGAAGGGCCACCAGACGACGACTTCAGGGCGTGCCGGCGTCGGCGCACGGCACGGTGACCGTCACCGGAACCTCGGGCACCTTCGACAGGCCGCCGTCGACCCCGCTGCTCAGCGCCTCCGCGGTGACGAATTCGACCGTCGCCTGCAGATCGGTGCACGACGGGCCGCAGATGCGGATGTGACCGTTCTCGATGTTCCAGCCGTCGACGGACGTCGCGTTGGCCGCGTTGCAGTTGGGGTTGAACGAGCCAGGGTTGGCTCCCATCTGCGGCACCGGGACGGACACCGGGGCCGCACCACCCGTGGCCGGCGTGGGCACGGGGATCGTGAAGGCGACCTTCGCGTTCGTGTCGACGCCCGGCGGCACCTCGTAGAGGCACGTCCCTAGCTGCGTGACCGTCTTGGAGAAATTGGCGAGCACAGTTGCCGCCTGGGACATGGGCGACGTCGCGTCGATGATGTCCACGCCCTTGCCGCCGAGGTCCGACTTGATGCCGTCGTAGAACGAGACGACCTGCGAGCCGAGCATGTTGTCGTCGTTCAGCACGACGAAGAAGGTCGTGAGGCCGGCGTTCGCGGCGTCTTTGAGCTGCTGCTCGATGGCGCTCTTGGCATCCGGTGCGCCGCCGAGGGCCGGGCTGCAGTCCGCGCCAGGGAACGGGTTCGAGCCGCCGCCGTCGCTGCCGCCCATCGAGCTGTCCGGGATGCGGTTGACGAAGAGCATGACCGCGCCGATCCCCGGCGCCTCGCCGCCCTTCGCCTGGCTGGTCTGCAGCGCTTGCACGGCCGGATAGGCACCCTGGTCGAGGCGCAGCGCCGTTTGCAGGTCGAGCGGCGCGGGGCTGGACTTCGTGTCGGGCGGCGTCACGTTGAGGAGCTGCGCCGCGATCGTCGACTGAACGTCGGTCGCCGGACCGAAGGGGACGCTCGGCGTGACGTACGGCGTGCTCGACGCCGTGCAGTCGCTCGGCGAATGATCGAGGAACCGGAACGCCACGTTCGTTCGCTTGAAGATCGGGTCGACCAGCGAAAGGCTCATCGCCGTCGCGTAGCCCTGCTGTCCGAACGCGGCGCTCATCACCGCCGAGTCATCCATCACGAGGTACACCGCGCTCGGCGCCGGCTGCAGCACGAGGGGCACGTTGCAGGTGACGCTGCTCGTGCCGCCGTCGATGGTGTGGCCCTGCGGGTTCTGCTCGTTCGCGCAGAAGGGCAGGAGCGGCACCTTCGACTGGCACGACGGCGAGATCTGCACGTCGGTGATCGCCTTGACGATGCCCGACGGCGGGATCTTCACGTTCGGGTTCATCGGCGCGCTGGCCGGGTCGAGCCCCGCCTGGACGAGGGAGCACAGCCCCGGTGCAAGCTTGAAGGTCTGCGGCTGACCCGAATTCGGAACCGTGTAGCCCTCGGTCGCCGCACCCTCGAAGTCGAGCACCTCTTCTTCTGCGGTGGGCGTCTGCGCGTCGAGCCTCGGCGGCGTCTGCTTCATGTCGTAGTGCAGGTCCTCGTAGAAGACGCGCACGTTGAGTCCGGCCTTGGCGGGCTTCGAGGGGAACGTGTACAGGCAGTTCGCCGCATCGATCGCCTGCGCGCTGACCGTGTCGGTCGGCGGGAAGCACGCATCGGGGCTGAAGCAGTCCTGCGTGCCGTCGAGCAGCGCCGGATCGTAGTCGGCGAGCTTGGTCGGATCGGTATGGTTGTCGACGCACTGGCCGCCCTTGCACGTCTGCGAAGCATTGCCCGGCTGGCTGCTCCCCGTGCACGAGTCGTTGCCCCAGCACGAGTAGCTGAGGGGCATCGGCAGGAAGAGGATGCGGCTGTCGACGTACGTCTGCGTCGATCCGCGCTCGACCGACGGACCGCAGGCGCTGCCGACCGGCTGCGGGTTCTGCAGCGTGTCGTTCCACGCCATGTTCGAACAATCGACCTTCTGACCGTTCACGGTCACGTCGTTGTTCATGACCGTGGGCTTGTATCCGAACATCGCGATGGTCACGACCGTCGACGACGCGCCCTTCGCGACGATGCCGAGCGTCGCCGGCAGGATGACGATGCCGTTCTGCACCGTGTACGACTGGTCGAACACCTTCTGCCCGTTGCCCACGACGATGACGCGCAGGCCGCCGAGGTCCTTCGGCACCTGGACCTGCGTGGTGGCTCCCGGCACGAGCTCGGTTGGCTTGGTGGCGGAGCAGCCGGCGTCCCCGCTCATGCTCCCCGCACCGAGGACCAGCACCCCCACCGCCAGCGCGCCGCGACCACCACTACGAAGCATCAAGGTCCCTCCTCCAGAAACGTCGGATTCAGAAATGAATCCCGAAACGGTTTGTGCTGGTTTGCCCCGGTGCCAAGTCACCCGAAATGGGGGCTTGGTTGGCGGGCTTGAAGATGAAGTACCCGGCGACGATGCCACCCGTGACCACAATCAGCGACCCCACGCCCCAGGCCACCCAGCTCGTGCCGATCTCCTTGTTCATCGGCACGTTCACGTCGCGCGTCGCGTCATCGGCGACGAACACCTCGGTCGAGTAGGTCTGGAAGCCCGGCTTGGTCACGACGATCTGGTGCCCGCCGGTCGTGTTCACCACGCCCTCCCAGGTGCCCGTGCCGACCTTGCGCTCGTCGACGGCAATCTCGGCGCCCTCCGGAGCCGTGATGTGGAGGCGCCCCTCGTGCCGCTCGGGCGAGAGCGCGATCATGACGCTCTGCGGCTGGTTGTACTGAACGTCGATCGTCTTCCCGAGGGCGACGAACCCGGGCGCGCGCGCCTCGATCGTGTGCTTGTCGGCCGTGAGCTCGCCCTTGAAGGGAGCCGGCCCCATGTCCTTGCCGTCGATGACGACGACCGCGCTCGGCGCGCCCACGACTTCGACGCTGACGAGTGCCGTCTTGTGGAGCGGCTCGAGCTTGAAGGACACCTGGCCCTTCTGGCCGGAGGCGACCTGGACGTCCTGCACGGCGTCGGCGAATCCGTCCTTGGTGAGCTTGAGGGTGTGCTTGCCGACGTCGATGCGCACCGGTGACGTGAAGGGCGTCTTCCCCACCGCGTAGTCGTCGATGTAGAGCGTCGCGTCCGGCTCGGTCGCGGTGACGTCGATCGTCGTCACGAACTGCTGCACGATCGCGATCGCGTTCTTCAGCTCCGCGGTCTCCGCCGGCGTCAGCTTGCCCGCGCCCTCCGCGAGCTCCTTCTCCCAGGCGCCGACCGCGCGCGCGTAGTGCGTGAGCAGCTTCTCGACGATGCCCACGTTGTAGAGGACGCGCGGGTTCTGCGAGAGATCGTAGGCGCGCTGGAACTCGACGAGGGCGCCCTTGTAGTCGTTGGCGCCGGCGAGCTGCTTGGCGGCGTCCCACGCCTTGCGCGCCGGATCGGGCAGCTGCGCGCGCACGTCGGGAGCGGCCTGCGCGTGGGCGACGCCCACGGGCTCAGCCGTGACGAGGAGAGCGAAGAGCACTGCGACGGATCGGGTGAGAAGTCTCATCGGGATCTCGCGAGAGTGGCGTCAGTGAAGCTGGTTCAGATCGCCCAGTGTATGCGGCTTGTTGCCCGGCGTCCCAGGCCCTGGTGGCGGAGCCGGACGTGCGGGCTGCGGCGAGCCGGGAGCCGCGGAGGCCGAAGCGACGGCGCTGGCCGAGGGCAGGGGCTCCAGAGACGCCGAGGGAGCCGGGGGCAGCGCGGAGACGCCCGGCGTGGCCGACGGCGGGGGAGCCGTGGCGCTCGCGGTGAGGGTGACCGAGCCGGTCGGATCCTGCGTGACGTGCGTCGCCGACACCGTGCGCTTGGCGACGACGACGCCCGCGGCGCCGAGGATGAGGAAACCACCGGCCACGAGCCCGATGGCCATGGGCGCCTTGCTCTTCTTGGCGGCCGCCGGGGAGCCGGAGGGCTGCGTCTCGCGGGTGACGCCCACGTCGGTCGGCACGCGCGGGGCTTTGAGCGACTCGGGCTGCGCGCCGTGGAACGTGGGCTCCACGCCCGCGAACGTGCCGGCCAGCGCGGGATCGCGGTTGTCGGATACGACGGGCGGGCCCGACGGCGTGTAGGGTCCCCGCGACGGCTGCTGAGCGGGGACCATGCTGCGGCCACGGCCGCCGCGCAGGCGCGCGAGGATCTGGGAGCTGCGTTCGTCCGCGAACGGCGCGAGGGCCTCGGCCATCTCGCCCGCCGATCCGAAGCGCACGTTGACGTCGCGGGTGAGCGCCCGGTGGACCGCCGCCGCGAGCCCCTCGGGCACGTCGGGGCGCAGGGTGCGCAGCGGTTCGGGGTCCGTCGTGAAGATCTTGAAGAGGATCTCGGTGTACTCGCCCGACTCCGCCGTGTACGGCGTGCGCCCGGTGAGCAGCTCGTAGAGGATGGCGCCCACCGAGTAGAGGTCCGTGCGGTGGTCGACGTCGCGCGGGGAGCGGGCCTGCTCGGGCGACATGTAGAGCGGCGTCCCGAGGGCGCTGTTGGTGCGCGTGAGGTTCGACGCCTTCTGCGACTCGTCGCTGCGCACCTTGCTGATGCCGAAGTCGACGAGCTTCACGAAGTCGGGCTCGCCGTCCTTCTCGATCACGAAGCAGTTGGACGGCTTCATGTCGCGGTGGATGATCCCCGCGCCGTGTGCCGTCTGCAGGGCGCGGAGGATCTGCAGCGCGAAGTGCACGGCGCGCGCGGCGTCGTGGATGCGGCCGCCCTCGACGATGAGGATCTGCTGCAGGTCCCGCCCGTCGAGGAACTCCATCACGAGGTACGGCGCGCCGTTCGGCATGCGGCCGACGTCGAACACCTTCACCACGTGGTCGCTGTCGATCTGCGAGGCGGCGACCCCCTCGTTGACGAAGCGCTCGACCGCCCCCTGCAGGGCGAGCACCGCGGGGCTCATGAACTTGAGCGCGACGGGCGCACGTCGGAGCAGGTGGGTCGCCTTGGCGACGGCGCCCATGCCGCCCTCGCCGAGGAGCCGCTCGATGCGGTACTTGCCGTCGAGCACGTCGCCCTGTTGGGGATACGGGCTCCCCTGCTGAAACTGGGGCGGCTGCGTCATCCCGGGCGCCTGGTCCTCCAGAAACGCATCCTATCGAGTAGTCTACGCCGCCGCCATGTCTACCCCGTCCAAACCGCCGCCGGCGCCGATCGCGCGCCTAGACGACATGAACGCACGTGCGCTCGAGGGGGGCGGGGGAGCACGCATCACGAAGCAGCACGAGGGGGGAAAGCTCACGGCGCGCGAGCGCATCGACTTGCTGCTCGATCCAGGCAGCTTCATCGAGATCGGCCGCTTCGTCGTCCACCGGTCGCACGACTTCGGCATGGAGAACCAGAAGTACCTGGGCGACGGCGTGGTGACGGGGCACGGGCTCATCGACGGGCGCAAGGTGTTCGTCTTCGCACAGGATTTCACCGTGTTCGGCGGGAGCCTCAGCGGGGCGTACGCGCAGAAGATCTGCAAGGTGATGGACCTCGCGATGAAGGTCGGCGCGCCCGTGGTCGGGCTCAACGACTCGGGCGGGGCGCGCATCCAGGAGGGCGTCGAGTCGCTCGCGGGGTACGCGGACATCTTTCTGCGCAACACGCTGGCGAGCGGCGTCGTGCCGCAGATCAGCTGCGTCATGGGGCCCTGCGCGGGGGGCGCCGTGTACTCGCCGGCCATCACGGACTTCATCCTGATGGTCGAAGGGACGAGCTACATGTTCATCACCGGGCCCGACGTCATCAAGGCGGTGACGCACGAGGAGGTGACGAAGGAAGACCTGGGCGGCGCGACGGCGCACGCGACGAGGAGCGGCGTGTGCCACCTGACGTCGCCCGACGACAAGACGTGCGTGGCGCAGGCGAGGGAGCTCCTGTCGTTCCTGCCGTCGAACAACCAGGAGGACCCGCCTTTCAAGCCGACGCAGGATCCCCCTTCGCGCGAGGTGCCCGAGCTCGACACGATGATCCCGTTCGAGCCGACCAAGCCGTACGACGTGAAGGAGGTGGTGCGCGCGGTGGTGGACGACGGGTACCTCTTCGAGATCGCCGAGGGGTACGCGATGAACATCGTCGTCGGCTTCGCGCGGGTGGGGGGGCGGGTGGTGGGCGTGGTGGCGAACCAGCCGGGAGTGCTCGCGGGGGTGCTCGACATCCACTCGTCGATGAAGGCCGCGCGCTTCGTGCGCTTCTGCGACTGCTTCAACGTGCCGCTCGTGACCTTCGTGGACGTGCCGGGATTCATGCCGGGGACGGACCAGGAGTACGGCGGGATCATCAAGCACGGCGCGAAGCTCCTCTTCGCGTTCGCCGAGGCGACGGTGCCCAAGGTGACGGTGATCCTGCGCAAGGCGTACGGCGGCGCGTACGACGTCATGGCGAGCAAGCACATTCGCGCCGACGTGAACCTCGCGTTCCCGACCGCCGAGATCGCCGTGATGGGTCCGGAGGGCGCCGTCAACATCGTGCGCCGCGGCGAGATCGCTTCGGCCAAGGAGCCGGAGAAGACCCGCGCCGAGTTCGTCGAGGACTACCGCGAGAAGTTCGCGAACCCGTACAAGGCCGCGGAGCTCGGCTTCATCGACGAAGTGATCTATCCGCGCACGCTGCGTGCTCGCCTGCACCGGAGCCTGGAGCTGCTGAAGGACAAGCGGGATACGAACCCGCCGAAGAAGCACACCAATATTCCTCTCTGAGCGAGCGGTCCCAGCGTCGATGGGGGGAGCGCGGCCGCTCCCCCTCCGCACCATCGTTGCCGTCGCCGTCGAGGCGGGCGACGTAGTTGGCCGGGATCCAGCCGGAAATCTGCCATCGCTTCACGCCGTCGACGATGACGGGGATGACGCGCAGGCGCCGTCCTTGCAGCACGGCCTGGACGGCGGGCCGGGCGGCCAGGCCGCCCTCGTCCAGCACCTTCGCCAAGTCGCCGAGCTTTTCCTCGATCGCGGCGAGCCTGCGCCGGGCGTCGAGCGAGGCCACGGGCGACGCATCGAGCCGTGCGAGGCGCGCCCGCAGCTTCGTCTTGGCCGCGTCGTTGGCCTTGAGCGCCTCGACGAGCGCGTCGAGCTTGCCGCCCTTCGCCACCGCCTGCGCAAGCCTGGCTCCTTCGCGCTCGGCCTCCTCGAGCGCCGCGGCCACCGCGTCTCGCTCGGGCATCGCGTCTGGCGCCGCCGCGAGCTTCTCGCGAACGAGCTGCAGGGCGCGCGCCTTGATCGCGCCATCGATCGCCGGCCTGACGATGTCGATGAGCGCCCGCTCGACCGCCGGCTTGGCGCGGGTGCCCACTCCCGCGCACGCGGCCGGGCCCTTGGCCGCGCACTTGCTGCACATGTATCTGGGCCTCGAACCACCGCCCTGCTTCACAGTGAGCCCGCCGCCGCAGGAAGCGCACGCGAGAAAGGCGCTCGCGAGGTGCACGGGTGTCGCCGCGCCCCCGGGCGTGCGCCTCGCCTCGCTCGCCTCGAGCGCGGCGTCGATGCGCGCGAGCAGATCCGGGGGCCAGGCGCCGAGCTTGCGCAGCGTTTCGTCGGTGAGCACGCGCCGCACGGTGTTCTTGTCGAGCCGCAAGGCTCCCGCGCTCTCGGCGTTGATGCGCAAGGCCGCGCCGCGCAGAGACCGGCACGCGGCCAACGACTCGCCGAGGCGGATCAGCGCCGGCCGCGCCGCCTCGGCGATGACGGGGCGAGCGACGTCGTCGTGCTCATCGCGCACGAGCTCGAGGCCGAAGCACACGGATCCGGTCGCGCCGCCCTTGTCGCGCACGCGCGCGAGGCCCGTGTGCACGCGCAGGCTGATGTTCTGGCTCTCCAGCTCGGCGAACCAGGAGTAATTCGCGACGAGCATGTGGCGCATGGGACCCGTGGTGTCGAGCCACGGCTCGCAAACGGAGACGAGGCACACGCCCAGGCGGTCCAGCTCGACGATGTCGTTCAGGTTGCGCACGAGGGAGCGGCCGAACCTGTCGAGCTTCCAGATGACGAGCGCCGAGAAGCGCCCGGCGCGCGCGTTCGCCAGCAGCCGCTCGAAGACTGGACGCTTGCCACGGGTGGCGCTGTGCTTCTCGATGTACCAGACCACCTCGGCGCCGGGGAAACGCGCAGCGAGCAGGCGCTCGATGTCAGGCCGCTGGTTCTCCTCGTGCTGCTCGCCCTCGCTCACGCGCAGGTAGACGGCGACGACGGGCACGGGC
>DASVWO010000311.1:0-2918 GCA_036393165.1 Polyangiaceae bacterium | reverse complement strand
ACACGTGTGCCGCCTGACGCGGGGATCCTTACTGAACCGTGTTGTTGCTCTGCGTGTAGTTCGTGCCGTCGATGACGATCTGCGGCGTCTGGTTGTGCACGAGCGTGTTGCCGCTGACGTCACCGGTATCCGCGCTGGCGCGGATCTCGATGCCGAAGCCGTTGCCGATGCCCGCCGAGGTATCCGAGATGGTGTTCCCCCGGATGGTCATGCGCTGGATCTGGTGCGGGACCGTGCCGAAGGTGGCCGACGGGTCCGTGCCCGTGGGGCTGTCGGAGTAGGCGAGCAGGCCGTCGTGGCTGCCGCCGAGGTTGGCGTCGGCGATCGTGTTGCCGAGGACGCGGACGTCGAAGGCGCCGTACGTGGTGTAGCTATCCTCCTGCGCGAGGTACACGCCCGCCCACTGCGTGCGCGCGATGTCGTTGCTCTGGAAGGAGATGAAGCCGGCGCCGACCGCGGCGAGGCCGCGCGCGTGGCCGTCGCGGCCCCAGTTGGCGATGCAGGTGCAATGGTGCACGGGGTCGCCGTCTCCGGCGTAGCCGACGAAGGGATAGAAATCGTCGCCGCGCGTCGCCGAGGTCTGCGCGCGGTTCGCGATGACCTGGCAGAAGCTGGATCCGCCGGTGTGGTGGTAGGCGTCGGCGAAGCCGTCGTGCACGTAGTTGAAGGCCCAGAGGCCACCCTGCTCGCCGATGGCGAAGACGTGCGCGCTGGCCGGCGTGGCGACCTCGTTGGCGACGACCAGCGTGTCGTGGACCTTCGGGTCGGCGGAGGTCGCGCCTCCGATCCAGATGCCGGACGACTGCGGTGTCGTGAGCCGCGTGCTCGAGGAGGGCGACGAGAGGACGAGGAAGAGCGCGGCGCTGCGGTCGCCTGCGAGGTGGATGGCCTCGTTGGCGGGATCGGTGGCGACGAGGGTCCCTCCCGAGCCCTCCGGCCAGCGGCGGAGACGCACGTCTTGGGGGACGCTGAGGACGCCCGAGTGATCGAACGTGCCGGCGGGCACCCGAACGTCGACCGGCGCGGTGGGCGTCGCCATCTTTCCTGCGGCATCGAGGGCGGCCTGGATCGCGGGGGTCGCGTCGGCGGGAGCGACCGGTGCGCTGTACGGCGCTGCGGTGATGTCGATGAAGGCCGCGGCGGGCGCGAGCCGCGGCAGCAGCGCGATGATCTGCGCCGGCGTCAGCGTTGCGCCCGGCGCGAAGCTCTGGAAGCGCATCCCGGTGCGCGTCGTCTGCTTCTCCCACTGCGCGAGGATCGGCCAGCCGTTCGCCTCCGGCGTCCAGACGCCCGATGACGGGACATTCACGTAGTCGAGGTACGTCCGCAGCGGCGTGTCGATGGCGACGAGCGACCATCCCGGGGTGACCGTGCTCGCCCCGTCGCCGGTGGACGCATCCATCGGCGGCGCATCCGCCATTCCGTGGGCGTCTCCTCCACTGGCAGCGTCACTGCCGCCACTCGAGGCACCCGAGTCTCCGTGTGCATCGGGCGCGCCGCCACCGTCATCGGTGCCGGGAGATGCAGGAGAGCTCCCGTTCCCGCATGCCGACCCGGCGACGAGAGCGACGCACGCAGCGGCCGCCAGCGCGCGATGTGAAGATGGGCCACGGAGCACGGCTCAGTATACGCGCTCGACGTCGCATCGCGCCGTCACGGTCCCGACAGGTCAATCCGTCCTGGGGTGCGCAGGTTCAGACGAAACCGGCACCGACAGCGCCATCAGCCGCAGCTGGATGCGCGCGCACGGGTACAGCGTGGCGCTGGGGGCCTGCGGGCCCACTACGCCAACACGGCCAGCGCTTCGTGAAGGATGGTTTGGAGGGAGATCGTGGTCAGGTCCTCGGCTGGATGGCGCGCGCTCACGGTGTCGAGCGCATGCCGCACTTCGGAAGGACGAAAGCCCATGTTCAGCAGACCGCTTGCCGCGACGTCGCAGCTCTCGGAGGCGGATCCGCGCTGGCGCGGATCGCTGCGCTCGCGGATCTTGCGCGCGACGAGCTCCTTGCCGAAGGTCTGCTCGGCATAGAGGAGGTTGTGGGCGCGGCAACGCACGCGCAGGTTTTCGAGCTCGCTCGTGCCGCCGCGTGCTCGCGGTTTGACGTGATCGATCTCGAGCCAGGTCGTCGAGGGGCAGCGGTGTCCTTCGGCGTCGGTGAAGGTGCAGCGCTCGCCGTCTCGCTCGAAGACGGCGCGGCGCGTCGCTCGTGACACGCGCGCGGTGTCGCTCTGCTCCGGCGATGGTCTCGGGCGCGAGGTCTTCCCGAGACGCTGCTTTTCCAGTTTCTCGAGCAGGAGATCCACGGCGCGCTCGACGACGATGGCGAGGTCGCCTTCCGCGTTCGTGTGACGCATCAGATCCTGCGCGCGCTCGAGTTTCTTGCGAAGCTCGTCGCTCGCCGTGAACTGCACGTGGTGACGGGTTTCCGAGAGCGGCGCGATCTGAGGTCCCCGTGCCAGGGCGGGACTCGGCTCGGTCTCGACGCCGAGAGTGGGGATGGGCGGTTGCGTCGGGACCGTCGTGATGCCCCCGGGCACGTCGGGCGCGGGCGACCGCCTGGCGAGAAGCGCCTGCACCTCGGACTTCGTCTTGCCCGCGGCGGCTTCGACGAGCTCTTCGTAGTTCGCCTCCGTGAGCGCGTCGTGCAGGAGCGCCATCGTGGAAAGGGTGAGATCGCCCCGCTCGATCCGCACGAGCAGGTCCGGAAAGCGGACCGCGAGCCGGGCGGCGTGGATGCGCCGGCACGCTTCGTCTTCAGACATGCGCAGCCTGCGCAGTCGGGTAGCCCCGCCGGTTACCCGGCGGGGCCCCCACGGATCCGGACGTGCGGAATTCCCGCATCCGGCTCTTCGGCAGCCAGGTTCGCTACGTGCCGTACCGGTGGACGATGCGCGGCGGCGGGAGCGGGTAGCGCTCT
>DASVWO010000310.1:0-54412 GCA_036393165.1 Polyangiaceae bacterium | reverse complement strand
ACCCGAAGATGCCCAAGTTCCACGAGTGCAACGAGGGCAACGACCAGAGCCCGAACGTCACGCCCGGTTGCGTCGTGCAATGACGCGTCCGACCGCGCGCAGCCGCGCCTGATCAGTCGTGGATGCCGCCGGGGACCTTGGCGGTGCCCTTGGCGATGCGGTCGTTCCACGTCTCGCGCGGACCGTTGGGCACCTCGACCATCGTGATGCACCCGGGCACCGGGCAGACGAGCTGGCAGAGGTTGCAACCGACGCACTCGGGCTCGTCGATCCAGGGGACGCGCTCGCCGGCGAGGGCGCCGACGGGCAAGGGGACCGGGGCCTTCGCCTTGCCGGGGGCATGCGCGTGCGGCGGGCGCTCGCGGTCCTCGCGGCCGGTGAAGATGCACTGGTGCGCGCCGTCGTTGCAGGCGACGACGCACTTCTGGCAGCCGATGCACGTCTTGTCGTCGATGCGGGCGACGACCTTGTACGAGAGGTCCAGGTCGCCCCACTCCTTGTACGCGGGGACGGCGCGGCCCACGAGCTCGCGCACGCTCTTCATCCCGTGCGCGTCGAGGTACTCGCTCAGGCCGTCGATCATGTCGCCGACGATGCGGTAGCCGAGGTGCATCACGGCGGTGCACACCTGCACGCTGCCCGAGCCGAGCGCGATGAACTCCGCCGCGTCCCGCCAGGTGACGACGCCGCCGATGCCCGAGATGGGCAGGCCGCGCACGTCGCGCGCGATCGCCGCCACCATGTGCAGCGCGATGGGCTTCACCGCGGGCCCGCAGTAGCCGCCGTTGGTCGACCCGTCGCCGACGCGAGGGAAGGGGACCATGCGATCCAGGTCCACCCCCATGAGGCTCTTGATGGTGTTGATGAGCGAGACGCCGTCGGCCCCGCCGTCGCGCGCCGCCTGCGCGGCCTCGACGATGTCGCCCGTGTTCGGCGTGAGCTTCACGAGCACGGGGGTCTTCGCGGCCTCCTTCACCCAGCGCGTGATCTCGGTGATGAGCTTCGGCTCCTGCCCGACGCTGGAGCCCATGCCGCGCTCGCACATGCCGTGCGGGCAGCCGAAGTTGAGCTCGAGGCCGTCGCACCCGGTGTCCTCGACCTTGCGGATCAGCGTGTGCCAGTCGTGCTTCGTCTCGGTCATGAGCGAGACGACGACGGCGTGCTTCGGGAAGCGGCGCTTCACCTCGCGGATCTCGCGCAGGTTCACGTCGAGCGGGCGGTCGGTGATGAGCTCGATGTTGTTGAAGCCCATCACCTTGCCGCCGGCGTAGTCGCACGCGCCGAAGCGGCTCGAGGTGTTCACGATGGGGTCGCCCAGCGTCTTCCACACGGCGCCGCCCCAGCCGGCCTCGAAGGCGCGCATCACCTGCTCGCCCGTGTTCGCGGGCGGCGCGGACGCGAGCCAGAAAGGATTGGGGCTCTCGATGCCAGCGATGTTTGTGGTGAGATCAGCCATGACAGAAAAGTCCGAGAGTCGGAAAGAAGATCAAAAGATCAAGAAAGAACATTCTTTTGATCTTCTTGTCTTTTGATCTTCTTCTCACTCTCCTCGTGTCCATCTGGAGTGTACGTGCCTCGCCGCGTTGCGCCCGTCGGCGACGGCGTTGACCACCTCTTTGCCGCCGTTGACGCAGTCACCGCCGGAGAACACCTTGGGATTCCCGGTCACGCCCGTGGCGGGATCGGCCACGACGCAACCGCGCGCGTCGAGCTTCACCCCGGGGAACTGCTGCGCCACGCTCCGGAGCTTCGACTGCCCGATGGCGAGCGCGACGAACGCGGCGGGGAGATCGACCTCTGCCCCGCGCTTCGATACGCGGAGCGCGCGCACGGCGCCCGACCCGTCGCGAACGACGGCGACCGGCTGCGCGTGGTCCACGAAGATCACGCCCTCTTTGCGCGCGCCCTCGAGCTCGTGCGCGTAGCCGCTCATGTCCTCGATGCCGCGCCGGTAGACCATCATGACGGCCTCGGCGCCGAGCTGGGCGCACTCGCGCGCCACGTCGAGCGCGGTGTTGCCGCCGCCGACGACGACCACGTGCCCGAGCTTGGGCCGCGACCCCTTCGCGAGCTTCATCTCCTCGATCCACGCGGTAGCGCCGGCCACGCCCGGACCGTCCTCGCCGGGGATCCCGAGCTTGTTGTCGTCCCCGAGCCCCAGGCCCAGGAACACCGCGTCGTACTCGGCGAGGAGCTGCGCGCCCGTCACGTCGCGCCCGACCTCGACGCCCGTCTTGAGCTCCGCCCCGAGCGAGAGCACCCACTCCGTCTCGCGCAGCGCGTCCTCCGCGTGCAGCTTGTACGGAGCGACGCCCGTGGAGTTGAGCCCCCCCGGCAGCGGGCGCTTCTCGAAGATCGTCGCCTGGTGCCCCTCCATCGCGAGGTACGCCGCGAAGGCGAGCGACGCCGGCCCCGCTCCCACGCACGCGACGCGCTTCTTCGTCGGCGCCTTGCGCACGTAGAGCGGCTCGGCCAGATCGCGCGTCGCCTTTTCGGTCGCGTAGCGCTGCAGCCGCCCGATCTGGATCGGCTTGTGCTGCCACGCCTCGTAGACGCACGATCCCTCGCAGAGCACCTCGACCGGGCACACGCGCGAGCACGAGTACCCGAGGATGTTCTGCTCGAAGATGACCTTGGCGCTCCCGCGCACGTTGCCGCTCGCGATGCGCTTGATGAACCCGGGCACGTCGATGCTCGTCGGGCACGCCTGCGTGCACGGCGCGTCGGCGCAGTAGAGACAGCGCTCCGCCTCGAGGCGCGCCTCCCCCTCGCTCATCAGGGGTTTCTTGTCCGGGAGAGCCGTCTCGACCCTATCCCGCGGGAGCTGCTGCAGAAGGCTCATGAGAGTTCAGAAAAGTACGCAGAGGGTTGCCCGAGGCTTCGAGGACGAGCACCGCGAGCGCGCGTGGAGGCAACGTCCTCGTACGCGTACACGACAGGACCTGCTCGTCCTCGTTCTCGTGTCACGTGCCCGTACTTCGAACCACGTGCTCGAATCATGCGCGCAGAGTCCTCTACTTCCCGAGCGCACCGAACGCGTCGTCCAGGATCTTCAGCGCATCCTGGATCTCGCTCTTGCCCACGATGAGCGCCGGCGCGATGCGGAGCACGTTGCCGTAGAGCCCACCGCGGCCGATGAGCATCCCGCGCTTCTTGGTCTCCTCGAAGAGTCGCGTCGTCGCCTGCACCGCGGGCGTGCGGTCGCCGCCCTTCTCGTCGTTCACGAGCTCCACGCCCTGCATCAGGCCGCGCCCGCGCACGTCACCGATGATCGAGTACTTCGCCTTGAGCGCCTCGAGCCCCTCGCGGAGCAGCTTGCCCATCGCCGCCGCGTTCTCGACGAGCTTGTCGCCCGTGATCTGGTCGATCGTCGCGTTGGCCGCGGCGCACGAGATGGGGTTGCCGCCGAACGTCGAGATGTTGCCGCCCTTCCACGCGTCGGCGATCGAGCCGGTCGTGAGCACGGCGCTGATGGGGTAGCCGTTGGCGATGCCCTTGGCCATCGTCATGATGTCCGGCTTCACGCCCTCGTGCTCGATGCCCCACATCTTGCCGCCCGTGCGGCCGAAGCCCGTCTGCACCTCGTCCGAGATGAAGAGGCCCCCGTACTTGCGCACGATGCCGACGAACGTCTCCATCCACCCCGCCGGCGGCGTCACGAACCCGCCGACGCCCATGATGGGCTCCACCAGCGCGCCTGCGATGTGCCCCGTCGTCGTCGTGAGGATCAGCTCCTCGACGTCGCGCGCGCACTTCACGTCGCAGCTCGGGTACGTGAGGCCGAAGGGGCAGCGGTAGCAGTACGGAGCGTGGGCGTGCTTCACGCCCGCGACCTGCGTCTGCACGATGCGGTACTTGGAGTGCGCCGTGAGCGACTGCGCGAGCAGGCTGCGCCCCGAGTACCCGTGACGGAGCGCGATGAGCTCCGTGCGCCCCGTCTGCGCCTGCGCCAGGGCGACGGCCGTCTCGTCCGCCTCCGTGCCGCTGGCGCAGAAGTACGCCTTCTCGATCCCCGCGCCCTGCGGCGCGAGGCGCACGAGCCGCTCGGCCAGCTCGACGATGGGGAGCGTCGGGTACACGGTCGACACGTGCCCGAGGCGCTCCATCTGCGCGCGCACCGCGGCGTTCACCTTGTCGTTCGCGTGCCCGACGCTGATGGTGAGGATGCCCCCGAAGAAGTCGAGGTACTTGTTCCCGTCGAAGTCGCGCACGTGGCAGCCCTTGCCGCTCTCGAGGGCGACGGGCTGCTCGTAGTACGTGGCGGTGCTGGCCCAGAGGCTCTGCTTGTACCGGGCCGTGACGCTTGCGTTGGTGTTCTTGGTGTCAGTCATCGTTGTGCCGTGAGGTCACCGTACATCTCGGGACGCCTGTCGCGGAAGAACTGCCAGGTGCGCCGCACTTCTTCGATCATCGCGAGCTCGCACGTGGCGATCACGAGCTCGTCCTTGGTCTCGCTTCCGGTCGCCAGGAAATTGCCTCGCGGATCCACCACGTAGCTCGTTCCGTAGAACTTGCCGATGTTCCACGGCGCCTCGGTACCGACGCGGTTGCTCGCCGCGACGAAGTAGCCGTTGGCCACGGCGTGAGCCGGCTGCTCGAGCTTCCACAGGTACTGCGAGAGCCCCGCGACCGTCGCCGACGGGTTGAACACGATCTCGGCGCCGTTGAGGCCGAGCGCGCGCGCGCCCTCGGGGAAGTGCCGGTCGTAGCAGATGTAGACGCCCACCTTGGCGTAGCGCGTCTGGAAGACGGGGTAGCCGAGGTTGCCGGGCTTGAAGAAGTACTTCTCCCAGAACCCGGTCGTGTGCGGGATGTGCGTCTTGCGGTACTTGCCGAGGAACGTCCCGTCCGCGTCGATGACGGCCGCGGTGTTGTAGTAGACGCCCGGCTGCTCGCGCTCGTAGACCGGCACCACGATCGCCATCTGGTGCTTGCGGGCGAGGCCCTGCATCACCTCGGTGGTCGGCCCCGGGACCGACTCGGCGGCGTCGTACCAGCGCGAGTCCTGGCTCGGGCAGAAGTAGGGACCGTTGAAGATCTCCTGGAGCCCCAGGATCTGCACGCCCTTCTTGCCGGCCTCCTCGATCATCGGCAGGTGCTTCTCGAGCGCCACCTGCTTCGTCTTCTCTACGGTCCAGCCCTCCTCGTACGGCGTGGAAGCCTGGATCAATCCGACGGTCACTTTGCGCGACATCACCACCACCTCACGATGCTCGTCTTGTTCTGCGTGTAGAAGGCGACCTGCTCGCGGCCGTGGGCCTTGAGGTCGCCGAAGAAGGAGCCCTTGGCTCCGCCGAAGCCGAAGAACGCCATCGGCGCGGCGACGCCGATGTTCACGCCGACCATCGACGCGTCGACGTCCTTGCACCAGCGGCGCGCGCTCGCGCCGTTGGACGTGTAGATGCTCGACGCGTTGGCGAGCGGGTGCGACTTCACGATGCGCAGCGCCTCGTCCATGTCCTTCGCGTGCATCAGGCAGAGGACCGGCCCGAAGATCTCCTCGGTCGCCACGGTCATCTCGGGCTTCACGTCGGTGAAGAACGTCGGCCCGATCCAGTGGCCCTTCGCGTGCGCCGCCACCGTGAAGTTGCGTCCGTCGACGACGAGCTTCGCGCCCTCGCGCACGCCCTTGTCGATGTACGCGAGCACCTTCTCCTTGTGACGCGCGCTGACGACGGGGCCCATGGTGACGCCCGGCTCCATGCCGTAGCCGACCTTCACCTTGCGCAGCGCCTCGGGCACGCGCTTCTCGAGCTCCGCGTACGCCTTGCCGACGCCGATGACGACGCTCAGCGCGAGACACCGCTGCCCCGCGCAGCCCATCGAGCTGTCGACGACGTTCGCGACGGTCCTGTCCCAGTCGCAGTCGTCCATCACGACGCCGAAGTTCTTGGCGCCGCCGAGGGCCTGGACGCGCTTCTGCGTCGCGCCGCACCGCGCGTACACGTGCTCGGCGACCGGCGACGAGCCGACGAACGACACGCCGGCGATGTCCTTGTGCTCCACGATGCCGTTCACGACGTCGCGCGCCCCGTTGACCATGTTCACGACGCCGGGGGGGAGCCCGATCTCGTGCATCAGCTCGAAGAGCCGGAGCTGCGAGAAGGGCACCTGCTCGCTCGGCTTCACGACGACCGTGTTGCCGCTCGCGATGGCGAACGGCAGGAACCAGAACGGCACCATCGAGGGGAAGTTGTACGGCGCGATGATCCCGAAGACGCCCATCGGCTGCCGCACGGAGTGGCTGTCGATGCCGTTCGCGATCTGCTCGAGCGACCCGCCCTCGCGGAGCATCATCGTGGGCATGCCGCACGCGACCTCCACGTTGTCGATGCCACGGCGCACGTCGCCCTTGCTCTCCTCGAGCGTCTTGCCGTGCTCCTGGGTGCAGATGGCCAGCAGCTCGTCGAAGTGCTGCTCCATCTTGTCGCGCAGCGCGAAGAGGTACCTCGCGCGCGTCTGCGCCGGGAGCTCGCGCCACGCGGGGAACGCGGCCTTGGCGGCGCGCACGGCGTCGTCCACGTCCTTGGCGGCGCCCATCGGGACGCTGCCGAGCGGCTCGCCGGTCGCGGGGTTGGTGATGGACACGTGCTCCGGATTCGCCGACGGCTTCCACTGGCCGCCCACGTAGTTGGGCACGCGTTCGACGAAGAGCTTCTTCTGAGACATCGGTTCCCTCTCTCCCAAAGCGTAGGATTTCCGCGGGGGAGGGCGACAATGGCTTCGCGCACCGATGTGGTCAACGCGACGACCTGGCCGAGGTGCGCGATGTTGCCGTCGTTACTGGAGTGTTCCAGTGCAGGTGTGACGGGCTATTCGTCGCCGAGCGCGATGGATGAGCCGCACGAGCAATTGCGGAGCTCGACCGAGCCCATGCTGCCCACCACCAGCAGGCCCTTCCACCCCGACCGCGTGTACTCGCGCCCGCAGGCGCAAACCTTCACGACCTCGGTGTCCTTGCGGCGCCGGAGCGCCTCCAGGATCTCCTCGAGCACGTAGGGGTTGAACGGCTTGCAGAGGAACGCGTCGCAGCCCGAGTCGCGGGCCACGTCGAAGTAGCGCTGCCCGTGTCCGGTCATGGCGACCACGAGCGTCGCCGGCAGGTGCTGCTTGAGGGTGCGCGTCGCGGTCACGCCGTCGATCCCGGGCATCGACATGTCCATCAGCACCACGTCGGGCCGGCGACGGAAGGCGGTCGCGAGCGCCTCGCTCCCGTCGGCGGAGCCGATCACCCGGTGTCCGAGGTGGTAGACCGCGCTGCAGTAGACGGCGCGCGCCTCGGGATCGTCGTCCGCGACGAGGACCAGCAGGTCGGCCGGACCGGGTCGCGCGCGTGCGTCGCGCTGGAGAAGCGTCGGGGCCTCGTGCGGGTCGAACCCGCTGGGTAGCTCGGACGAATGGGACACGCGCCAGCCGAAAGCCCAGCAGTCGTCATGCCAGCGCGGCGAAAAACGGCGGCTACGGGGCCCCTCTGCACGGGCTCGAGGCAATTGGGATCCCCCGCAAAGTCGCCACAGTGCGCATCCTTGCCCCGTCGCATTCCTGTCCGCCGGGACAGCTCCAGGCCGCTTTTTCCCGTGCGGCACAGCCGCTGCTAGCCGCCCCCAGCCGCAGAAGGACGCCGATGAAACGATCTGGAAATCCGGTTTGATGGGCGTCTTCAGCTACGACCCCTTCGATCGCTCCGCGCTCCTCGTGTGCGACGACTGCGATCGTGTGTTCCTGAGCGACGACTCGATGTCCGAGAAGCCGCGACGCGACAGCACGCCCGACGAGCTGGCCCCCCACTTCCGCTTCCGCGAAGACCTGCCGACCCCGGCGATCCAGGCCGGCTGGCAGGCCACGATGACGGAGCGGCACCTGCATGCTCTCTGGACGTGCCCCGCTTGCACCCGGGGGCGAGGCGGCCGCGGGGGCGAATGAGCATCCGTCGCTGGAGCGAGGTCCCCTTGCCGAGCGCGTCCGCGACGGAGTGCGTGCGGGTGCTCGTGTCCTTCGGATGGATGGCGACCTCGTGGACGGAGCAGGAGTGCCTGATGACGAAGGAGCCCTCGAGCCTCATCGTCCCGCTGAAACCGGAGCTCGACTCGAGCGAGGTCACCGAGATCGTGAAGCGGGCGGCGATCTCGCCGATCGCCTTCGTCGACGCGCTCGAGAAGATCCGGACGGCGCGTCTCACCGCCTCGTGACGCGGCGCCGTGGCGACCTTCGCTACGTTTCGTGGCGCATTTGCGCCTCTGGGTCGGTGTGAGCCGAGGTGCCGCCATCGGGGACGACGAGCACCGGACAAGGTGCAAAGTGCACGATCCGGTCGGTCAACGAGCCGAGTAGCGCGCGCTCGAACCCCGTGCGCCGCCGCGTGCCGATGACCACGAGGTCCGCGCCGAACTCTCGAGCCATGGAGAGGATCGCGTGGTCTGGCCGATCGACGGCGACGTGGCGCCGGACCGTCACGCGCTCGCGAGTCCCCGCGCCGAGGCACAGCTCATCCAGCCGATGGCCCTCTTCTGCGAGGTCGATCGGTCCTTCGGTGAAGAGCATGGCGGCGTCGAGCCGGACGCAGAGCACCGCGTGAACGATGCCGCCGGGCCTCGCGGCTGCGAACGCGCACGCGGCTTCGAGCGCGCGCATGGACGCGCTCGAGCCGTCGACGCCGACGACGACCACGCACCGGTTCTCGTCCGGGAACGACGCTGTGAGCATGAGGCACGCTCGATGCAAAAAACAAGCAGACCCAAGGGGGATTCGGTGCGACATGTCGCGACAGGGCTATCCCGATACGGACATACCGCCGCAGGGCGCTCGGCCCAGCGAGACGCTGCGCATCGAGCGCCGGAACAGCGGTGAGCTGGAGGACGCGCGCGAGCGACTGCTCATCGCCGACCGTCTGGCAGGCATCGGGACGCTCGCCGCCGGCGCGGCGCACGAGATCAACAATCCGCTGACGTACGCCCTGCTCAACGTGGATCACGCGCTCCGGCAGATGCGCGTGGCGGCCGCCGAGGGAGCCGCGCTGCCGCTCGGCGACGACGAGAACGTGCTGCCGGCGATGATCCGGGCGCTCGAGCAGGCGCAGGACGGGATGCAGCGCGTCCGGTCCATCTCTCGCAACCTGCTGACGTTCTCGCGCGGCGCGATCGACACGCGGATGCTGGTGGACGTGCGCGCGATCGTCGAGTCGTCGATCCAGATGGCGATGCACGAGATCGTTCACCGGGCGCGCGTGGTGCGGGAGTTCGGCGACGTACCGCCGGTCGAGGCGAACGAGGCGGCGCTCGGTCAGGTGTTCATCAACCTGCTGGTCAACGCGGCCCAGGCCATCCCGGAGGGAGGGACGCCATCGCGGCACGTCGTCCGCGTGTCGACGTCGACCGATGGGGGCGGCAACGCGGTCGTCGAGATCGAGGACAGCGGCATCGGCATTCCGCCCGACGTGCTTCCGCGCATCTTCGATCCGTTCTTCACGTCGAAGGCCGCGGGCACTGCGACGGGGCTCGGGCTGTCCATCTCGCACGGCACCGTGACGCGACTCGGCGGCGCCATCGACGTCACGAGCACAGTGGGCGCCGGGACGAGCTTCCGCGTCATCCTGCCGCCGTCGAAGCGCTGGCGAACCTCGTCGACCGGGCGGTGGCGCGCGGTGACCGAGGTCCCCGAGCGGCGGCGGGTCCTCGTCGTGGACGACGACCAGCAGGTGGGCGAGGCCATCGCGCGGGTGCTGCGCAACGAGGCCGACGTGGAGCTCGTGACCGAGGGACGCGCAGCGCTCGACCGGCTCGCGGCAGGGGAGCGCTGGGACGTCGTCCTGTGCGACCTCATGATGCCGGACTGCTCCGGCGTCGACGTCTACGCGGGCACCGTCGAGCGCGCGCCGGATGCGGTGAGCAGCCTCGTCTTCATGACCGCGGGCGCCTTCACGCCGAGGACGCGCGCCTTTCTCGAGAACGTCTCGCGCCCCTGCCTCGAGAAACCTCTGGATGCGGACCGCATCCGCGAGATCGTCCGTCGCGGCGGTGTGCCGCCGGACAGGCCCAGTGGCGCGCCGTAGGGCGCGAGGGAGTACGTCGCCATGGCATCCATCGAGCTGACGCCGCGCGAATTGATCGTTCGTCTGCACGGGGTGGACAGGTTCTTGGCGCTGAGGAGCAGCGTGTCGGTCCCGCTGGCGCACGTGGCCGGCGTCCGCGAGCGAGCGGAGGAGGCGAACTTCGACGACGCGGTCCGGGACTCGGGGCGCGGCATCGGCACGTTCCTCCGCGGTCGCATCGCGGCCGGGATCCTGAACCTGCCCGACGGTCGCTCGTTCTACGACGTGCGCGATCCCCGCGCGGCCATCGTGGTCGATCTGCGGTCGGAGCCGTTCGCGCACCTCGTGGTGCAAGTCGCGGGAGAGTCGGCGGCCGCGGCGGCGTGCCGGATCCGCGAGGCGCTCGACCGGCGCGTCGCACGCGGCGAGGGGCGACCGCAGGCTCCGGCGCACCACGAGGACGCGGTCATTCCGGTGCTCCACGAGTCGTACGGTCTGCCCATGTGGAAGAGCGCTCTCGCGATCGCCACGGGCATCGCCTTCGCTCCCGTCGCGGCGCTCGCGTTCGTCTTCCTCGCGCCGGCGCTGCTCCCGTTGCTCGTGCTGGGGCTCAGCCGACCCGGCGTAGGCGGCGCGTCTCGCGCGTTCGGCGCTGCCGATCGGCGCGCGCTCGGGTCGTGACGCGCATCGCTTCGAGTCGCTCGCGAGCCAGGTGACCGCCCGGGTCGAGATCCGGATCGATGGCCTCGATGACCTCCGCGAGGCAGGCGTCGATCCCGACGGCGTCGGACCACTTCTCGATCAGATCGCGCAGCACGCTGCTCGAAGCGGGGATCCGCTGCAAGAGTCGCTCGGTCGCCACCAGTGTCTCGAGGGCTCCGTCCTTCGACGTGCAACGGAGCGAGATGGCGCAGGAGTCCTTGACGTCCATGGGGTCCCTCTACTCGGCGAATGCGGCGGAGGCTCGGCTTTCGCCGGTGAAATCGTCGATGATGTCGAGGATCTGAGCGATCTCGACGGGCTTCTCCAGCACCGGCGCGGAGAGCGCGTCGAGCCGCGCGCGCTGCGCCGCGGAGGTGATGCCGCCCGTGAGGAAGACGATGCGCCCCGCCTGCTCCGGCGACCGCGTGGCGACCTCTTCGTAGAGGTCGAGGCCGGTGATGTCGGGCATCGATATGTCGCAGAGGATCACGTCGTAACGGGCGCCGGAGGAGAGGAGCGAGAGGGCTTCCTTTCCACCGCCCGCGGTGTCGACGTGATGCCGGCGAGACAGCAGCCGCGAGAGTGCCTGGGCGACGAGCGGCTCGTCGTCGACGATCAAGACGCGCCTGCGGCTCATCCTGCGCTCATCGAGCACGGTTCGTGCCGCCGCGGCTGCCTCACCGCGTCACGTAGGGAGCAAGTCGTCATCGCATGCTCTTGGGAACCAGGCGCCAGCGCGCCGAGTCCCCGGCGCCGTCCGTCGCGCAGCGCGGACACAGCCAGTGCGACTGTCCGTACACCGGAGCGATCCTCCCGCGCCAGCCAGCCTGCGTCGCAGGCCTGGCGAGCTCGTCGCGCGGTCGGAAGTGCGGCGCGAGGTCGTCGAGAGGCGTCTCGCGCAGGCCCTTCGCCGACAGGCGCCCGTCGATCGTGAGGACGCGCTCGCACTCGTCGCAGACGAGCAACGCCAGACCGTCGGAAGCATGGCGGGAGAAGAAGCCCACGGCGCGCTCACTCGTTTCCGCTCTTCGGGACGAACAGCCCGGCGGCGTCGCAGTGGAAGGCATCGAGCGCGCGCGTGATCAGCAGACGCGCGACATCGGTGCGATTGAGCGGGAGCCCCGCCTCTCGGAGTCGTCTGGCGCACCCGTCGATGCGCGCCATGAGATCGGCGGGGATTCGAAGCGAGAAGGGGCGGGCGGATCCTTTCGTTTTCATCGTGGCTGCTCGTGGCTGCTTGATGCCTCCACAGGCAGCCCCCGTGCCGGGTGCCGGAGCCTCACGGGAAGTCACGACAACCCTGTCCTCCGAGACAGGAATGCACGGGGAATCCCGCCACATCCGTAGAGCCGCGCCTCGCTCGCCGAGCCGAACCTTCGCGTTGCAGGCGACCTCGTGACGGCACGCGCGGTGCTCTGCGGGCGTGCGTGACGCTCGAGTGGCCGCCGCGCGCGACCGCCCACGTGCGGGCCGACGGGGACACGCAGGAGGCACCTGCCGCCCCCGCGGAGCGGCCGTCCACCGCGCCGGCCTCGGAGGTGCGACCACTCGACCCGACGGCGCGCCCGGAGCTGCTCCGGTCTGGTGACTTGCTGGGAGGAAGCTACGAGATCCGGGAGAAGCTGGGCGAGGGCGGCATGGGGCAGGTCTTCGAGGCGCTCGATCGACCGCTCGCGCGCCGCGTCGCCATCAAGGTCGCGCACTCGGACACGAGAGGCTCGGTGGTGCAGGAAGCGAGGGCCCTCGCGGCGCTGCGCCACCCGGGCATCGTCTCGGTCTACGCGCTGGGCGTGCACGAGGGGATGCCCTACGTCGTGATGGAGCGGCTGCACGGGAGGACGCTCGAGGCGGTCCTCGACGAGCACCGTTCGCGCGGCGCGTGGATGCCCATCGACGAGGCGGTCGATCTCCTCGCATCCGTCGCCGACGCTCTGGGTGCGGTGCACAGGGCAGGGATGGCCCACCGCGACGTGAAGCCGGGCAACGTGATGCTGGCCGCCGGTGGGCGCGTGGTGCTCACCGACTTCGGGATCTTCCAGCCGGAAGCGTCGCGCGACGCCAGCGCCGCCGGATCGCCGCACTACATCGCGCCCGAGGTCATGCAGGGCCGCGTCGCACTCGGGGAGCTCTACCTCGTCGACGTGTACGCGCTCGGGATCGCCGCATACGAGACGCTCACGGGCCGCGTGCCCTTCGACGACGCGAACGTGATGAAAGTCCTCTACCGGCACATCTCCGAGGCGCCGGCGGACCCGGTCCTCCAGCGCGGCGACATCCCGCCGAAGCTCGCGGCCCTGGTGCTCGAGATGCTCGCGAAGGATCCCAAGGCGAGGCCCCAGAGCATGGACGAGATCGCGTGGCAGCTGCGGCGCCAGCGCGCGCAACCGGTGCGAAGCGACAACCGGTGCTCGGTGGTGGTGGCCGAGGACAACCCGGCGACGGGAGCCATCCTGGCCTCGATGGTCTCCGAGATCGTGCCCGATGCGGACGTGCGGCTCGCGCGCGACGGCTGGGCGGCGCTCGAGATGGTGAAGCGCAGGCCGCCCGATCTGTTCATTGTCGACGTCGACCTGCCGGTCCTCGACGGCATCAGCGTCTGCGAGCGCCTCAGGGAGACTGCGATCGCGCGCACGTGCACCGTCGTCGCCACGAGCTCGCACGCGACCCCGGGCCAGTCGGCGCGTCTGCGCGGGATGGGCTTCGCGTTCGTCCCCAAGGGCGCCGAGCTGGCGCGCAAGCTCCCATCCATCCTCAAACGCGCCCGCCGGGCACCGCTGTAAGCTCGTGGACGTGCCCCGCCGCGCGCCCCTGGCCGACGACGAATCGAGCGTCGAGAAGCTCCTCGAGGACGCACGGGGCTACGTCGCGCGTATGCCGCCGACTCCGGGGTCGCGCGAGCTCAAGGCGCGACTCGATCAGTATGGCCGCGTCGTGGACGGCTGGGTGATGCGCACGCCGACCGACGAGCAGCGTGCTGCTCTGCGCGACCAGCTGCTCGCGGTCCTCGGGATCGCGAGGACGAGCGCGCCCACGATGAAGCTCCGTCGACCGATCGAGTGAGGACGACGACACCCCCTTGATCGAATGGACGGGTGCGTCTACGACGGCGCGATGCGACCCCGACCGTCCCGACTTCGCTTCACGACGTCGCTCTGCGCACTGACTGCACTGGCCGCACTGACCAGCGGCTCCCTCCCGGCGCTCGCGCAGACGCCTCCGCCCGACGCTCCGGGTGCCAACGGCGTTCCTCCGACCGACGTCACCCAGCAGGTGCAGGCGCCCACCGAGCGCGCGGCGCCCGAGGCGGCGGCGCCCGCGACGGATTCGACCACCGCCGCCGTGTCCGCGGGCGGGCAGTATGCCGCGGGCAACTCGAGGCTGTACGCCGCGACGGGGCAGGGGAAGCTCGACCTGCGGCGCGGCGACAACGGGTTCGGCGCGGCGCTCGTCGGCAACTTCGCCGAGACCTACGTGGCGGGCACCTACCAGAAATCGACCGAGAACCTCCAGGGCAGGCTCCGGTACGACCGCTACTTCACGTCGGTGTTCGGCGGGTTCGTCCAGGTCACCGGGACGCACGACGCCTTCCAGGCCATCACCTTTCGCCTCAACGCGGACCCCGGCGTGAAGCTCATCGTGGTGGACGCCGAGGCCACGAAGCTCTGGGGCGAGGCCGGCTACGACTTCGAGTTCGACGACAACTACACCGACGGCAACGGCATCGAGCAGGCCGGTGCCGGCGGAGCGGCGACCGATTCCAGCGGGCTGCCTTACGTCATCGAACAGACGGACACGATTCACTCGAGCCGCCTCTTCGCCGGCGTTCGCCACCAGTTCAACAAGGAGGTCGTGCTGACCTCGGGCCTGGAGTACCTGCAGGGCTTCGGCGGCTCCGGAGGAGGCACGCCGCCCGTTCCGCCCGGCTACACGGCGAGCAAGGTGGACCTGGTCGCCATCAACCTCACGGCGGCGCGTCTGAACTTCGACGCGCTCCTGGCAGCGCACATCGGCGGCGGTTTCGCGCTCGGCGTGGGCATCACCGCGAAGTACAACAGCGCTCCGTTGCCCGGGAAGTTGAACCTCGATTCGACGGGGACGCTGTCGCTCATCTACGCGTTCGCCAGCCCTGCACCCGAAGAGAAAACCTGCCAGTAGGAGCCGACCATGTCGTTCCTCGCCGATTTCAAGACGTTCGCGTTCAAGGGCAACATGGTCGACCTCGCCGTCGGCGTCGTCATCGGCGCCGCGTTCGGCAAGATCGTCACCGCGCTCGTGCAGGACGTGATCATGCCCGTCGTCTCGCTTCTGCTGCCGAGCGGCAACTGGCGAGAGAACGGATTCGTCCTCAGGCACGCGGAGAACGCGAAGGACGACGTCATCCTCAAGTACGGCGATCTCGCGGGCAACGTCCTCGACTTCCTGATCGTCGCGGTCGTGCTCTTCATCGTCGTCGGCAAGCTCGTCAAGGGAGCCGAGGCGCGCTTCGCGAAACCCGCGGAAGCCGTGACGAAGGAGTGCCCGTTCTGCTGCGAGCTGATCCCGATCAAGGCCAAGCGCTGCAAGGCCTGCACGTCGGAGCTGAAGCCGGCTTCGGCGTGAGGCAAGCGAGCTCGTGCTGAGATCGACCTTCCGGTCGACACGTCCGTCGATGCGGCTGCTGGGAGAGTGATGTAGAACGGAATGTGAAGTCGCATGTCCGAATCGACGAGCAGCGCTCACCCGGAACCGCCTGCACCCGTTCTGCTCGTCGATGATCGACCCGCCAACGTGATCGCCCTCGAGGCGATCCTCTCCGCGCCCGACTACGAGCTCGTGCGTGCTTCGTCCGGCGCCGAGGCGCTGCGCGAGGTGGAGCGCCGCGCCTTCGCCGTCGTGCTGCTCGACGTGCACATGCCCGACATGGACGGGCTGGAGACCGCGTCGCGCATGAGCGAGCTCTCCGCGCTCAAGGGGTCCGAGGTGCCCATCATCTTCGTGACGGGCATGGACTCGGATCGCGCGCGCATCCTCAACGCGTACGCGAGCGGCGCCGTCGACTTCATCCAGAAGCCCATCGAGCCGGACGTGCTGCGATCCAAGGTCGCGGTGTTCGTGGCCCTCTTCCGCGCGCGCCGGCGGCTCATGGAGAAGATCGAGGAGGGCCGCCGGCTGCAGCAGGCGCTGCGCGCGCGAGAGGACCTGCTCGCGGTGGTCGCGCACGACATCCGCGGTCCACTCGGATCGGTGCTCATCGCGGCGCGACGCATCGAGCATCACGGCGATGGCGCGTCGCAGCCGCCCGGCGCGGTGCAGTCGATCGTTCGCGGCGTTCACCGCATCTCGCGCATGGTCGACGACCTGCTCGATCTCGCGCGGCTCGATGCTGGGAACCCTCTGCCGATCGAGGCGGGCGTGCACGACCTCGTCGAGATCGTGCGGCGCGCGGCCCAGGAGCTCGAGCCGGTGGCGGCGGCGAGCCACCTCACGCTCACGTGCGATCTCCCGGCGGGGGCGCTGGCCCGGTGTGACGAGCAGCGCGTGGAGCAGGTGCTCGGGAACCTCGTCGGGAATGCGATCAAGTTCACGCCCCAGGGCGGTTCGATCCGCGTCTCGGTGAAGCCCGTGGAAGCCGAGGTCCACGTCCTGGTGAGCGACACCGGCTCCGGCATCGCGCCGGAGGTCGTGCCGCACATCTTCGAGCGCTACCGGCAGGCCGACACCAAGAAGAGGCGAGGCGTCGGGCTGGGGCTCTCCATCGTGAAGGCGATCGTCGACGCTCACGGCGGCCGTGTCTGGGTGCACACCGCCCTCGGGGCAGGCAGCACCTTCCACGTCGCGCTTCCGTCGGCCTGACTACCGCGCCAACGGATGAGGGCGCGCCGCCTCGTCGATCCAGTCGGCCACCCGGCGCAGGGCGCGCGAGACTGCCTCACCGAAGCGCAGCAGCGCCGCATCGATCCGCGCCGCGGCGCGGTTCAGGCTGCGCTCGAAGTCGCGCTTCCAGCTGGGGAGCTCGAAGTCATCCGTGCTCATCGCCCTGCGCAGGGTGCACGGCGCGCGCCAGCCACGTCATAACCGCCCGCCCTCGCTCGAGCCCGGCTAGTGCGCGTCGGGCCCGCCGCTGGCGACCCCTGCATCGAGATCCGGCGCGGCGACCTCGGCGAGGTGGGGCACGAGGATGATCTCGATGCGTCGATTCTCCTGCCGGCCCGCCTCGGACGCGTTGCTCGCGACGGGCTGGTAGGCGCTGTAGCCGGCAGCCGAGAGTCGCGCCGGGTTCATGCCCTTCTCGACGAGCGTGTCGGTGACCGTCACCGCGCGCGCGGTCGACAGGTCGAGGTTGTTCTTGAACGTCGACGGTGGCGCGATGGGCACGTTGTCCGTGTGCCCCGCGACCTCGAAGTTGCGGTCCGGGAACTGGCGCAGGATGCGTGCGACCTCGCCGAGGGCGGTCTGTCCGTCCTTCGACAGGTCCGCGCTGCCCGACGGAAAGAGGACGCTCGCCGGCAGCTTCACGACCATGCGCCCGTGACGCATCACGACCTGCAGCTTCCCCGAGTCGATCATCTGCCGGAACTTGTCCGTCACCGACTTGAAGACCTCGAGCCGCGCGTCCTGCTCCTCTTTCTCCTTTCTCAGCTGCTCGAGCTCGGCCCGCGAGGCTCCGAGGTCCGCCGAGGCTGAGCTGGCGACCTTCTCGAGCGAGTCGCGCGCGCGCGTGCACTCGTCGAGCTTGCCCATGCACGACGCCTTCGCCGCGCCGAGGTCCTCGGCCGACGTGTGCTGCTGATACGAGTACAACCCCAGCGCGCCGCTCGACAAAAGCAGCAGGACCGCCAGCGCCTTTGCTCCGCTTCCGGGTGCCATGGCTCGATCGTACCGCGCGCGCCCAAGCGGAAAATCTGATCTCATCCCCCTGGCAACGCCGCCGACCATGTGCGCGCTCGCATGCGCTCACGCGCCCAGGCGCGTGTGCGGTTGCGTGTAGGCCGCGCACGTACCTGCCGCATGTTCGTTGAGACAGGGGCGGAGGCCTCGTATCCTGTTGTCTGATGCCGGAACGCGCCGTCACGGAGCGGCCGCCCTTCGACGTCGAGCGCTATGCGCGCGAGTCGGAGGAGATCGAAGTTGCGCCCGACTCGCGGCGCGCGACCGAGCCTCCGCCTCCCGAGCACACGAACCTGCGCGAGAGCTGCAGGGACCTGCGAGCTGCCCTCGCTCCGCTCGCGAGCGAGCACGTGAGCGACGCGCAGCCGCTCACGTACACGCCCGCGCTCGGCGCCGTCGTCGTGCCTCTCCTGAGCCCCGAGGACTACGAGTGGTTCGAGCTGGACGACCGCGCGCGCTCCATCATCGCCATCGTCGACGACCAGCTGATCGTCGAGGAGATCCTCGCGGCGACGCACACGTCCATTCCGGACGGCATCGCCCTGTTCACCCAGCTGGCGACCCTCGGTCTCGTCGCGTTCCGCGCAGCCTGAGGAAGGCGGCGTCCTCGCGCGTGCGGCCCTCGAGGGCGAGGTCGGCGAGCATCTCGCCGATGACGGGGGAGAACTTGAACCCGTGCCCCGAGAAGCCCGCCGCGAGGGCGACCTGCGGGTGGTCCGGATGCACGTCGACGAGGAAGTGCTCGTCCGGTGTCATCGTGTAGAGGCACGTCTTGGCCTGCACGGGGGGCGTGCGCAGGTGCGGCAGGTGCTTGCGCACGAAGGCCTCGACGTGCCGGGTGTCCGCCGCGTCGATCTCGCGACGCACGTCCTCGGGCCGCGAGATGGCCTGGCGCGCCATGTGGTCGGCGACCTTCACGCGGCCGCCCACGCGCGGGAAGCCGTAGAAGAAGCCGCCGCCGACGTCGAACCCGAAGCAAGGCGCGTCGTGCGCCGGGCTCGCGTCGAACCACATCTGCACGACGCGATGAACCTGCAGCGGCAACCCGAGGTCCGCCAGCAGCGCTGGCGCCCACGCTCCCGCCGCCACGACGAGCCGCCCCGCGCGATGGCGGCCGCGGTGCGTCTCGACCTCGATCTGCCCGCTCGCCCCGTCGGCGCGCCACGCGAGCGCCGGCTCGTCGAAGCGCAGATCCGCCGAAGCCGCTCGCGCCGCGTCGAGATGGGCCCGGACGCATCGCTCCACTTCCAGCCAGCCGGCTCCCGGCTCGAAGAGAGCCTCCAGCTCGTCGTCGATGCGGAGCGCCGGGAACCGCGCGCGGGCCTGCGACGGCGACAGGTGCTCCACAGCAACGCCGTGCGCCCGGGCGACCTCGGAGGCCGCCGCGGCGCGCTTGCCGAAGAGGACGAGCCCCGCGCGGTGGAGCAGCGGCGTGCCGGCGTCCGCGGACAGCGCGTCCCACAGCGCGTAGCTGCGCTCCAGCAGCGGGACGTACGCGGGGCTCTCGAAGTACGCCTTGCGTATCAGCCGGCTCTCGCCGTGCGCGCTTCCCTGGTCGTGGGCCGGCCCGAACCGCTCGAGCCCCAGCACGCGCGCACCGCGCCGCGCCAGGTGCATCGCCGCGGCGGAGCCCATGGCCCCGAGGCCGAGCACGATGACGTCGAACATCGTCGCCGGCAGAGCGAGCTAGAAGCCCTGCAGGTCGCCGCGCACGTCCTCGCGCGGACCGACGCCGGCCACGCTCGAGCGCACCACGTCGTAAGCGCGCGCGTCGAGCGTCGGGAGCTTCTCGATGTCGACGCGGTCGAGCAGCAGCGCCCCGTGCTCGTCCTGCACCGAGACGCGCCGCACGCCGCGATCCGCCGTGAAGAGCGTGATGGCCCGGTCGCGCGTCTGGATCTTCACGAACCCGGAGGGCCCCTGCGGCGCCGCCGGTCGCAGGTCGGCGCTCTCCTCGCTCGGAGCCGCGGAGCACGCCGCGAGCGTCATCGCCGCGCCCAACCCCACCACGAAGCGCATGCGCATCATGCGCTTCATTCTAGCCTGATCCGCAGACCGCGGTGCACACCCCGTTCGACCCGCCGTCCGGCACGGCGCAGTACCCCTTGCAGACGTCGCTGCCCGAGGCGCACGCGCCCCCGGCGGGCGCGCGAGGCTGGCACGTGTTGCCGCTGGGATCGCAGTAGAGTCCCTCCTGGCAGTCGCTCTTGCTCTGGCAGGCGCCGCCGGCGGCCGCGGGGCTCGCCGTGCCGCACATCCCGAGGTGACAGGTGAGGCCCGCGGTGCACGCGTCGTTCGACGTGCAGCCGCCGCCCGAGCCCGCCTGCGCGACGCAGACCGATCCGGGGCAGTACGCGCCCGCGGCGCACGACGGGTGCATCCCGAGACCCCAGTCGACGTAGAGGCCCGCTCCCGCGTCGGCGGCGCGCTCGCACGCGGCTCCGGCGGCGCCGGGCTTGGTGCACGCGCCGTCGGCGCCCTGGGCCCATCCCACGCACGTGAGGCCGTCGGCGCACTCGAAGTCGACCGCGCAGGGCGCCCCGGCAGCCTGCAGACCGGTGACGACGCCGCTGCACGCGCTCGCCGCGAACACGGGCTTGCCGGGCCCGTTGATGTCGATCTGCGGCCAGCACTCTCCCTGCGACACCGTCTGCCGGAAGGACGCCTCGCAAGCCAGCGCCGCGTTCGCGTCGAACCGCACGCGCCGGCGCGCGATGGCGCTCGCGAGCTCGTCCTCGCAGGCCTGGAGCACGATGCCGAAGATCGTGTCGATGAACTTGTAGTCGTTCGTCGTCGTGTCCCCGGAGGCGCAGCAGCCCTCGAAGCCCGCCTTGACGGCGCCGTAGGTCGCGTCGCAGAAGGCGATGCCGGCGCCGCCGTCGGGGACCGACGCTTCGCCCGCCGGCCCGTCCCCCGTGGCGACGGCATCGCGTCCACCTCCATCGACGACCCCCGACTCGATTGCCGCCTCCGTGCCCGCGTCCGGACCGGGCTGCCCGTTGCCGCCCGAGCTGCTGCTGCAGGCGTAGAGCCCGAGGACCAGGGCGCATGCAGCGACGCGCATGCGTCGAGATTATCAGGGACCGAGCGCGACCGACCCGTCGGGATCATCGATGCCGGCGCCGACGAGCGCTCCGGCGTCGGCGGCCGCCGGGTTCCGCCACGTCGTGACGGCGCTCGCCGGGTTGCCGTTGATCGTGTCGACGCCGCCGTCGCCGGCGCGGGGGCCGCTCTTCACGAAGAGACCGTAGGTGGACAGGCTGGACCCGCCCGTGTCGACGGTCGCCATGCCGGGGGTGCCCGAGAAGACATCCGTGCCGCCGACGTCCACGAACAGCCCGAACCCCTGGTCGTTGCCCTCGCCGAGGGAGAGCCCTCCGCCGGTGAGCGCGTCGTTGCCCGCGAGGTCGAGGAAGACGCCGGCGCCGAAGTCGTGCCCGCACCCGAGGTTGCCAGACTTGGGCGTCCACCTTTGCTGGTAGCGATCGTCGCCGCTCGCGTCGGCGAAGAACGCGAGCCCGCCGTGCGCGGCCGAGCCCTGCGTGTACCAGAGGGCGTCGTAGCGGTCGTCGCCCGCGCCGTCCGAGAGCAGGCCGATGCCGAACCAGTACGCGGTGCCCTGCGCGAAGACCGAGCCGGTGTACACGTCGCCGCCCGACACGTCACGCAGCACACCGAGGCCTCCGCTCCAGTAGAGATGGTCGGTATCGTCGCGCAGGCCCTCGCCCGTGCCCTGCGAGAGGCTCGAGTTGCCGGCGTTCGGGAGCTGCGGCGAGTAGTAGATGACCGTCCCGCCGAGCGACGGATCGCCGACGTCGACGAGGTACCGGTCATCGCCCGCGAGATCCTCGACCACCGCGGCGCCGCCGGTGAAGCCGTACCCTTGCGACTCGGTGAAGGCGCTGCGCGTGTCGCTGCCCGCCACGTCGAGCAGGACGCCGAGCCCGAAGGTCGCGGAGCCCTGCACCGCCGCTTCGCCCTCGTAGAGATCGTCGCCGCCGTCGTCGTAGAGCGCGCCGACGCCGAAGGCGCCGAAGCCCTGCGAGACGCGCAGCGATCGGTAGTGGTCCTTGCCGCCGCCGTAATCGTAGAGGAGCCCCACGCCGAGGACGCCCGCGCCCTGCCGGAACGTGGTCGAGAGGCTCGCGGGTCCGTAGCCCTGCTGCGGAACGAGGCGGCCGGCGGCATCGGACGGCAGCAGCCCCTTGTCGCTCGCGATGGGAACCTCGACGTACAGGTACTGGTCGTTGCCGCCGAGATCGATCGCCACGGCGGCGGGCTGGCCGTTCGTACCGCCCACCGGCACGCGGTACGTGTCGTCTCCGCCGGTATCGACGAGCAGCAGCACGTTGCCGCCCAGGTTCGGGTCGCTCGGCAGGTAGGTGTGCCCTCCGGCGTCGCCGACGACGACAGCGCCGAGCGGCGTCTGCGCCGAGAACGAGAAGCCGGTGAGGCCCGCGAAGCGCTGCAGGTCGGCGGACTCGATGGCCATCGTGAGCTGCGCGCCGTACGAGCCGATGACCGACGTGTCCATGGCGGCGACGGCCTTCTGGAACGTCGCGTCGGAGAGGGGCGGGTAGGCACCGTTCGGCAGGCTCACGAAGGGCAGGAGCGCGAGCTGCCCCGCCTCGGAGGCGTAGGAGCCGAGGTACTTCTGCTGCACCGCCGGAGCCTGCGCGAGCAGGTTCACGATGGGAACGAGCGCCAGCTGCAGGGCCGTCGGGATCGCCGCCGCCTGCGACTCGATCCCGCTCGTGTCGGGCTTGCCGCCGGCCGTCGTCACCAGCTTCTCGAGGGCGTGCGCGAACGGCGCCTTGTCGCTCGCCGGCGCCTGCAGGCTCGCGCCCGGATCGCACGCCGTGAGCGTCAAGCCGATGCGCGCCGCGCTGGCCGCGAGCACCTGCGACACGGGACGCGACGAGCCCGCGGCCGCATCGAGATCCGCCGCGAGCGCGTGCGCGTAGCTCGGCGTCCAGAGCGGCGTGTCGTGCAGCGCGTCGAAGTACGAGACGCGGAAGTCGTCCGGCCCGTCTGGGAAGAGACTCTCCCACGCCGGCATGTGCCAGCACCGACTCAGCCCCACGCTGCCGAGGAGCGTATCGAGCGTGTCCGCAGCCGCAGGCGAGGGAGGGCACGCCATGGCGCTCGCCGGGGCACCCGTCGCGTACTTCGGCAGACACTCGCCCGCCTTCGTCCCCGCATCCGCTTCGCTCGCGGCGTCCTTCACCCCGGCGTCCACCGGCGGCGGACGCGCCTCGGTGCCCCCGTCGTTGCTCGACGGAGACGAGCCCGCGCTGCCTCCCCCGCCGCAGGCCACGGCAAGCAGTGCCCCCAGGACGAAGACGATGCGCACGGGGGCCGCGCCAAGCAACCGCCGTTCCGCCCTCCTATCCCCGCGATAACCGGTCAAGGCTGCACATCGAGTGTTGCACACGAAGTGAAATGCGGGCCCGGACGACGGGACTCCTCGATGGCCTGGGCGGCTACCTCGCAGACTTCTCCGTTTACCTCGGATGGCCCACCGTCGATCTCACTTGGCCGATCGATTTGCTCCGTCGAACGATCGATGGTGTCAGTCGAACGACGTTCTTGTTCGATCATCGGTCGTGCGACCTCGATCATCGATCGATTCTTCTCGGTGAATGCGAAGGTCACTTCGATTGGCCGTCGTTCTTGTTCACTCATCGGTCGTTCAAGCGAGGTCGAACGACGATTCGGTAAAGTCATCGGATGCTCTTGTGAGATCGAACGACATTTCACCGAGATGAAAGGTAGTCCGAGTGAGATCGCTTGATGTCCGTGTGAGATCGAACGGCGGCCATTCGAAGTGAATGGACGTTCCTGTCGACTCATCGGTCCATTCAGCGAAGTCAATCGACGTTCGTCCTCGATCGACGATGGTCTCCTCGCGATCGTCGGTCGGCTTTCCGGGGCGATCGTTCGTCCGTGACCGCCTTTCGTGAGGCTCAGGGACCTCGAGCGGCCGTTTCCACGGCATTTCGGAGATCCGCCTCGGTCTGGCCGTCGGCTCCGACCCAGCGGACGACACCGGTGCGGTCGGTCACGAAGGTCATGGGGAGGGAGCTCACGCGGAATCGCCCTGACAGCACGTTGCTCTCGTCGTGCACCACGGGGAACGTGAGCCCGTAGCGCTGCGCCAGGGAATGGGCGGTCTCGGCGGTCTCGTCCTCGTCGATGCCGACGAACACGACGTCCGGGTGCGCCTCGTGGATGCGCTCCGCGGCGGGAAGCGTCTCGCGGCACGGGACGCAGTAGTCGGCGAAGAACTTCACGAGGACGGGCTTGCCGGCGAGCTGCGCGCTGTCGAAGGGCTGGCCGTCGAGCGTCGTTCGGTGGTGAATCTCGGGCAACGGTTTGCCCGAAAGAGGATGCGGAGCACTGGCGGGGTAGCCGGCCGGTCGACCGCACGCGGCGATCACGAGGAGGAGAAGTGCCAGCCTACGCACGTCGCCCCCACATCCAGATGCCGTAGACGAGGCCCGACGACAGCGTGCCGGTGAACCACGCCGCGTCGTATAGCCAGTGCAGCGCGGGGACGAAGATGCCGATCCACGCGACCAGGCAGCCGACGGCCGTGGCGACGATGGCCGCCCAGTTCGTGCCGATGGGAGAGCCGTACGCGTACACGCCGTCTCGCCGGTAGAGATCCGGCAGCGCGAGCCGCGTGCGCTTGATGAGCCAGTAGTCGCAGATGAGCACCCCGGCGATGGAGCCGAGGCCGCCCGAGTACCCGAGCAGCCACCCGTTGATGTAGCGGTCGCTGTTCTCGAGGAGCTTCCACGGCATCATCGCCGTCGCGAGCAGCCCCGTCATGAGGCCGCCCGTGCGGAAGGATATCCGCGACGGAGCGAGGTTCGAGAAGTCGTTCGCCGGCGAGACGACGTTCGCCGCGATGTTCATCGCCAGGGTCGCGATGACCGCCGTGAGCTCGGCGATGGCCACCAGTCCCCGCGACTCGAGCTTGGCGCCGAGATCGATCGGGTCCCAGATCGCCTCGCCGAACACCTGCGCGCTGGCGCTCGTGATGAAGACGCCCATGGCGGCGAAGAGGGTCATCGTCGTGGGGAGGGCCACGACCTGCCCGACGGCCTGCTCGCGCTGCGAGCGCCCGAAGCGCGTGAAGTCCGGCATGTTGAGCGACAGCGTCGCCCAGAAGCCGACCATGGCCGTCACGCTCGGGACGAAGACGGCCATGAACGACCCGAAGTCCGGGAACTTGCTCTCCTGCGACACGATGGCGCCGATGCCGCCACCGGTGCCCGACGCGCGCCGCACGATCCACACGAGGAGCAGCAGCGTCATGACGAGCACGTACGGCGCCGCCCAGTTCTCCACGCGCCGGAGCAGCTCCATGCCCCGGTAGACGATGAGGATGTTGAGCCCCCAGAACACCGCGTAGCAGAGCCACTGCGTCGGCAGGTACCCGTCGATCTGCCCGCTGCCGAGCGCCGTCGGCCATCCGCTCCACAGCGACGCGATGAACCGGTCGAGCGCGTGCCCCCCGATCCAGCACTGGATGCCGAACCACCCGCACGCCACGATGGCGCGCATGACGGCCGGCACGTTCGCGCCGAAGACGCCGTAGCTCGCGCGCGCGAAGACGGGGAAGGGGATGCCGTACTTCGTCCCGGCGTGCGAGTTGAGGAGGATGGGCGCGAGGACGACCGAGTTCCCGAGCAGGATGGTCACGATCGCCTGCGACCAGCTCATCCCGAGCTTGATGAGCCCCGACGCCAGGATGTACGTCGGGATGCAGTGGGCCATCGAGATCCACAGCGCCGCGAACGCGTAGGTGGTCCACGTTCGCCGCGCGAGCTTCGTCGGCGCGAGGTCCTCGTTGTAGAGGCGCGCGTCGGAGAGCGTGAGCCCGTCGGCCAGCTCGACGCGCCCGTCCGCGTGCTCGACTTGTTCCACCCCGGTCATGAGCGGGCCGATTTACACCAGTTCGGCGCCACCTGCGAATGCCTGCGTTCGTGGCGCGCATCAGCGCCGAGCGCCGAGCCGGTAGAGCATGGCGGCGACGGAGTCGAGAAGTTGCTCGCCCGCCTCGACGTCACGCGCCGAGACGTACTGCCAGGCGACGGCGACGCGCAGGGCGGCGCGGACTTCCGAGTTGGAGCCGGCGGCGGTGGAGAAGCGTGCGAGACGGTTGCCGCTATCGGAGCCGAGTGCCTCGCCGATGTTGAGCGCGACGGAGCTGAGGGCGCGGCGAATCTGCTCGCCGAGATCGCGGTCGCATTGCCTGATGCGAGCGACGACCGGCCGGAGCGTCTCGATGGCGGCGATGGCGAAGTCGAGAACCTGGGAACGCGAGGAGGGTGGCGTGGTGGCGTGCATGCCCCCTACGCGAAACAAGCATGACGCCCGAACGTGGCGCTTCACGGCCCCGAGGAGGGCGGCGGGCTTGTTTCGCGCATCTCGCATGCACGCCACCACGCCACCCGCCCCGCCCCCCGACCCGGATCCGGATCCGGAAACCGACACCGAATCCGTGTCCGTGACGGATTCCGTGTCCGTGTCGGTTTCGGTATCCGGGAGGCTCTACCGCCGGATCCCGAAGATGCGGAGGAACCCGTTCCAGATGCGGCGCATGCGCAGACCGATGCGGAAGCGGGGACCCACGAGCGCCCCGTGGCCGCGCCGCGCCATCTGCGTCGATCCCGCGGCCGGGTGGAAGCCGTACACCGCGTAGAGATCGATCAGATCCTGCACGAGCAGACTGATCCCCTTGGTCTCCACGTCGTGCGCCTGGCAGTAGCTGTCAGGCTTGTTCCGCATCATGCACTTCGCGATGATCTTCATCACGTGCGACTCGATGAGGTCCCCGTTCCCATCGAGGTAGTGCTTGTACGTGAAGAACCGGTCGGCAGGCGCCACCGCCCCCGCGCCCTGTCCCTGCTTCGGCGCGCGCATCGACTCGATGATCGAGTACTCGTGGCTCAGGTACCCGTCGATCGTGTTCGTCTCGTCGGGGTTCTCGTACTCGATGAACTTGTGGAACGCGTCGTACAGCGTCTTGGGGTTCGCGTACGCGCCGCTCGCCAGGTAGTAGAACATCGCGCCGAGCGAGTAGATGTCCGCCGGGCGCCCGACGCTCTTGCGGATCTTCGCGCGCACGTTGATCTCGCTCGGCTCGCGGTACGGCCGGTCGAGCACCAGGCGCTTCTTGGCGCGGTCGGCGTAGAGGATCGTGTACTCGTCGCCGCGGTTGAAGAGCGAGAAGATGTCGTTCTTAGCGATCTGGATGTAGAAGTCCTCGAAGAACTCGACCTCGGGGCTGCCTTGCACGACGTTCACGAGCAGCTCGAGGACGTTCGTCTCCTGCTCGGGGCTCTGGAAGAAGAGCGTGCCCGGCACGCTCTTCAGGTTGGTCATCTGGAAGTTGACGTCGTCGTCGTGCAGCTTGGCGACGTTGAAGTCGGCCAGGCGCACCTCGAGCGTCGACCCGCGCAGCCCCGTGTCCGGCAACCCCACGAGCACGTTGGCCGGCTTGATGTCGCGGTGGCAGATGTTCTTCACGAGGTGCGCGTACTCGATCGCGCTCGCCACCGGGATCATGTAGTCGAGCACGCGGAAGAGGCGCTCGCGCATGTCGTACGACAGCAGGTCCTCGCGCTTGTTGCGCGAGCGCGCGCCCTTCAGCCGCTCCTCGAGCGACATGTCGAGCCGCTCGAGGATCACGAAGTCGTTCTCGACCTTGTCGCGGATGATGGCGGGGACGAACTCCGGGTCGTCGCTCTCGCCCGACGCGTAGAGCATGATGATGTTCGGGTGGCCCTGCACGCGCTCGAGAAGCTCCTTCTCGATCTGGAAGCGCATGCGGTCCTCGTCGGTCACGCCCTTCTGGAGGATCTTGATGACGACGTAGCGCCGGAAGTCGGTCTTCGACTCGAGCCAGCGCTCCTCGCCCAGGAACGCCTTGGCGAAGCGCCCGCTGCCGATCTCGATCGGGACGCCGCGCGGGTCGAGCACGAAGGCGTACGCGCGCGAACGCACGACGTGGGCAGACGCGGCGCGCACGTCGCGCGGCAGCTCGGCGCGGAGGCCGACGAGCTGCCCCTGGCCAGTCGTCGTCGCCGAAGCCGGATACGCGCCGCTCGTCGGCGCCGGTCCGATCGAGGCGCTGGGAGGCAGCGGCGGCGGAGACATCAGTCCCTGCGGAGGGGGATGGGGCGGCGGCGCCATCGGGAACGGGGGCGGCGCGGCGTGAGGCGGAGCCAGCGTGTGCGGGAGCGCAGGCACGCCCGCGAGCCGGGCGCCGGGGATGGGCAGCGCGTTGGGCGCCGTCGGCATCTGCGTGAACCCCGAAGGATCCTTCGCGGCTGCAGTCGCCGCGGCCTCCGCGATCTCCGCGGTGTTGAACGCCGATGTGGGCGTGGGGATCGGCCCGAACGCGGGCTTGTCACTCGACTGCGCCTTCTCCTGCACCGTCGGCACCGAGGAGTCGCTCGCATGGCCGTGCGACGTGGGGCCCTTCGCGGGAGGCGCGGGCGGCACGTTGCGCTGGCTCACGGGTTCTATTCTCCTCGGAAATCAGGGGTGGCGGCAAATCACGATGACCTCACGCTCGGATCCCAGCTCCACCGCCAAAGCACATTCCCCCTGAGGGAAGGGTACCACGAGCTCCCCCCGGGCGACCGGGAAGACCCGGGCCGGCCCGCGGATCGTGCCGAAGGACCAGGAGATCACGCCGAGGGTCTCCTGCTTCGACGAGACGAGCTCCGCCGTCCCGTCGGTATCGGTGGCCAGGGCCGGGCTCGCCGAGCCCCCCGGACGCCGGATGAAGCAGCTCAGCCCTTTGAGGTTGACCCGAAACTGAGGCCCCCGCGCCGGGAGAAGTGTCACCCGCAGACGCACCTCGCCGCCTTCTCCGCGCTGGACGGTGAGATCGAGCTTCTCGTGCGTCTCGACGAGCCGCACGTCGCGCCCGCCCACCTTCAGCAGCTGCTCGGGAGGCTCGATCGACAGCGCCCGCTTCTCCTTGGGCACGAACGACGCCTGGACGCTGATCGAGTCCTGCGGGGCGCGCGCCTGCGGCACGCCGCCCGAGTGCGCGATGGGGAGGGGCAGAGAGGTGCGCGGCGTGCCGAACGCCTGAGACAGCGCCTCGTACAGCTCGAAGGGCGACTGCGTGCGGGCGCGCCGGTCCGCCCGCAGGCCGTTCATCAGCACGCGCGCCACCTCCGGCGCGAACGCCTGCAGCGCGAGGCGGCTGCGCACGTACTGGTCGCCCTGCACGCGCTCGCCGAACGTCGCGTTCACGTCGGGCACGTCGAAGAGCGATCGGCCCGAGAGCATGAAGCCGATGACGAGCGCGAGCCCGTAGACGTCGGTGAAGCCGCCCTCCTCGGTGGCCGAGAGCTGCTCGGGCGCGGCCCAGCGTGGCGAGAAGAGCGGTACGGGCGGGACGATCTGCAGTGTCTCTTCGCTGTCTCCGCCGTGCTTGTGGTAGCGGCGAAGCCCGCGCGCGATGCCGAAGTCGGCGAGCTTGGGCATCAGCACGTCGCCCACGCGCGAGAAGAGAATGTTCGACGGCTTGATGTCGCGGTGGATGATCCCCACCTCGTGCGCCTCGCCGACCGCGCCGGCGATGCGGTCGAGGATAGCGAGCACCTCCACCGGCTTGAGGGTCCCGCGCGCGCGCACGTACGTCTCGAGGTTGCCGCCGTCGAGGAACTCGGTGATCTGGAAGGGACGGGGCTGCGCCTGACTCGTGTCGTCGCTGTCGAGCTGCAGGAAGCCGAAGTCGTAGATGCGCAGGGTGTTCGGGTGCGCGAGCTTCGAGAGCGCGCGCGCCTCCTGCAGGAAGTGCGTGTACGTCGCCTGGTAGACGACGCCGCCGCTCGTGCTGCCGGAGCCCTCGATGACGTTGCGCAGGAGCTTCACGCACACGATGCGATCGAGGCGCGAGTCGTGGGCGCGGTAGATGTCGGCCATCCCGCCGCCGCCGATGTGGTCGACGATCGTGTAGCGGTCGAGGAGATTGAGGCCCTCGGGGAGCTCCGGAGCGTTGCGCGGCACCTGGTGTACGGATGGTACCCCAGCCGCCCGCTAGGATTTCGCGGGAAGAAGGCGACCGCGCGATTGCGCCGGGGAAGTCACGGGACGGTGGAGGACGATCTTGCGCCCCGCCTCGCGCCCGTGGGACCACGTCTCGGTACGGCGCTGGCCGGCATGACGCACGTGCCGCACGTAGGGATGGCGCTGCTTGAAGGTGCGGGCGAGATCGCCGTCGCGGACCCACACGAGCCCCTCGCCACGGCTGGTCTTCTCCTGGCGCGAGAGGGTCTCGGCGAACCCGACCATGACGCCCGCGAGGTACGTGCGTCGCTCGCGATTCGACGGGTCGCCGGCCGCCCGCTGGTGGTCGCGCCAGAGGCGGGCGGCGGTCTCGTGCAAGAACCCGTGCACGTACTCGGCAATGGCGAGGTTCTCGCGAGAGCCGACGATCTCGAGCACGCTGCCGCGTTTGCCTTCGAGCGGCCGGTACACCGGGACCCAGATCGCCTCGACGAAGAAGTGTCTGCCGAGGATCATCGCGACGAGGCGCTCGTGCTCGGCGACGCGCCCGGTCGGCGCGCCGAGGTGCAGGAACCCGTAGTCCCGGCGCGCGTGCGAGCGGGCGGCGTCGAGGTTGTGCTTGAGCATCAGGCGCTGCGCCGCCGCCATCGCGGCCTCCGCCTCGTGGCGGTTCGGGCTCTCGGCGAGGGCGAGCAGGCGGGCGATGCGGTCGACGATGCGGTCCTCGACGGCGGCGGCCTCGGGCACGCCGGAGGCGCGGGCGTCGATCCCCATGCGCGCGCACGTCTCCTGGAAGGCGCGCCCGTGCGGAGACTGGTCCGATTCGCCGAGCACCTCGTGGACGTACTGGTGCGCCATCTCGTGCTTGAGGACCTCGACGACCGCGCCCCACCGCTGCTCGAGGATCATGGGCCGCGAGATCTCGATGGTCCGCGTGCCGTACACCCAGCGTCCGAGGTGCGAGCGCCCCGCGACGAGCTCGAGGGTCGGCATCTTGAGCCCGCTCTTGAAGTACGCCTCGTTGATCTGCCACCAAGCGGCGCGCAGCTCGCGAACGAGGGCGGTCTCGAGCGCGGCGGTGAGCTCGTGCGCGTCGGATCGTGCGGCGGACACTTCGGCCGGTCGTTAGCACGGCGGGCTCGGCGCGGCCTCGGCCGAGGAGGCAATTCGCCCCGCTCGTGGCGCGACGCGACGCGTCCTCGTCAGTCTCGCGGCGCGAGCTCGCGCTCCTCCGCGAGCGTGCGTTCGAGCATCGCGGCCACGTCCACGGGGATGCCCGGCTGCGACGCTGCCTCGGCGTACGCCGAAGCGATGCGCCGGTGCACGGCGTACACGATTTCCTGAGAGAACGACGGCCACGACACGCGGAGGACGCGCGGCGCCGGCTCGCCTCCGAGACTGCGCACGAGAGACGCGAGCTCCTCCACGTGGCGCCGGTGGCACTCGGTCCACGAGGAGAATCGGGCACGGTCGCGGCGATCCGTCGTTCCCCCGACCGCGAATCGACACGCGTCGATCGCGTCGTGCTCGAGATGGATCAGCCGGTTGAGGACGGCGACGACTTGCCGGAGAAGCTCTGCCATGAGTTGTCCCCCGGCCGACGCCCCAAGCGAGGCGCATGCCCTCGCGCTCTGCGGCGTGCGCACCGGTCTTGCAACCACGCCGGGCCCGCCATCGAGCAGGAGAGCCATGAATCGCACGACGACCAGCGAGGGATCACGCACGCAGCAGTCGCGAGGGAACCGGGAGCAGGGCGACGAGCACGGCATCGATGTCGCGCGCCTGCGAGAGGTCGGCAAGAACCTCGGCGCGCAGATCGAGGAGCAGGTGCAAAAGCGGCCCTATGTCGTCATCGGCGCGGCGGCAGGCATCGGCTTCGTGGCCGGCTCGCTCTTCGGCTCGCGCCTCGGTCAGATGCTGCTTGCGGCCGGTCTCGGCTACGTCGCCAAGAACCTCGTCGGCGGCGACATCGACGTGGAGCGCCTGCAGGAGAAGCTGGAGGAAATCTCCGGCGAACGCAGCACCGCCGAGTGAGTATCCGCCGAAGGCGGGACGACGGCGCCGCTCGAGTGGCGGCCACCAGATGAATCGCGGAGCGGGACACGGGTCTCGAACCCGCGACCTTCGGCTTGGGAAGCCGACGCTCTACCAACTGAGCTAGTCCCGCGGCGTGGAAGGGCTGAAGTAGCACCCGCCCCCGAAATAAACAACGGCCCGGGTGGCATATGGGTCCACCCGGGCCGTCCCTCATGGGCCCTAGCGAAAGGGCGTCACGCGGGGGAGAGCACGTCTGCAACCGAGCCGGTGATTACGGCTCGCCGTGCCCAATCTCACCCCGGCTGCTACGGCAGCTGCCCTCTCGGACTAGAGCCATAGGTACTTTGCATGACGTTCTCCCTCCTCCGGCGCGTGGCCGGCACCCGGCGATGCAACGCAAGCGATTCGCGCTGTCGTGCGGATGTTTCCTGCTGGGGTGCTTTGGGCACCAGTTGAGTCGCCCACGCGGGGGTGCTCCGCCGCCGAACCATTTCGGGGCCTCTCGGTCCCGTGCGCGACGCTTCGGAGAGCATAACACGCCAGGTGCCATCGCCTTCCCGGGTCTTCACACGCCGCGGAGCAGGCATAATCTGCGGCCGGAAACGTGAGCGGCTCGGGCCGGATAGGGTGGACCACATGGGATCTGCGCGCCTTCGGGCGCGCGGCGGGAGTGGCCCTGCTCACGCTCGTGCTGGCCTGGCTCGTGACGGCGGCGACCGACGAGGGGGGTGTGTCGTGGGGCGAACGCGCGGGACGGACGCTTCCACTCACGCCGCTTTGTGCCGCGGTGGGAACGTGGGTCGCGCTCGCACCGGCGCGGTCGCGAGGCGAGGCGAGGGCGCTGGCGGCGCTCGGCAGATCGAAGGTGGGCGTCGGCGGTGCGGCGGTCGCGGGTGCGGCGGGCATCGCGCTCGCGGCGGCGCTCCTCCTCGGGATCGTGCGCGCGGTGGATCTCACCGGGTTCTACCCGACGGCGACGCACGCTTCGGCCTGGAGGTTCGACGCCGGTGCCTTCCTGGATGCCGCGCGCGGGCTGCGCGTGACGGCCGACGGGACGCCGGAGCACGTCGAAGCGCTCGCGGGCGCGGTCTTCGCGTCGGGCTTGCCTCGGTTCGCGCGGCTGGCGGCGGCGACGACGACGGCGCTCGCGGGGTTGGCACTGCCGCTGCTGCTCGCGCACGCGCTGCTCGGGCGCGCGCAGGACGCTCGCTTCGATCGCGCCGACGTGCGCGTCGCGGCGGGTGCGGCGGTCGCCGTCGCCGCGAGCATCGTGCTCTTCCAGGCAGCCGCGGCGCGCGTGTTGCCGCCGATGCTCGCGCCGCTTCCTGCGCTCGCGCTCCTCGCGTTCGCCGTGGGGCGCTATCGTGTGGCTCCATGAGCGAGCAGCGCGAGCCGTCGCGGATCACCGCGTCGTGGGGGGTCGACGCGGGGGGCTGGGCAGTCCTGGTCCACGGCGGGGCGGGGGACGTCGCGGCCGAGCGCGTCGCGAAGCACGTCGAGGGGTGCCGCGCGGCCGCGGCGGCTGCCGTCGAGATCCTTCGCGCCGGTGGCTCGGCCATCGACGCGGCCGAGCGCGCCGTCGTGGTCCTCGAGGACGACCCGGCCTTCAACGCCGGAACGGGCGCCTGCCTCAACGCCGAGGGGCTCATCGAGCTCGACGCGTCGATCATGGAGGGCGCCCGCCTGCGCGCCGGCGGCGTGTGCGCGCTCCCGCCGTTCCTCAACCCCATCGCAATCGCGCGCGCGGTGCTCGAGGACGGCCGCCACGTGCTGCTCGCGGGCGAGGGGGCCGCCCGCTTCGCCGTGGAGCGCGGGTTCACGCGCTCCACGTCGGAGGCGATGACGACCGAGCACGCGAGGGCCCGTTTGCAGGCGGCGCGCGAGAAGGGCGGCCACGAGGGGTGGGCGGGCGGCACGGTCGGCGTCGTCGTGCGCGACGCGCGCGGGTCGGTCGCCGCGGCGACGAGCACCGGCGGCCGCGTGAACAAGCACGCGGGGCGCGTGGGCGACTCCCCGGTCCTCGGCGCGGGCAACTACGCCGACGACGACGGCGGCGCGTGCTCCGCCACCGGCGACGGCGAGGCGGTGCTGCGCGTGTGCCTCGGCAAGGCCGCGGTGGACCTGATGCGTGACCGCTGTCACCCGGAGGAGGCGGCCCGCGCGGTCATCCGCACGCTGGCCGACCGGGTCGGCGGCACTGGCGGCGTCATCTTGGTCGACCGGCACGGGCGCCTGGGGCTCGCGCGCAACACGCGCACGATGACCTGGGCCGCGGCGGGCGAGAAGCTCCCCGAGATCCTCGGCGGAGCGTAGGCAGAAGGAAGCTTCAGCTCTCTGCGGGAGGCGCGCCGCCGGTCTTGCGGTCGATCGCTTCCTGCAGGCCGATGCGAAGGCGCTGCGCGCGCTTGATGCGCTTGGCCTTGAGCGGCGTCGCCAGCCACTCGTGGCGCTTCCTCACGTTCCAGATTGCACGGTTCGCCATTGGGGCGGCGGAGTTTGGCTGAAATCGCGAAAACGTCAACCCTTGCGCAGCCTCGCCTTACTTGGCGGCGTTCCCGCCGCTCCCCGCGCCCTTGCCCGCCGGGTGCCGCTCGGGCTTGAGCCCTCGGAACTCGAGCAGCGGCTCGACGCTCGGGTCGGCCCCGCGGAACGTCTTGTACATGGGGGCCATCTCCTGGGTGTGCCCGCGGGAGAGGACCATGTCGCGGAAGCGCTGGCCGTTGGCGCGCGACAGCCCGCCGTTCTCCTGGAACCAGCGGTACGCGTCGTGCGCGAGGACCTCGCTCCAGAGGTACGCGTAGTACCCGGCCGAGTAGTCGTTGCCCCAGATGTGGTGGAAGTACGTGGTCCGGTAGCGCGGCGGCACGAGCGGGAAGTCGACGCCGAACTTGTGCAGCGCCTGCGTCTCGAACGCATCGACGTCGGTCGGCGCCGTGCCGTCCGGCAGCGTGTGCCACGCCATGTCGAGCAGCGCCGCCGAGAGGTACTCGGTCAGCCCGTAGCCCTGGTTCCACTTGCGCGCTTTCTCGATCTTGTCGGCGAGCTCCTTCGGCATCGGCGCGCCCGTCTGATAGTGGCGCGCGTAGTGCGCGAAGATGGCCGGCTCGGTCGCCCAGTGCTCGTTGAACTGCGACGGGAACTCGACGAAGTCGCGCGGCACGTTCGTGCCCGAGAGGAGCGGGTACTTCACGTTGCTGAACATCCCCTGCAGCGCGTGCCCGAACTCGTGGAACATCGTGCGGGCGTCGTCGGCGCTGAGGAGCGCCGGCTGCCCGGCCGCGGGCTTCGTGAAGTTGCACACGTTGAAGACGACCGGCTTCTGGCCGAGCAGCGTCGACTGGTCGACGAGGTTGCTCATCCACGCGCCGCCGTTCTTGTTGTCGCGCTTGAAGTAGTCCGCGTAGAAGAGCGCCATCGACTTGCCGTCGGCGTCGAAGACCTCGAAGACGCGCACGTCCGGGTTCCACACCGGGAGGTCCTTCCGCTCCTGGAAGGTGATGCCGTAGAGCTGCGTCGCCGCGTAGAACACGCCGTCGGTGAGGACCCGGTTGATCTCGAAGTACGGCTTGATCTGCGCGTCGTCGAGCGCGTAGTCGGCCTTTCTGACCTGTTCGGCGTAGTACTGCCAGTCCCACGGGGCGAGCTTGAACGCGTCCTTGCCCGCTGTCGCGTTGTTGCGCGGGGCCCCGGCCCCGCGCAGCGTCTTGTCGACGAACGCCTGCATCCGCGCCGCCTCGCCCTTGGACTTGGCGACGGCCGCGGGCGCCATCTGCATCAGCAGGCCTTCCGCCTTGTCAGGCGTCTCGGCCATCTGCGTCTCGAGCACGTACGCCGCCCAGGTCGGGTAGCCGAGGAGCTTGGCCTTGTGCGCCCGCAGCGTCGCGAGACGCAGCACGTCGGCGCGCGTGTCGTTCGCGTCGCCCTTCTCGGAGCGCTCGGTGGACGCCTTGAAGAGCCGCTCGCGCACCGCGCGGTCGCCGAGCGACACCAGCGCCGGCTGCTGCGTCGTGTTCTGCAGCGGCACGACCCACTCGTTGTCCATGCCGCGCGCCTTCGCCGCCGCCGCGGCGGCCGCGACGTCCGCGTCGCTCATGCCCTGCAGGTCGGCCACGTGGTCGGTCATGAGGGCGCCGGCCTTGGTCCCGGCCATGAGCTTCTGCGTGAACTCGGTGCGGAGCGACGACTCCTCCGCGTTGAGCGAGCGGAGCTGCGCCTTGTCGGCGTCCGAGAGCTCGGCGCCGGCGCGCACGAACTCGCGCCGGTAGCGCTCGACCAGGTACTTCGCCTCGGGGTCGAGCGCGTCGCGGTGGTCGTAGACCGCCTTCACGCGAGCCCAGAGCTTCGGATCGAGAAAGATGGCGTCCCTGTGCGACGCGAGCTTCGGCGCGACGCGCTTCTCGACGCCCTCCAGCGTGTCGTTCGTGTTGGCGCCAGTCATGGCCGAGAACACCTCGGTGGCGCGCGTCAGGAGCTGCCCGCTCTTCTCGAGCGCGACGATGGTGTTCTCGAACGACGGCGCGTCGGTCTGCGAGGCGATCGCGGCCACCTCGGCGAGCTGCTGCTTCATGCCCTCCTCGATGGCGGGCTCGTAGTCGCCATCCTGGATGCGGTCGAATGGCGGCGCCTGGTCGAGCAGGGGGCTCGCCTCGAGCAGCGGGTTCGCGCGGGCGCTCGCCGTCTGGTCGGCGATGGCGGGTGCGGTGGACGCGGGGACGGTGGTCAAGGGAGGCACGGGCGAGGGCGGCGCCTCGGCGGCGCACGACAGCGAGAGCATCGACCCGGCGGCGGCAGCGAGCAAGATGGGACGCATCGGAGCGCCGAGCGTAGTCCCGTTGGCGCAGTCGGCCAGTGGCGTCTCACGTCTTGCGTTGCCTCAAAGGCTGTCAGTCTGGTGGCGCTTCGCGCCGTCGGCCCGCCTGCGGCGGATCCTCAGTCTGGTGGCGCTTCGCGCCGTCGGCCCGCCTGCGGCGGATCCTCAGTCGGGTACCGGCGTCAACTTCGCCTCCAGGCGGATCGGGGCTTCGCCCTCCTTCGCCTCCACTTCCTTGTCCCAGGGGAAGTACCCCTCGGCCTTCACCGTGATGTGGTGCACCCCGACCGGAAGCGCGACGCCGTGCGCCATCACCAGCTCGAGCGTCCCGACCGCCTCGTCGTCGATGACGACCACGGCATCGGCCGGCGCGCCGCTCATCCGCAGCGACACCGTCGGCAGCTGCCCCGGGGGCTGCGGCGGGTTGCACGCGAAGAGCAGGACCCCGAGCAGCGCGAGGCGCTTCACTCCCATTCGATCGTGCCCGGTGGCTTGCTCGTGACGTCGAGGACGACGCGGTTGATCCCGCGCACCTCGTTGCAGATGCGCGTCGAGACGCGCGCGAGCACCTCGTGCGGGATGGGCGCCCAGTCGGCCGTCATCCCGTCGACCGAGCGCACCGCGCGCAGCGCGCACGTCTCGTCGTAGGTCCGCTCGTCGCCCTGCACGCCCACGCTGCGCACGGGCAGGAGCACCGCGAACGCCTGCCACACCGTGTCGTAGAGCCCGGCCGCGCGGATCTCGTCGGTGAAGATCGCGTCCGCCGACCGCAGGGCCTCGAGCCGCTTCTCGGTGATCTCGCCGAGGCAGCGCACGGCGAGCCCCGGCCCGGGGAACGGATGCCTCCAGAGCAGGTCGCGCGGCATCCCGAGCTCCTCGCCCGCGGCGCGCACCTCGTCCTTGAACAGCTCGCGCAGCGGCTCGATGAGCTTCAGGTTCATCTTCTCGGGCAGGCCGCCGACGTTGTGGTGGCTCTTGATGACCGCGCTCGGCCCCTTGAAGGAGACGCTCTCGATGACGTCCGGGTACAGCGTGCCCTGCACGAGCCACTTGGCGCCGTGCACCTTCTTCGCCTCCTCGTCGAACACCTCGATGAACACGCGCCCGATGATCTTGCGCTTCTGCTCGGGGTCGGTCACGCCGCGCAGCGCCGTGAGGAACTTCTCTCGCGCGTCCACCGCGACGAGGTTCAGCCGGAAGCTCTCGCGGAAGGTGGCGACCACCTGCTCGGCCTCGCCGAGCCGCAGCAAGCCGTTGTCGACGAAGATGCACGTCAACCGGTCGCCGAGCGCCCGGTGGCAGAGGACCGCCGCCACCGACGAGTCGACCCCGCCCGAGAGCCCGCAGATGACGTGGTCGCCGTCGGTCACCCGCGTGCGCACCAGGGCGATCGATTCCTGCGTGAACACCCCGGGCGTCCACGTCGGCTGCAGCCCGGCGACGTCGAACAGGAAGGACGCGAGCACGTCCGCCCCGCGCGGCGTGTGCGCGACCTCCGGGTGGAACTGCACGCCGTAGATGCGCCGCTGCGGGTTGCCCACCGCGCAGAAGGGCGTGTTGCCGCTGACGCCGATGGTCTGGAACCCGGCGGGCAACGATGCGATGCGGTCGCCGTGCGACATCCAGACGTCGAGCGCCTCGCGCTTGGCGAAGCGGTGGAAGATGCCCTCGTTCTTCTCGACGACGACCCGCGCGTGCCCGTACTCGCGCTCCTTGGCCGGCTCGACCTTGCCGCCGAGCAGGTGCGCGATGAGCTGCAGCCCGTAGCAGATGCCGAGCACGGGCACGCCGAGCTCGAAGACGCGCGGGTCGACGGTGGGCGCGCCCTCGCCGTACACGCTGGCGGGGCCCCCCGAGAGGATCACGGCCCGCGGGTTCATCGCCCGGACCTGGTCGAAGGGGACGTTGCAGGGGTGAATCTCGCAGTAGACGCGCTGCTCGCGGACGCGGCGGGCAATGAGCTGCGTGTACTGCGACCCGAAGTCCAGGATGAGCACGAGCTCGCGTTGCATGTCGTCCTTGCTGGCTCCGCTCTCGTTCGAGCTGCGGAGCCGGCGGCTAGGTTAGCATCGGCTTCGTGCCCGTCCCCGACCTGAGGATCCAGGTTGCCCGCGTGGGCCCCGTGGCCGTGCCGCTGCCCCGCTACCAGACCGACGGGGCGGCCGGGATGGACCTGCACGCGGCCATCGAGGCGCCCATCGTGGTGCCGCCGCTCGGGCGCGTGCGCGTGCCGACAGGGCTGGTGTTCGCCATCCCGGGGTCCTTCGAGGGGCAGGTTCGGCCACGGTCGGGGCTGGCGTCGCGCTCGGGGCTCACCGTGCTCAACGCGCCCGGGACGATCGACAGCGACTACCGCGGCGAGGTGCAGGTGCTGCTCGTGAACCTGAGCGACGCACCGGTGACCATCGCGCCGCTGGAACGCATCGCGCAGCTGGTCATCGCGCCGGTGGCGCGAGCCGAGCTCGTGCTCGTCACGGCGGTGGCGGACACGGCGCGAGGATCGGGCGGCCTGGGCTCGACAGGACGGGGATGACCGCCCATGTGTCTCGTATGCAATCGCCCATGCAACTCGTTGCCACCGAGCAGCGCGGAGCGAGCGCGGCGCTTTGCGGATGGACCCTCGAGCGGCCGCTGGGGGCCGGCCCGGTGTGCTCGAGCTGGCTCGCGGTCCGGGGAGACGAGCGCGCGGTCGTCCGCGTCCTGAACGCGGAGCTCGCGCGCGACGCGAAGGCGCGCACCGAGTGGCTGCGCGCGAACTGGGCGGCGAATCGCTTCCACCACGCGCGCGTCGTGAAGGTGCTCGAGCAGGGTCAGGAGCCGGGGCCGGACGGGGCGCCCGTCATCGTTCGCGCGTGGGCCGAGGGCGAGTCGCTCGAGGAGGCCGTGACGCGCGGCGCGGTGGACGAGGCGGGGGCCATGCGGCTGCTCGAGCAGGTGCTCGACGCGCTGGAGATGGCGCACGCGCACGGGATCCTCCACGGGGCGCTCACGCCGCGGAACGTGATCGTCACGCCGCGCGGGAGCGCACGCGTCGTGGACTTCGGGAGCACGCCGGGTCTGCTCGTGCGTCGTTCGGGCGCGAGCGAGCGGCTCGCGTCGCACCGGCGCGGTCCGTTCCTGCCCCCGGAGCGCCGCACGGTTCCCGTGGCGCCGAGCACCGAGCTCGCCGACGTGTGGTCGGCCGGCGCCTGTCTCTACTTCGCGCTCACCGGGAAGCCGCCGACGCTCGACGCGCCCAGGCTCACCGGGGTCGACCCGGACGTCGCGGCCATCGTCGCGCTCGCGCTCGAGGCGGACCCGGCGGGCCGCTACGAGAGCGCGTACGCGATGCTGGGGGACGTGCGGCGGCTGCTCTCCGGACGCAAGCCGCACCTCGACGGGCGCGCGGCGCCGATTCCCTCGCAGCGCCTCCCGTCGCTCGTCCCCTCGTCGTCGATCGTGCACGTGCCCGCGCCGCCGCAGGAAGCGACGCCGGCGGCCGTCACGTCGCGCCAGCGGCGAGGCAACGTGCTCCTGCTCCTCGCGATCGCCCTGCTCGCGGGGTTCGCGACGTTCGTGCTCGTTCGCGAGCGCCTCGCCGACGCGCCGCCGCCGGCTCCCGCGTCAACACAGGCGCCCTAGCCAGCCGACGATCTCGCGCCCCACCTCGTCGCGCTCGCCGTCGCAGCAGAGCACGTGCGCGCTCTTCTCGAAGATGCGCACGCTGACGTCGCGCGTCCCAACGTGCTCGCCGAGCCACGAGGCGTTGCGCCAGGAGCACACGCGGTCGCGCCGCCCGTGGAGGACGAGCGTCGGGCACGTGATGCGCCCCACGCCGGCCTTCACGCGCGGCCCCGCGAGCCACACCTCGCGCGCCGACCGCAGCGGGTGACGGTCGTACGTGACGAGCGTCCCCATCATCGCCCGGTCCACGAGGTCCCCCGCCTGCGGCTTGAGCATGTACACGTCGATCATCGGGCGGCGCGACATCTCCCAGATCGCGAACGGCCAGCGCGTGTGCGGCTTCACGGTGAGCGCGTTCCCGGCGGCGACGAGACCCGCGAGCCCCTCGGGCCGCTCGCTCGCGATCTGCATCGCCACGAGGCTGCCGAGCGAGAACCCGAGCAGAACGACGCGCCCGTGCCGCGCCGTCTGCGCCGCCACGCGCTCCCGCGCCGCGTCGACCCAGCCGTCGAACGTCGCCTCCTGCAGATCCTCGACGCGCGTCCCGTGCCCCTTCAGGAGCGCCGCGTCCACCGCGTACCCGGCGCCCGCGATCGCCTCGAGCACCGGCCTCAGCTCGGCGGCCGTGCCCCCGAACCCGTGGAACGCGACGACGCCCGGCGCGCGCCCCGGCGCGAAGAACTCGAGCTCGCCGTCGCCAAGCATCTTCTGCTGCCGCAGCGTCAGCTCCCGGTTGCGGAACATCCGTCAGCCAGCGTAGCGTGCCTGCCCGCGGGGGGAGGGGACAGGACCATCTCGCTCCGCCAACGAGGAGGATAGGACCATGTCAGCCAATGCCGCTCTCTACGTCTGCTGGGGCCACCCCGTGCCGGGTCGCGAGCAGAAGTCGCTCGAGATCTTCATGCACGCGCAGGAGTTCAACGCGTCGCTCGAGAAGCAGGGCAAGATCGCCAGCCACCGGACCTACATCGCCACGACCGGCAGCATGGAGCGCTTCGCCGGCTTCATGGTGCTCGAGGGGACCATCGAGCAGCTGCGCGCCGTCATCGATTCGTCCGAGTGGCAGCAGATCCGGCTCAAGGCCGAGCACCTGGTCCGCGGCGTCGACGTCGTGCACCTCGTGACCGGAGCCGAGATCCCCCGGATGGTGCAGCAGATCGTCGACGTCCGCCGCCAGCTCGGCCTCTGAGAGAGGCGCTAGCGCAGCTTCCGCCTCGTGTGCATGACGAGGGCGCGTGCTTCCTCGAGGCCCACGCCCATCAGCTGCATCTCCCCGAGCAAGAGCCCGAGGGCGAGGCGGAGGCGGCGCGGGCTCACGTCGGCTTCCTCCGCGTACGCGCGAATCAGGTCGTCGGTCACGCTCTGCAGGTCGATGACCGCCGTCACGGGCACGTCCTTCGCGGGCAACGCCGGCGCGAGCGGGACGATGGCCGTGGTCGTCGAAGCGCCGTCCACGTCGTGCGCGTGCTTCTTGCGCCCGGGCGCGGCCTCGTCCGCCGCCTTCTGGTTCGGGCAGAGGGCGAGCATCTCGTCGAGCGAGAGCTTCAGGGCATCGACCAGGGCGCGCCACGTCTCGGAGCTCGCGTTCGACAGGGCGAACGCGAGGTCGCTCGCCTGCTCCGGGCTCGGGTAGTGCTTGCCCGTCTCCCACCGGGAGATGGAGCGGACGCTCGTCCCGACGGCGCGCGCGAGCCCGGGTTGGTCGCAGCCGATCTCGCGCCTTGCGCGCGCGAGCAAGGCCGGCAGCCGCTTCATGTCGGGGATGACCATGCGTGACGAGCGTCGGGTATAGCGCAGACCACGCGAGGGCGCGGCGTGCGCCCGTCAGGGCATGGCGTGCGCGCGTCGGATCGTGGCGTACCACCGTCAGAGCATGGCGTAGCGCCGTCATGTCTCGGCGTACCACCGTCGGAGCTGGGCGTGCGCGCCTCATGGCTCGGCGTGTGTCCTTCAGGGGCCGGCGTGTCCCCGTCATGTCACGGCGTGGCGGCCTCGGGTCGTGGCGTGCCGCCTGCGAGGTCAGCCCTCGCCGCGCTTGATGGCGTACGCGCGAATCTTCTTGTGCAGGTTGGTGCGCTCGACGCCGAGGAGGATGGCGGTGCGGCTGATGTTCCAGCCGGTGAGCTTGAGTGTGTCCACGATGTACTGACGCTCGCTCCGCTCGCGGAACTCGCGCAGCGTCATGTGCTTGCTCTCGGGGGCCGCAGGCGCCTGCGCGTCCTCGTCCGGCGAGTCGGGCGGGATCGACGCATCGTGGTTGCCGCCCGCGTCGCTCTCTTCCTCGAAGGGACTCGCGTGCGGGTCCTCCGGCAGGTCCGCGATGGTGACGCGGTCGCCGCTCAGGATGGCCGAGCGCTCCACCACGTTCTTCAGCTCGCGCACGTTGCCCGGCCACTTCCGCGTCTCCAGCGCCGCGACGACCTCGTCGTCCATCGGCTTGGGGCGGATGCCGTTCTCGCGCGCGAACTGGTCCATGAACGCCTTGGCGAGGCGCCCGATGTCCTCGACGCGCTCGCGCAGCGCCGGGCTGCGGATGGGGAACACGTTGAGGCGGAAGAAGAGGTCCTCGCGGAACGTGCCCCCCTCGACGGCCTTGCCCAGGTCCTTGTTGGTCGCCGCGAGCACGCGCACGTCGACGTGGATCACGTGCTCGCTGCCGACGCGCGAGATCTCTCCGGACTGCACGGCGCGGAGCACCTTCGCCTGCGCCACGAGGTCCATGTCGCCGATCTCGTCGAGAAAGAGCGTCCCCCCGTGCGCCTGCTCGAAGAAGCCGCGCCGACGCTGCTGCGCGCCCGTGAACGCGCCGCGCTCGTGCCCGAAGAGCTCACTCTCGATGAGCTCGCGCGGGATCGCCGCGCAGTTCACCTTCACGAAGGGCCCGTCCTTGCGCGCCGAGAGCCGGTGGATGGCGCGCGCGATGAGCTCCTTGCCCGTCCCGCTCTCGCCCGTCACGAGGACCGACGCCTTGGTGGGCGCGACCTTCTCGATCTCGTGGAAGAGCTTCTGCATCGGCGCGCTCGCGCCGATCATCTCGAACCGCTGCTGCTGCTGCTCCGTGACCCGCGCGAGCTCCTGGTGCGCCTTGGCCGCCTCGAGCACGTTGCGGACGCTCACGAGCACGCGCTCGCGCGCCAGCGGCTTCTCGAAGAAGTCGCTCGCGCCGAGCTTGATGGCGCTCACGGCGTCGTGCACCGTCGCGTGCCCGCTGATGACGATGATCGGCAGGTCTTTCGTCGCCTCGTCTCCGCGGATCTTCGCGAGCGCATCGAGCCCGCTCATGTCGGGCAGCTTCACGTCGAAGATCGCGAGGTCCACCGGCGTGTCCGGCCCCGCGAGCATCGCGAGCCCCTGGGCGCCCGTCTCTGCGCCGAGCACCCTGTATCCCTCGCCCTCGAGCACGAGCTGCAACGTCCGGCGGATGTTCTTCTCGTCGTCGACGACGAGCACCGTACGTGCCGGCAGATCGCTCACTCAGACGCCCCGATCGTTCATGTACGCGATGTAGTTGCGCGCGTCGACGGCGTACGGCGTCTGCGAATAGCGGACGACCACGGTGCCGAACGCCGCCCGCGCGTCGGGCCACTTGTGCATCATGAGGTACGTCGTCCCGAGCAGCACCAGCGCCTCGGCCTGCAGCTCGGCGGCCTCCGAGATGGCCTGCGGCCCGCCCATCGCCTCGCCGAAGTTGCGCAGCGCGTACATGACGCGCGCGACCGCCGCCTCGTAGTTGTCCTTGCGCAGGTAGAAGCGCGCGACGTAGAGCTCGTGCCGCACGAGGCGCGCCGTCACCTTGGCGAGCAGATCGCGGACGTGCGCCGTGTCCTTGCCCTGCGGGTAGTCGGAGACGAAGTCGCGGAGCTCCTTGTACGCGTCGACGACCGAGGCCTGATCACGCTCTTCCGAGGCGGGCAGGAGGATCGACTCGGGGATCTCGGCGTACGTCGCCTCGGCGATCTTGGCGCGCGCGTAGGCGACGTCCTCGTTGTCGGAGCGATGGGCGTGGACGAAGTCTTTGTACTCGCGGATGGCGTCCGAGTACTTCTCCTGCTCGAAGTCGGCGTCGGCGATGCGGAGCTCCGCGAGGCGCGCGTACTTCGAGTAGCTGTACTTGCGTTTGAGCTCGCGCATCATCGCCTGCGCGTCGATCCAGTTGTGCGCGTCGAACTCCTGCATCGCCGCCTCGTAGGCGCGCTTCGCGTCGGCCGTGTAGCCGAGGGCGGTCTTGGGCGGCTCGCCCTCGCAAGCGAGCAGCGCGGCACTCGAGCACGTCAGCAAGAGGGCGAGCGCAGCGGCACGCATGGGGGTCGGGCGGACATTACTGGCTCAGCCCTCGGGCCGCCAGCGAACGATGCGGCGGGGCGGGGCCCTGCCGTCGTCGCACGCGTTCTTGCACGCGGCCTGGAGGAGCGCGCGGACGCGTGCGACCAGTGCCTCGGGCGCGTCGGGGCCGAGCCGGACGCTCACCCTGCCGGCGTCGTCGACCGTCGCCTCCACGGCATGGGAGGCCTCGGGCGTCGCCGCTTCGCCGGCGTATGTCCAGGGCGGCCCTCCCTCGGTTGATGTTTGCGCGCGCCCTGCGCGCGACATCGGACGCTCGACGTCGACGCGGAGGCCGGACTCGGGGCGGGGTCCCACGATGGGCATGGCTGCGGCGCATTGTGCTAGATCCGCGGCCGGGTCCGCAGCTCGAAGAGAGCGGACCCCACGAGGACGCATGCAGAAGAACCCGATCACCCCCGAGGGCGCCGCCAAGCTCCGCGAGGAGCTCGGGACGCTCAAGAGCGTCGAGCGGCCGGCCATCATCCAGGCCATCGCCGTGGCCCGCGAGCACGGAGACCTCAGCGAGAACGCCGAGTACCACGCTGCCCGCGAGAAGCAGTCGTTCATCGAGGGGCGCATCAAGGAGATCGAGAACAAGCTGGCGCTCGCCGAGGTCATCGACCCGAGCAAGCTCGCCGGCGACAAGGTGGCCTTCGGCGCCACGGTGAAGCTCTCGAACAGCGAGACGGGCGAGGAGGTCACGTACCGCATCCTCGGCGCCGACGAGAGCGATCTCGCGAAAGGGAGCATCAGCATCACGAGCCCGCTGGCGCGTTCGCTCCTCGGCAAAGAGGTGGGCGACGAGGTGAAGATGCGCATGCCGGGGGGCGAGCGGACGTACGAAGTGCTCGACATCTCCTTCGGCTGAACGCCCATGGAGTGGGACGCGCCCGTCGAGGACGTGGCGGGCATCGGTCCGGTGTCGCGCGAGAAGCTCGCCGAGAGAGGCATCGCGTGCGCGGCCGACCTGGTGTGGACGCTGCCCGTCGCGTGGGACGACCTGCGGGCGCCGGTGGGGGTGGGCGAGGCGATCGAGCGGGCGCGCGCGGCCGAAGGCGAGCTCACGCCGCCGCCCAGGCAGTGCGTCGCGGGAGTGGTGAAGAGCGCGACGCTCGTTCCGATGCGAGGGCGACGGGCGGTGCGGGTCGTGCTGACTGGGGAAGGCGGCGCATCGCTCGACGCCTGGTGGTTCTTCACGGCGCACGGGATCCTGTCGGTCGCCAAGCCGGGCACGGCGTGCATCGTCGTGGGGCGCGTGCGGGCGAGGGAAGGGAAGCGACCGAGCGTCGCGCACCCGGACCTCGTGGCGGACGAGCCGGCCGCTCGCTGCATCCGCCCGCGGTATCCGGCGCTGGGGATCGGGCCCGGCGTCGCGAGGAAGGCGATCGCCGACGCGCTCGCGCGCACCGAGCCGCTCCCCGACCCGGTGCCGGAGGACGTGGCTCGCCGCGAAGCGATGCCTGAGGCGCCGCCGCTGCTGCACGTGGTGCACGGGGCAGCGACCGATTCGCCGCCCGACGCGGCGCGGCGGTCGCTCGCGGAACGGCTCGCGTGGGTCGAAGCGTTCACCCGCGTGTGGCAACGCATGCTCTCCGAGGAGCGCTGGGCCGGGGCGCGCGCGCCGACCTTCGCGCGCGACGCGAAGGTGCTCGCGCGCGTGACCGAGGCCCTCGGCTTCGAGCTCACCGGCGCGCAGAAGGCGGCGATCGAGGCCATCTCGCGCGACCTCGCGGCGCCCACGCCCATGCGCCGCCTGCTGCTCGGGGACGTGGGGACCGGCAAGACGGCGGTCGCCCTCGCCGCGGCGGGCCAGTGCGTCGCCGCCGGGTGGCAGTGCGCGCTCCTCGTGCCGACCTCGGTGCTGGCGGACCAGTACGCCGACGCGACGGCGGTGCTCGAGCGCGCCCTCGGCGCCCGCGCCGTGCGGATCGTCGCGGGGATGCGCGCCGCCGAGCGGCGCGAGGCCCTCGCGGCCGTCGCGTCGGGCGACGCGGGCGTCGTCGTCGGCACGCACGCGCTCCTGGAACAGGACGTGGTCTTCGCGCGCCTCGGGCTCGTCGTCGTCGACGAGCAGCAGCGCCTCGGCGTCGCGCAGCGGCTGTCGCTCGTGCGCAAGGGCGAGACGGCGCGTCCCCACCTCCTCTCGCTCAGCGCGACGCCCATCCCGCGCACCCTCGCGCTGGCCCTTCGCGGCGAGCTCGCCACGAGCACGCTGGACGAGCGTCCGCGCGGCCGCACCGCCGTCGAGACGTGCCTCGTCGCCCGGCGCGAGGGCAAGCGTGTGCTCCAGGCGATGCGCGACGCATGCGCGCGCGGCGGGCGCGTCTTCGTCGTCTGCCCGCGCATCGAGGACGCCGAGGACGAAGAGGACGAGGCGCTCGGCGTCGAGTCGCGCACCGAGAAGCTGACGGCGGCGCTGGCGCCGACGCAAATCGTGTCGGTGCACGGTGCCTTGCGTGCCGCCGACAAGGCGCGGGCGATGCGCGCGTTCCGATCCGGGGAGGCGAGCGTCCTGGTGGGTACCACCGTCGTCGAGGTGGGCGTCGACGTGCCGGAAGCGACGCTCATGGTGGTCGACGGTGCCGAGCGCTTCGGCCTGGCGCAGCTTCACCAGCTCCGCGGGCGCGTGGGGCGAGGCGACCGCCCGGGGACCTGCCTCCTCGTGCACGACGAGCCGCTCGAGGACCTCGCGCGCCGGCGGCTCGAGACCCTCGTGCGCACCAGCGACGGCGCCGAGATCGCCCGCGCCGACCTCGCGCTGCGCGGGGCAGGGGACCTCGGCGGCACGCGGCAGTCGGGCGCCGAGGAGGACTTCGAGTGGCTCGACCCCGCGAGCCCCCCGGCCTGGATCGCCCGCATCGAGGACGACGCGCGCGCCATCCTCGGGAGGGACCCGTCGCTCACGGCGCCCGCGCACCGCGCTCTCGCGCTGGCCGTGCGAAGATTCGCGACGGTGATTGCGGTGCGCGAGGAGGCCGGCTGAATGGCGGCGGCGCGGTCGGCCCGGCACGAGAGCATCGCGCTCGAGTGCGCCGCGGTGGCGGTCGCCTGGCTCGCCCTGCTCTTCGTCGAGACCGTCGTGGTCGGTCTTGCGTGGGGGCGGGACTTCTCGGCGGCGTGGGAGGTCTCGCAGGTTCGGCGGCTCGTCGTTCCCATGGCCTTCGCAGGCCTCGCCCCCGTGTCCCTCGTGGTCGTGGGGTGGTGGCGCGTCGCCCGCCTCGCCGCGCGCCGTGCGTGGCTCTCGGTCGCGGCCATCCGGCTGCTCGGCGGCGTCGCCGGAGCCGCGCTCGCCGCGGGGGTCTCCACCGGTCGCCACTTCGCGAATCCGCTCGTGCGCGCGGGGTTCGTCCTCGTCATCGCCGTCGCGTGCACCCTCGCCGCATCGTGGGTGGCGATCCGCATCGCGAGGTTCGCGGCGCGTCCGGGTGCGCTGGCGGTGCTGGCGGGCGTGGTCGCGGCGTGCGCGTGGGCGGCCGACGTGTTCGTCGTGCCGAGGCTGTACCCGGCCTTCCACGTCGCCTTGCTCGTGGCGACGCTGTCGGCGACGGCGCTGGTGGGGCTCGCGACGGCCGCCGGGGCCACAGCGAGGCCGCGCACGATCGCGGCGATGGCGACGCCGGTCCTCCTCCTCGCGATCGCGGCGATGGCGTGGACCCCGGGCGCGGCACGCCGCCTCGACCGCTTCGACAACGTGCGCCTGACGCTCGTGGAGCGTGCGCCGCTGCTCGGGCGCGCCGTGCAGCTCGAGCTGCTCTCGCGGCGCCGGACCGACGACGACGGGGCGCCCCCGCCCGCAGCGTCGGCCGCCGACGCGCCGGCGGATGCGGCGCGCACCCTCGACTGGACCGGCCACGACGTCCTGCTGCTCTCGATCGACGCCCTGCGCGCCGACCACGTCGGCGCCTACGGATACGCGCGCCCGACGACGCCGAGCATCGACGCGCTCGCCGCCGACGGCACGCTCTTCGAGGCGGCGTACTGCCCCACGCCGCACACGTCGTACTCGGTCACGTCGATGATGACCGGCAAGTACCTGCGCCCCCTCCTCGCGCTCGGCCTCGGGGAGGACTCGGACACGTGGGCGCAGGACCTGCGGCTCTACGGCTGGCGCACGGCGGCCTTCTATCCCCCGGCGGTCTTCTACATCGACGAGGACCGGTTCCCGCGCTTCGAGCAGCAGCAGCTCGGCTTCGAGTACGCCAAGGTGGAGTTCGCCGATCCCGCGCTTCGCGAGCAGCAGGTCGCCGGGTACCTGCAGACCGCCCCGCGCGACAAGCCGCTCTTTCTCTGGGTCCACTTCTTCGAGCCGCACGAGCCCTACGTGATTCACGAGGGGCACGTCTTCGGGAAAGCGGGCGACGTCGACTCCTACGACAGCGAGGTGGCCACGGCCGACGAAGGCGTTGGCCGCATCGTGCGTCTGATGCGCGATCAGCGACCGGGCGCCGTGGTGATGGTCACCGCCGATCACGGCGAGGAGTTCGGCGAGCACGGCGGCCGCTACCACGGCACCACCGTCTACGAGGAGCAGGTGCGCGTTCCCCTCGTGGTCGTCGGCCCTGGCGTGAAGCGCGGCGCGCACGTGAGCACCGTCGTCCAGACCATCGACCTGCTCCCGACGACGCTGTCGGCCCTCGGCATCCCGCGGCCGCCACGCGTGCGCGGGCGCGACCTGGGCAAGCTGCTGGCGGGGCAGGGGAGCGACGATCCCGGCTTCGCCTTCGCCGAGACCGACGGCTACGCCCTCGTCGCCTCGGGGCCCGATCGCCTGGTGTGCGAACGCCGCGCCGCCGCCTGCGCCCTCTACCGCCCGGAGGACGATCCCGGCGAGCAGCGCGACCGCAGCGCCGAGGACGTCGCCCGCTTCATGACGCTCAAGGCGGACCTTCACGCCGTCGAGCGTGACCAGGGTCGCTACGAGACCGCCGGCGGCCCCGCGTGGCCCGAGGCCCTGCGGCGCGGGATCATGGGCGACCCCGACGCCGCCATCGACGTCGCCTCGCTGCTCGACGACGCCGACGTGGGCATCCGGCGCAAGGCGGCCGAGGTGTGCTTCGCCCTGCGCTCGCCGCTGACCGCGCCCTATCTGCGCCGCGCCCTCGCCCACGACGAGGACCGGGAGGTGCGCCGCTGGTCGCTGCTCGCGCTCGTCCGCATCGGCGGCGAGACCGTGCCGCCCGCGGCCGAGGTGCTCCTCTCCGACCCGTCGCGCGACTGGCGACGCCGCGCCGCGCTCACGCTCGCCGAGCGCGGCAGCAACTTCGAGGCGTGCGACGTGCTCGCGGCGTGGTGGAAGGAGGTCGTGCCGGCGACGACGGAGCAAGCCGACGGGGAGCCCGCTCAGCTCGGGCTCGACCTGGCCCATGCGCAGGAGCTGCTCGGCGCCACCGGCAAGGCGCGATGCCGGGCCGCCGTGCCGTCGCTCCTCCGGGCGCTCGCCGACGTTCGCGCCAGGCCCTACGTCGCCGAGGCCCTCGGGCGCATCGGCGACGACCGCGCCAGGGGCCCGCTCAAGGCGCTCCTGGCGACCGAGCCCTACGTCACGACCCGGCCTTACGAGGCACGCGCCCTGCTCGCCCTGGGGACCCCCGATCCCACGGGTGCCCTGAAGGCGGAGGCCTCGCGTTGACCGGGATCCGGGCCATCAGCTATCAGCCTTCAGCAAATGCCCGACGACGAGCAGCAGCCCAAGCGCGAAGAGGCCGAGAAGCCCGAGGGGAAGGCCGGGGACCAGCCCGAGGGTGAGGCGAAAGAGGGGGGGGACAAGTTCCGCCCCGAGGCCATCGCCGCGCGCATCGAGGGCATCGGCGAGGAAGACGAGGCCGACCGGATCGCCCGGCAGGAGGAGCAGAAGCTCCTCGAGCGCAGGAAGGGCAAGAAGGGCGGCAAGAAGGGCCTCGAGAGCGCCGCGTCCAAGCGGCTCGCCAAGATCGGCGAGGCCAAGGTCAAGCGCCCGGGCGCGCTCGACGCCGCCGACGTCACGCCCGACGCCGATCCGCTGCTCGAGCGCGCCGCCCGCGCCGGCAAGTGGATCCAGGAGCACCGCCAGACGTTCGGCGGCCTCGTGGCCATCGGCCTGCTCGGCGCCGGGGGTCTCTTCGGCTGGATGTACTGGCAGGGCAAGCACCAGGCGGAGGCCTCGGCGATGCTCGCGCAGGCCATCGCCGACGAGCACGGGCGCGTGTCCGACAAGGACGATGACGACGACGACACCAGCGCCAAGCACGAGGGGATGTACCCGACCTTCAAGTCGGCGAACGACCGCACGCAGGCGGCGCTGACGAAGTACCGGGACGTCGAGGCGAAGTACCCGGGCACCGGCGCCGCGATCCTCGCGCGTCTCTCGGAGGGCGGGCTGCTCCTCGACACGGGAGACGCCAAGGGCGCGCTCGCGGCGTTCGGGGACGTGAAGTCGTCGCCGCTCGCGCAGGCCGACGTGGAAGTGCGCGGCCGCGCCATCGAGGGAGTCGGCTTCGCCGACGAGCTGCTCGCGCGCACCGACGACGCGAACAAGGACAAGCACCTGGACGAGGCGCTCGCGGCCTACAAGGACCTCGAGGCGCTCGACATGAAGGGCTTCAAGGAGCTCGGGCAGTACCACGAGGCGCGCGTGCAGCAGGCCAAGGGCGACAAGGCGAAGGCCATCGAGCTGCTCAAGGCCGTGCACGAGAAGGTGGCGGACCCCGGCGGCGAGACGCACCCGTTCTCGTATCTGGAGTTCGTCGTCGAGGACCGGCTGCGCGAGCTCGACCCGACGGCCCTGCCGCCCAAGTCGGCCGCGCCGCACGGGCCGCCCGGCGCCGGCGCGGGCGCGGGTCCCAACGGGCTGGACACGAGCGACCCGAAGGTCCAGGAGCTGCTCAAGAAGCTGCAGCAGCAGATGCAGCAGGGCGGGGGCGCGCCCGGTGTGCCCGGCGCTCCGCCTCCTGGGCTGCCACCGATGCCGACGCCTCCGCCGAGCCCGCCCAAGTGAACCCCGCGGCCCGCATCGCACTGGTGCTGCTCGCGGCGGCCGCCACGGCGTCGTGCGCCTCGTCCGAGACCATGGGCGACCGGATCAATCCGGACAAGCCGCTCTGGTTCCACCGGCCGAGCGGCGCGCTCCAGGTGCTCTTCCAGCGGCAGCTCACGGCCGATTCGCGCACGACGGGCGAGCCCTACGAGCGCGGGCGCGCCGAGATCGACGTGCTCAGCGGGCGCGTGTTCATCGGCTCGGCGGACCACGGCCTGTACGCGCTGCGCGCCAGCGACGGGAGCACCATCTGGCGCTTCGAGACGCTCAACACCGTGCGCAGCGAGCCGCTCTACGACGCGGAGCTCGACGTCGTGTACTTCGGCTCGGACGACGGCGCGCTCTACGCCGTGCACGCATCCGACGGGCAGCTCGTGTGGCGCTACGCGAGCGGCGCCGAGGTGATGCGCAGGCCGGTGCTCGGGGGCGAGAGGCTCTTCTTCGCCAACGGGGCGGACAACCTGTTCGCCGTCGATCGCCGGACGGGGAAGACGCTCTGGCACGTGCACCGCACGCCCGCGCTGGGCATGGAGGTGAGCGGTTACGCGGGGCCGGCGCTCGACCAGGGCATGGTGTTCTGGGCGTTCTCGGACGGGCACGTCGCCGCGTACGACGCGCGCGACGGCAGCGAGCGCTGGACGCCACTCGACCTGTCGGCCGAGGCCGAGCAGGCGCGGGGGGAGGCCGTGCGCTACCTGGACGTGGACACGACGCCAATCCCGCACGACCTCGGGCCGCTCGGGCGCGTGATCTTCGTGGCGAGCTACGCCGGCGGCGCATACGCGCTCGATCAGGAGCGCGGCGCGCCCGTGTGGAAGAACGACAAGGTCGTCGGCGTGACCCAGCTCGCCATGTGGCAGGAGGCGGCCCACGGGCCGAGGCCCGACGGGCACGGCGTGGTCGCGGGCGAGCCGGGCGTGCCGAAGCGCGCGCTCCTGCTCGCGTCGAGCGGCGCCACCGGTCTCTGGGCGCTCGACCCGGCCACGGGGCGCGCCGTCTGGCGGCTGCCGATCCCCGAGGGCGGCATCACGGCGCCGGTGCCCATCTCGGGCGCGCTGCTCGTGGGCACCACGCGCTACGGCGCGTGGCTCCTGTCACCGCTCGACGGCCGGCCCATCGACGGATTCGACATGGGCTCGGGGTTCTCCCAGACGCCGGCGGCGTTCGGCACGCGCGGCTTCATGCTGTCGAACGCCGGGACGCTCATCGGCCTGCAGGTCGAGCCGCCGGGGATGCCTCCGCGCGAGAGCCTTTGATAGGCTCGCGTCGTGCGGAGAGCCCGGACCGCGCTGATTCTGACGACGCTCGCGCTCGCCGTAGCGGGCGTGGCCGCTCGGCCGCTCGCGCCGCGCCTTCGAGACGCGATGTTCCGGGGCCTCGTGCGGCTGGGGGTGGTGGTCGCGGAGGCACGCGCCGGGACGATGACGGTTCCCACCGAGGTGGACCCCGCGGCTCCGGCCGTCGTGGAGGATCCTGCCGAGCCCCTCGATGAGCCCGCGCCCGCGATCGGCGCGGGCGCGCCCGCGCCCGCGCCTCGGCCGAAGGCGCCCCAGGCAGCCGGCGCCATCGACATCCCGGAGGATCGGGTGGCGCACCTCACCGAGAAGCAGCTGCGGAGCCTCCGGCCGGCGAACGTGATCGGTGCCGACGGCGCCGCAGCGGGCGTCCGTCTGCACGGTCTCGGCGCCCTCGGTCTCGGGCTCGCCGACGCCGACATCGTCACGAGCATCGACGGCCATCCGGTGTCGGACGTGACCACCGGCATGGACGCCGCGCTTCGCGCATGGGCCTCGGGTGAAGCGGCTGCTCACGCGACCGTGCGTCGCGCGGGGCGCACGCTGCTCGTCACGGTGCACATCCCCAAGCATTCGCGAATCGCACCGGGCCTCGGCCGTTCGGCGCACCTCCAGAAGGACGATTGAGGCTAGTCTGAGCCAGTTTTGAGGCTCCTCCATCGCCTGGCGCCGACCGCCGTGGCGTTGCCCGCCGTTTGCGTGCTCACGCTGGCTTGCCGTCAGCTCGTGGGGATTGGCGACGAGCCGCCGAGCCCCACGCCCAGCGCGGCGAAGGAGGCGGGTGCCGACGCGTCCGGCCCCCGATGCGGTGTCACCTACGAAGGCAAGACGTGCGAGGCGTGCCTGGAGTCGGACTGCTGCATGCAGGCGAACGCGTGTGCCGGATCGGCCGCGTGCAACCAGCTCGAGACGTGCCTGGGGTCGTGCTCGGGGCAGGCGAGCTGCCGTGCCGCCTGCCTGCAGGATCATCGCGCCGGGCCTGGTGGCGAGCTGCCCGCGTTCGACTCGTGCATGGTGGCGCATTGCTCGGGCCCCTGTGGCCTGGCGTGCGGCGGGGCCGCCGAGATTGCCACCCCCGACGCTGCTGCCGCTTGCCAGGATTGCTTCGTCAACAAGGCGTGCGCCGCAACCTCCAGCTGCCTCGGAGATCCGAGCTGCGCGGACTACGCCTGGTGTCTGCTCGCCGCCCCGACTCCGGACACCTTCGGTTCCTGCACGGAGTTTCTCGACGGAGGGCTGGACGGAAGCAGCTCGGTGATCGGCCTTGCCGCAGCCTACTGCGGCCCGGAATGCGCGCTCACGTCGAACTGGTCGTGCGTCGGTCGCGTCGAGTGGCCGCCCGGCGCGACGCAAGATCTCACCATCGTGCTCCAGCTCATCGACGGCGCCACGCTGCAACCGTCCGGCGGCGTGACGGCGAAAATCTGCGCAGGCGGCGACGAAGCGTGCGCCGGCCCGCTGGCGACGGGCGTCACCGATGCGAATACGGGGACCGTGGAGCTGACGCAGCACCCGGAGGCGGGGAGCGTCGTGCCGAACGGTTACATCGACCTCTCGGGGAACGGGATCGTGCCCGAGGTGTTCTTCTGGTCTTTCCCCTTGAGCGAACACCGGGTGACGTTGAGTGCCGTGAC
>DASVWO010000309.1:0-15029 GCA_036393165.1 Polyangiaceae bacterium | reverse complement strand
GCCGACCCGAGGCATGCGCTCAGGTCGTTCAGCGAGGAGCAGGACGCGAGCGACCGTGGCGTTCACGTGCGCTTCAAGAACTCGTGGATGAACGCCGCCGGGTGGAACGCGAGCCGATTCTTCGAGGTCCTTCTCGACGGGCTCGACCTCGGCGATACCGTCATCCTCTACATGGCCGACCACGGACAGGACCTCCACCAGGACGGGCGGCCGGGCTTCGCCACGCACTGCACCTCGGGAGACGCTCACCCCGACGAAGGCCGCGTGCCGCTGGTCATCCTCACGACCCACCCGGCCACGGCGGCGAGGCTTGGCGCCGCGGCGGACCAGAACTTCGGGCGCGTCAGCCAGTTCGGCGTGTTCCCGTCGATGCTCCGGTGGATGGGCTATTCGCCGGAAGCGATCGCCGCGGAGCCGCGCTTCGACCCGCCGCTCGAGGCGCCGGCGAACCCGAGCGACCAGCAATTCCTGTCCACGTTCTTCGTCCAGCTCGGCGCGAAGCCTCACTGGGTTCCCTGTCCCGCGCCGAGCACCGACGCGCGGCGTTCGTCGAACGACTGACCCGCGCCTTCAGCGCAGCGCGCAACCGGCGGCCAGGTCCACCTCGAGAACGCCGGCGCGCGACGCCGTCTTGCCCTCGCCCGGTTCGAGCGAGACGTGGCACGCGTCGCCGTCCCGCTCGACCTCGACCGCGTAGCGCGCGTTCGGAGCCAGGGACGCGACGAGGTGTCGCGTTGCCGACGTGGGGGCGCGGTAGTCGAGCGACGCGGCGCGCGTCTGCGGAGCGGACCGCACGAAGACGTACGCCTCGTCTCCGATGACGGCGCCGGCGACTTCCTGTCCCTCGATGCGCTCGAGGACCGGCGGCCGCATCTTCGAAGGGCCGACCACGATGGCGTGCAGAAAGCGGCGCTCCGCGTTGCCGACCGGAGAGCGCACCTCGGCCCGAACGCTGGTCACGCCGTCGGGCGGATCGTTGTCGTAGAACGCTCCGTCGCCGAGGTTCGTCGGCTCACGCACGAGGGCCGGCACCGCGTCGGACGGCGCGAGCGTCTGAGCGAAGGCGACGCTGCTCCCGACGTCGACGCGCAGCAAGCCCGGGCCGTCCACGTGCGGAAGGGCCCCGCCGTGGAGCAGGAACGTCACGCGGTACGTGGGCCGGTTGACCGTGATGCGGTCGTACACGACGACGCGCGCCGATTCCGGAGCGCCGGCGATCGGCGCGCGGGAGAAGACGAGCTCGCGCTCGGCGCGCCTTACCGATCGACGCGTCGTCTCGCTCGGATAGCCCTCGGGATCGTAGGCGCTCGCGTAATCGGCGAGGCCGTAGCTCCAGCCCCGTTCGTCTTCCCAGCGGGCGATGCTCGTGGACGTGCCCCACGTTCCCTGGCTCGGCGAGTACGGATCAACCTCCTTGCCGTCGTCCACCGCGATGACGTTGTGGCTCAGGCTGGAGAAGGAGCCGTAGCCGCCGCCGTCCACCACGAGGGCGTCGCCGCCGCGCACGATCTCGAAGTGGCCCGCATCCAGATGCTGGTGATCGGCCAGGGCCGGTCCGCTCGACATCGAGACCCACACCGCGCGGGGCGACCAGTCGGTGCGAGCCGTCATGGTGCCCGTGCCTCGTGCCAGGTACGCCGTCTCGCCGGTGCGCGGGTCCTGCACGATGCGCGAAGGGTCGTCCGCGAGCGCGACGAGCCAGTTCCAGTCCTCCTGCGGATCCGCGGCGAGCTTCGCAAGCGCGCTGGCCTGATGCTCGGCGGCGTCGCTCGCGGGAAGCACGGCGGTCAGCGCGAGCAGCGCGTGGGCGGGCGCGACCGCGGGCTTGTCGCTCCAGTCACCGCTGTCGAGCATGTGCTTGCCGTCCGGCAAGAGCGTGTGCGCACGCAGCGCGACGCTCTGCCGCAGCCACGGAAGCTCCTCGAGCGCCGAGCGGCCGCCGCGGTTCCCCTCGGCGTCGGCGAAGATGGCGAGCACGGCGCCGACCATGTCGCCGTACTGCCAGCCCTCGGGGAAGTCTCCACCCGCGAGCTTGCGCGTGTACGCCGGAACGATCTCCGCGTCGAACATGCGCTGGGCGCGACGGAGCAGATCCGTGGCGCGCGGGTCGTCGCCCTGCGAGGCGATTCCGGCGAACGCGACCGCGCCGAAGTAGCCGACGTAGTAGTTGGAGATCGGCTGGTCGTGGTTGTAGCCGTCGGTTCCGAACCACCGCGTCCACGCGACCATGCGATCCACCACGTGCTTGCGCAGCTCGTCGGTCATCCCCGGCGCGTCGTGGAGCCAGTCGTACGCGATGGCGCCGAAGCAGCCGCGGGTCCGGATGGGGTAACCGTCGTCATGGCGCACGACATCGTCGCCGCCGGCGTGATCGCCGACCTTCTCCCCGTCGTCGAGCAGCGCGCGCAGGTAGTCGACACCCGCCTGCGCGTAGGCCGGGCGCTTCGTGATTCGATGACACAGAGCGAGGTCGAGCGCGGCGTTGGCCCAGTCCCACGCCTGGTAACCGGAGTCGATCTTCGTGCGCGTGAACTCGTCACACCGGTCGACGAGGGCGCGCCAGGAAGGCGCGCCGGCGTCATGCAGCCCGCGGACTGCGGCGAGACGGTCGGCCGTGAGGAGGATGCGCGGGTGCGTCCCTCGCTCGTGTTCGAGCTGCAAGGAGCCAAGGGTCTCCTCGGGCGCCGGAGCCGACGGCACCGGCACGGTAGGGGCAGGGACTCCCTTCGGCCCCGGCCACGACTCGCCCCGCGCGCACGCGTGGAGACCCGCACCTCCCGCGGCGACCGTGCACGCGAGAACACCCAGCCAGCGTCCGCTCATACGTGCGCTCCTTTCACGTGGCTGAAGACGAGGACGAACACGAGCACGGCGACGTCCGCGACGAGGACCTGCGCGATCTCCTTGGGTGCTACCCGCACCTCGAACTCCGGACACGAGCGGCGCACCACGCCGTAGAGCGCGCCCGCCAGGCCGAAGTAGATGAAGAGGAAGGCCTTGTAGCAAAACGAGAGGAAGAAGATCCCCACGAGGATCCCGGCGAAGGACACGAAGAGCGCGAGCGCGAACGGCACGACGCGCGGATCGAGCCCCGGGGGCGGTCGCGACATCACCGTCCAGGGGATCTTGATCGAGGTGTAGACGAGCATCATCCAGAGCAGGCTGCCCGGGAACCCGAGCTCCGAGCAGGCGAGCACGTAGGCGTTGTGAGCCGTCTGCCCCGTGGGCACGTTGTCGATGAACTGGCCGACGCCCACCCCGATGAGCGGGTGAGCCCGGATCATGTCCATGCCCTCGTAGAGAAGATCGATTCGCTCGAGCTCCGAGGAATCGGCTTCCTCGCCGGAGCGTCCACCGAAGAGGAGCACGGGCGCCGCGACGACGGCACCGACGAGGAGCCCCTTCCAGCCGTAGCGCCGCACGAAGTAGAAGCCGAACACGGTCAGGATGACGAGCTGCCCGCCTCGGGAGCTCGTGAGGATGACGGTGACGAGCGTCAGACCGAGAAGCACGGCCGTGACGATGCCCGCCCAGAGTTTCTTCCGCGCCCCCGCGGCGAACGCGAACGCGAACGGCAGGATGGCGCCGACCGCGATCGACAATTCGTTCGGATCCGCGAGGGTGCCACGCCAGCGCACGCGGCCGCCCGTCGTGAACGTGCCGAACAGCCCCACCTTTTCGCATTCGTACTCGGCGCGCGGCTTCCCGTTGCGCTCGCAGTCCCAGATGCCCTCGCACGCTCGTCCGTCGGGCGTGCCTTCGCCGGCGCTCTCCATGTCCCCGGAGCTGTCCATGAGGATGCACTGCGAGGGCTGCGCCGCCTGGTGGATGCAGACGCAGCAGAGCACGGCACCGATGCCGATCAGCATGGCGGCGACGGCGCGGAAGCGTCCGAACGTCCGCGCCGAGAAGGTCACGACGAGCATGAAGATGGTGCTCAGGCCGACGAAGTCCCACGCGACCGTGAATCCGGCGGCGCCTGCGCGACGAGCCGTCACGAGCAGGCACCAGACGACGAACGCCGCGAGCCAAGGAAGCTGAGGCGTGGACGGCGGACGTTGCTTGCCCATCGCGAGCTCGAAGACGAGCCCGATGGCCGCCACCGCCGCGCACAGATTGAGGATCGAAAGCGGGCGCAGCGCCTCGACGAACTCCTGCGGCCTCAGCAGGGACACGAAGACAAGCAGGAGTGTTCCCGCAATCGCCACGTGGCTCTGGCTTGCGAGATGCGTTCCGCTCGAGCCGTCACTGGCTGTAGAGCATGCACGGCGAAGCGGAGCCAGCCGCGGCGCCCACCTCGTTGCAGATCATGATCTGCGGTGGAGGGCCATTGTCCGCGCCTCCCACGAGGACGAGCGTCGCGGTGATGCCCGTCGCGAGAGACACCTGCGATGCGGTCGCCGCCTGCGTGCTGTCACCCACGATGGGGTACGCGCTCAGCTCGGCTCCGGACAACGGTGCGAGCAGGGCATAGCCGTTCGTATCGGTGGCCCCGCCGTCGGCCATCGCGCTCGACGCGGTCCCGAACGCCACGTCCGAGAACAGCGCGGAGAAGTCGCCCCCGGCTTGCGAGCCGGTGCCAAACTGTGCGTAACCGATCCTGGGCGCAGCGTTGATCGCGCGGAGCTTCAGCCCGTCGGCCGCCCCGCTCACGTCGTCGAAGAAGGCGACCACCTTGATCTGCGCGTCGCCGCCGGTGGGTGTGACGTCTCCGATCGTGGCGATGGTGGCGTACGTCCCGTCGGCGAGAGCCGGGAGGCCGTAGGACGTCGGGATGACGCCCATGGTGCAATCGCCGCTCGAAGCCGCGACCACCTGGACCTCGTAGTCTCCGGGCGGCACGGCGGCGTAGGCGCCGGTCCCGGGGTACGGGAGTCCTTGCGGGAGGAAGGGCCCCATCCAGTTCGAGCTGCCCTGCGGCGCGAGGCAGAACGAGAACCCCGCGGCTGGTGCGTCGGGGGTCCAGTCGGCGAAGCGGACGTGGGTGCCCGTGGCCATCGGAGCAGCCTCGCTCGTCGCGTCGGGGGTGCCACTCTCGGGAGACGACGATGCATCGTGCGTCCCTGCATCCACGGTCGGCTGGCCTCCTTCCGGGCCGACGAGCGCTCCGCCGCCTCCCGCGTCTCGCGAGCTCCCGGTCTCCGATGACGACGCCGAGCACGCTCCCACCAGCAGCAAGCCGAGGAGGACGGGCTTCCTCATCCCGAGAACATCGGGACGAGGGGGCGTGCCGCAAGCAACTTCAGGCTACTGCGCGGCGGCGACCGTCGTGCTCGTCGCGGCGGGCGTCGACGCGATCTTCTCCGCCGGCGCCCAGTCCGGCATCAGCGCGTACCGCACGAGACCGGTCGCGAAGCCGGCGCCGTGCGACACGTGGAGGATCGGGAAGACGGCCCACACGATCGGGACGGCGAGGGCCCCCTCGCGGCGACCGACGCGCACGGCCTCGGCTCCGGTGGCCAGCGCGTAGGCGGCGACCGACCACGCGAAGAGCGGCTGCCACGGCGACGTCGCCGCGAGCGCGGTCTCTCCGAGGAGCCAGAGGAACGGCAGCGCCGGCCTCCACGAGAGAAAGCGACGGTGCTTGAGCAGCGTGCGTGCGCGCCCCTGGCCGTACTTGAAGTACTGCCGCGCGAGCGCGCGCGCCGACTCGCGCGGGTAGTAGTGCGAGACGATCTCGCGGCTCACGTAGACGCGCCCCCCGGCGTCGATGAGGCGCTGGTTCAGCTCGGCGTCCTCGTTCGTCACGGCCCGGGGATCGAAGAGCCCGATGCGCTCGAAGACGTCGCGCCGGAAGGCGCCGGGCCAAACGCTCTCGACCCAGCCCTCCTCGTCCTCCTTGCGGTAGCGCGAGCCCCCGATGCCGAGCGGGCTCCGCAACGCCGCCGCGACACATCGCTGGAAGAAGCTGCGCGCCTTGGGGCGCGCCGCGCCCCCGACGTTGTCGGCCCCCGTCCGCTCGAGCACGCCGACGCACTGGCGAACGAAGTCGCTCGGATAGTCGGCGTGCACGTCCATGCGCACGACGATCTCGCCGCGCGCCCGTCGGATGCACTCGTTGAGGCCGGCCGCCTGGATGCGGGCGTGGTTGTCCACGAGCCGCACGCGCGCGTCCTCCGCGGCGAGACGCGCGAGGATCTCGCGGGTCGCATCCATGCTCATGCCGTCGGCGACCAGGATCTCGAGGCGGTCGCTCGGCCAATCCTGAGCCTGCAAGGACCGGATGAAGGGCTCGATGTAGGCCTCTTCATCGCGACAGGGGACGGCAATCGTGACGAAGGGGACGCTGGACATCGAGCGGTCGAGTATACGCGTTGCACCCTCCGTGCGCACGTGGAGCTCCGTGCGTTACTCGTGTCCTACAGCTTCCCTCCCGTCGGCGGCGCGGGGGTGCAGCGCGTCGTCAAGCTCGCCAAGTACCTGCCAGCGCACGGCGTGCGCCCTGCCGTCCTGACGGTGCGCAACCCGAGCGTCCCGCTTCGCGACGAATCGCTCCTCGCCGACGTTCCGATCGGCCTCCCGGTCGAACGCGCCCCCACCCTCGAGCCCGGCTACCGCGCGAAGGCGAAGGCGTGGCGTGCACGCACGAGTGTGACGGCGACGGTCGCACGCAACCTGCTCTTCCCGGATCCGCAGGTCCTCTGGCAGCCGGCGGCGCACGCCGCGCTCCTCGCGCGCATCGCGGCCGAGCGTGACGACGTGATGCTGGTGAGCGGTCCGCCGTTCTCCCAGTTCCTGCTCGCACCTCTCGCGCGCGCCACCGGGCTCGGCGTCGTGCTCGACTACCGCGACGAGTGGAGCACGCTCCGGGCGAGCTACGAGATGGGGCGATCCGCCGTGGCGCGGATGCTCGGCGATCCGCTGGAGGGCGCGCTGCTCCGCCTCGCGCATGCGGTCGTCACGGCCACCGAGGAATTCCGCGAGAACCTCCTCGCGCGATTCCCGTCGCTGGACCCCGGGCGTGTGTACGCGATCCCCAACGGCTACGACCCGGCCGACTTTCCGGACGATCTGCCGTCCCCCCCGAGCGATCGCTTCGTCGTGACGTACGCCGGCACCGTCTTCGCGCTGACGAGCGCGGCGGGCTTGCTCGGCGCGGTCGGCCGCCTGCACGAGACCGACCCCGAGCTCGCGCGCCGGATGCTCGTGCGCTTCGTGGGACGCATCGTCGACACCGAGCTCCCATCCTTCGAGGGCACGGAATCGATCGGCGTCGAGCGTGTGGGGTACGTCCCCCATGCGCGCGTGTTCCACGAGCTCGCCGCGAGTCACCTGGTGCTCTGTCTGCTCGACGACGTCCCGGGTGCCGAGCGCATCTACCCCGCCAAGGTGTTCGAGCTGATGCACCTCGGTCGACCGGTGCTCACCCTCGCCCCCCCGGCAAGCGCACTGGCCAGACTCGCCAGTCGCCACGCGCTGGGTCCGGTGCTCCCACCTCGCGACCAGGAGGCCATCGCGGGGGAGCTCCGCGCGCGTCTGCGTGCGTTCGCCTGCGGCGAGAATGACCGGGGGTCGTGGCAAAACGGTGCGGACCTGCGGCGTTACGACAGGCGGGCTCTCGCGGGGGAGTTCGCGGAAGTGCTGCGAGAAGCGGCGTCCTGCGCCGGGCGCGGTCGTCGGCGCGGCTCGTGATCATGCGATCGGCATGTCCCCTCGCTCGGCATTCGCCGCGCTCGCCATCGCTGCTGCGGCTTGCGGATGTTCCCCCGCCCCAACCTACAACTGGAGAGCCGAAAGCGCGCTCGGCTATCGCATCGGTCCCGGCGACTCGCTCAAGGTCGTCGTGTGGAAGCACGACGAGCTGAGCACGCAGGTCGCCGTGCGGCCTGATGGCGCCATCTCGCTGCCCCTCGTGGGCGACGTGCAAGCCACGGGGCGAAGCGCCGCGGAGATCGCTGGCGACGTGCAGCAGCGGCTTCACCGCTTCTACCAGGACGACCCGCCGGTGACGGTGCAGGTGCAGGAGGTCAAGAGCTACAAGATCTACGTCGTCGGCGAGGTCAACAAGCCGGGCGAGTTCGCTCCGAGCCAGGAGGTCACCGTGCTCATGAGCCTCTCGCTCGCCGGCGGCTTCACGCGCTTCGCCGATCCGGATCGCATCGTCATCGTGCGGAGGGACTCACGCGGCGAACGGCGCATCCCCTTCGACTACGGGGCGGTCGTCGGCAATGGAGACCTCGAGGAGAACATCGCCCTGGAGCTGGGCGACACCGTGATCGTGCCGTGAGGGGCAGGTAGCCGATGTTCGAGCTGTTCCGGTCTCCGAGGAAGCTGCTGCTCTTCTGCTACGAGGGCACGCTCGTCGCCGTCATGGTGCTCGTGGCCGCTTGCCTGCGGCTCGGCATGCACACGGGCCTGATGATGCCGCACGTGGCGAAGAAGGCCCTGCTCTTCGCGCTCGTCCTGCAGGCGGCCTTCTACTACGCGGGGCTCTACGACCTGGCCGCGACGCGGCACGCACGCATCGTCTACGAGCGCGCGCTCGAGGGGCTGCTGCTCGGCGCAATCGTGTTGCTCCTCGCCTTCTACGTCGTGCCGCCCATCGAGATCGGCCGCGGCGTGTTCCTGGTGGCGCTCGCGCTCACGGTGCTCGTCGTCCCCGCCTGGCGCATCCTCTACAACGGCGTGACCGAAGGCTCGACCTTCCTGCGGCGCACGCTCATCGTGGGCAACGGCGAGCTGGCCCACGAGCTCGCCCGCATGGTGCAAATGCGGCGGGATCTCGGGCTCACGCTGATCGGCATGCTCGCGCGCGACCGCGCGCAGGTGGACCGCGAGCAGGGCGTCATCGGCACGTACCGAGACCTCTACGACGTCGTGACGCGCGAGCGCATCGAGGTCGTGCTCGTCGCCTACCCGGACCGGCGAGGGACGCTGCCCGTGGAGCAACTCCTCGAGGTGAAGTTCCGCGGCGTCGAGGTCCAGGAGGGCGTCGCCTTCTACGAGCGCGAAACGGGCAAGATCTTCGTGCGCGAGCTGAAGCCCTCGCAGCTCATCTTCGCCGAGGGATTCACGGCACGGCCCGCGACGCGCCGGCTCAAGCGCATGCTCGACGTCGCCTTCGCTGCGGCGGGTCTGGTCCTCGCGGCGCCCCTGATCCTGCTCACGGCGATCCTCATCGCGATCGACTCGCCGGGGCCGATCCTCTTCCGACAGGTGCGCGCGGGCGAGCTCGGTCGCCCCTTCACGCTCTACAAGTTCCGCTCGATGCGCGTGGACGCCGAGAAGACCGGTGCCCGCTTCGCCGAGGAGAACGACCCGCGCATCACGCGCGTCGGCCGCTTCATCCGCAAGACGCGCCTCGACGAGCTGCCCCAGCTCTGGAACGTCCTGCGCGGCGAGATGAGCATGGTGGGGCCGCGCCCGGAACGCCCGGTGTTCGTCGAGCAGCTCGAGCAGCAGGTGCCCTACTTCAAGCAGCGCCTCTACGTGAAGCCCGGCGTCACCGGCCACGCGCAGGTCCGGTGCCGCTACGGCGCGACGACCGAAGACCACCTCGAGAAGCTGCAGTACGACCTCTATTACATCAAGAGCTACTCGGTTGCGTTCGACCTCTCGATCATCCTCGACACCGTGAAGGTCGTCCTCCTGCGCATCGGCGCTCGATAGGCGTGGGCCTCGGATACACGTCTGCGCTTCGTTGAGGCTTCCGCGTGGTCGCAAGAGTTCCCTCCCCGGATTCGGCCCCTTGCGGAGCGAAACGGGGAGAGAACCCGGTGGATGCGAGCCGTTGATGACGCAGCTACCCCAAAGGAATTCGGCCACCGGTCCGTGCCCGCTGCGCGACCCTTCACCCACGGGTACTTTGGCCCGGGCTCCCGCAGAGGTCTCTGCTGCATCCGTGAACCATGCGAGCGCGTGTCGCGCGCGCAGCGTGGTGCGGCATCGGACTGTCTGCGGTTGGAGGCCAGTGAGCGTCCTGTCCCGGGACAGGTCGAGGACATGCCCTAGGCGGGCGGCACCACGGGCGCGGTAAACGTCGTCAGCGGCAGGATCGTGCGATCGTTCGAGAAGTAGCCGCTCAGGCCCAGGAAGAAGACCTGCTGGAAGAACTCGGGGCCGAACAGCGTGGCCGGACTGAAGGTCGCGTAGCGCAGATCGTAGCCGGCGAGCACACCGAGCCAGCGATTGAGACCGTAGCGCGCCTCGATGCCGGCGGCGTAGAGGCCGAGGTTCGCCTGCTGGACGGCGCCCGCCTGATCGACGCCCGTGATGAGTGCCGAGTACGCAACCTGGGCGCGCCCGAGGATCGCGAAGTTCTGCCACTTTCCGTGGTGGTTGGGTACGCCCATGGCCAGGAGCGACGCCGTCGCGGTCGGCCCCGAGCCGATGCGCGGATTGATCGTGTCCCAGGTGTAGGCGCCAGTCGCGACGAGGCTGAAGAACGGCCGCGTGTAGAAGACGTCCGCTCCTCCAGCCGGCGCGAGGATCGGTCGCTGATCGACGTCGCGCGGAGGCGCCGATGCGATCACGCCGCCTGCGCGAAGCGTCGCGGCGAGCTCGGGAGTCCACCGGTGCGTGTACCCCGCGAGGAGGAAGAGGAAAGCCTGCTTGTCCGGACCGATGTTGCGCGGCGGGTTCTGGGTGAGGTCGAGAACGTACTCGGACAGCGTGTACTGATAGCGGAGCGTCAGGTCGCCGGAGGTGCGCTCGGTGAAGTCGTGCATGACGCTGCTCTCGGTGTACGGCATCACGTAGTCGAGGCCGCGGTGCTCCGTGAGCTGACCACTCGGGAGTGCGATGGGGGCCGACTGCAACGTGCCGGAAACGGTGACGCCCAGAGACTGCGCGATGCGCCAGTTGGCCGAGAGCTGGTGCATGATGGTGCCCGACGCGTCCTCGAGCCAGTACGTGCTGCGCACCTGTGTCGGGTCGAAGGCGAAGAGCGTCCCGTCCGTCTGGTGCATGGCGTTGAACGACGTGACCGACGCGCTGTCGGAGAGCGTCAGGAAGGTACGGGGAGCGAGCGTGATGCGCGAGTAGAGCGCGGCGTTGAAGGCGCCGTCGTCGGACTGGTACTCCTTCTGGAGCGGCTCGTAGTGGTTGGCGCGCCCGTCGAGAACGATCGTCGTCACGTCGGCGTCACGCCCGTGGAAGCGAAACTCGAGGTTCGCGTCCACGCCGGTGAAGGGCGACGGGTGGCGCTGGATGAGCGGGACGTTCGGGTTGTCCTGCGCCTGGTAGGTGTTCGTGTTGTAGCCCTCGACGATGGCCACACGCGACACGGTGTCGGTGTCGGGAAGGACCGGCGGGGTCCACATCACTCGCCCCGGTAGATGGCTTCGTAAGCGTCGGTCATGCGGTCGATGGAGAAGCGGTCGAGCGCGTGGCGCCGTGCGGCCAGTCCCATGGCGCGCGCACGCGCCCGATTGCGCGCGAGCGCGTCGATGGCGCCTCCGAGGGCGTCCGCGTCCCCCGACGGAACGAGCGTGCCGCACTCGCTGGGGACGACGCTCGGAAGACCGCCCACCGCCGTCGCGACGACGGGCAGCGCCGTCGCCATGGCCTCGGGAACCGCGAGCGGCAGGCCCTCCGTACGGGAGGAGAGGACGAACAGGTCGAACGCCGCGAGGAGCGCCGGCACGTCCCTGCGCGCGCCCGTGAGCGTCACGTACGCCGCCCGCTCCGCGGGAATCGATTCGCGCAAGCGATCTCGACACTCGCCGTCGCCGACGATGACGAGGCGCAGCGAGTCTCCGAGTGCCGGGGCCATCGCACGCACGAGCAGCGGGTAGTCCTTCTCGGGCGCGAGCCTCCCGACGGTGCCCACCACGAACGCATCGGGTGAGATGCCCAGCTCGGCACGGATGCGGGCACGAGCGTCGTCGTCCGGTCCGAAGGCCGAGAGCGGTATCCCGTTGGGCACGACGCGGAGCCTGCTCTCGGGCACCCGCTCCTTGCGACGGGCGACGCTCGCCGTCTCGGGCGAGACCGCCACGAGCGCATCGAGAACCCGTACGGCCGCGCGCGCTGCCCAGAGTGCCTTGCGACCGTAGAGGTTTGCCCCGTGCTTGGTGTGCACGCGTCGGCGCACGCGAGCGAGGAGGGCCGCGGGCACGCCATGGAGCATCGGCGCCGGATTGTGCGTGTGGATGACGTCGGCACCGAGCCGGCGCAGGAGCGACGCCAGGCGCGTGACCACCGACGGGTCGACGCCGTTCGCGCGAATCACGTCGTACACGGGCACGCCGTCGACCTCGCCACGCACGTCACCTCCCGTCGACAGGCTCACGATGGCGGGCTCGTGACCGCGCGCCACGAGGACACGCGACAAGCTCGCCACGAGGCGCTCCTGTCCTCCAATCCCGAGACTTTGCACGACGTGCACGATGCGCATGGGCATCCAGCGCCTTACGTTGCACGCACCATGCGCGTTGCCGTCGTCACCAAGATCTTCCCGAGCTCGCTCGAACCTGACAGCGCACCCTTCAATCGCCAGCAGCTCGCGGAGCTGGCACGCACATGCCACGTGCAGGTGCTCGCGGCCATTCCCCATTTCCCGTTCGCACGCTTCACGCGGTTCCCTGCCCGCGCCGCGCATCTCGCCGCGCTCCCCGCGCGCGAACGGGTGCACGGCCTCGACGTGAGATACGTGCGTCAGCTCTATCTCCCGCGCGTCGGGCTGCCCCTCGCCGTCCCGCTCTATCGCGCGTCGCTCGCTCCGCATCGCCGGGTCCTGCGATCGGCCGACGTCGTGCTGGCCACGTGGGCCTACCCGGACGGGTGCGCCGCGATCCTCGAGGCGAGGGCCCTCGGCAAGCCATGCGTCGTGAAGGTTCACGGAACCGACGTGAACGACCTGCTTCGCCGGCGATCCGTGCGCGCGATCGCGAAGCGCGTCCTGCCCCTGGCGGACGCGGTCGTCGCGGTATCTCGACCGCTCGCTTCCGAGCTCGAGGCGCTGGGCGTGCCTCGTGATCGCATCCACCTCGTGCAAAACGGCATCGACGCGTCCCTGTTCGCGACGACCGAGCGCGCGAAAGCGCGCCACGCTCTCGGGCTGCCCCAGGAGGAGCGCGTGATCCTCTTCGTCGGACGGCTGGAGAAGCGCAAGGGCGTCTTCGACCTGCTCGACGCCTTCGAGCGCGCACGACATCGCATCGATGCGCGCCTCGTCCTCGTCGGCGAAGGCGTCGACGGTGCACGCGTGCGCGAGGCGGCGAGCCGCGGCCGCATCCGCGTGGTCGGTGCACGGCCGCACGAAGAGGTCGCCCGCTGGATGGCGGCGTGCGACGTGCTGGTCCTCCCGAGCTGGATGGAGGGCACGCCGAACGTGGTCCTCGAGGCCCTCTCCAGCGGCCGACCGGTCGTGGCGACTCGCGTGGGCGGCATTCCCGACGTGCTCTCCGACGATCGTGCGGGGATCCTCGTGCCGGCGCACGATCCCGCGGCGCTCGCCGACGCCATCGTTTCGGCGCTGCATCGCGAGTGGGACGAGAACGTGGTGCGGGCGTGCGGACCGCGGACCTGGACCGAGAGCGCCGCAGCGCTGCAAGAAGTCCTCGATCAGGTCACGGCGCGTCGGGACCCTGCCCCGTCGGCAACACCGGGCGCAGCGCGGAGATCGTCGGCGTCGCGAACGCCTGCCCGAACGACAGCACGAAGTTATAAGGAGCGATCGGCGCCCCGGTCGCCGGATTGATCGGCCGCTCGACGGGGAAGCCGACATCGAACTGGAACACGGTCCGGTCCAGCCACGGGAAGAGCCCGCGAAGCCCCGCTCCCACGGACTGCAAGGGCTGGAACCGCTCGACGCCTCCGTACGCGTCGCCCACGTCGTAGAAGGCGACGGCTCCGAGCTCCATCGAGAGGATCTCGACGGGCCTCGTCCTGAACTCCATGTTGTACGCGAGGAGGTTCTGGCCCACGAGGAAGTTGGTCGGGAAACCGCGGAGGCGATCGCCGTTGCCGATGAACTCCGTGACGTTGAGGTAGTCGCGCCACCGGTAGAGCCACGTCCCGTCGACGACGAAGCGCCCGGCTTTGCCGATCGAGGGCGTCACGAGGTGCGCCGTGGGCTGGATGTACGCGTCGGCGACGCGCGACGTCTCCGGCTCGGTGTCCGACTCGAAGATGAGCCGGAAGAGACCGTCGCGGATCGCCCACGTGTACTGCGCTGCGCCGTAGAGCGCGACGACGTCGCGCGACGATCCGAGCGCCTTGAACGCCGGATAGACGCGCAGCACGACGTCGTGCCCGAGGCGATAGTCCTCCTGCAAGGCGAGCGTGTCGAAGTCGACGACGCGCACGAACCTCCACTCGTACGTGTGGTACTGCAGCGAAGGCCCGGCGCGCGCGTCGCCGAGGGGCACGACGTCGCGCGTGAAGTCGTTCACCGTGCGCGGGTCGGCGCCGGGAAAGTTCGTCCGGTACGCAGCGCGCCCCATGTTCGCGGCCAGCGTGAAGTCGTGGTTCGTCGTCCATCCGAACGACCGCGTGAGCTCGTACTGCGCCGTGTACACGCGCTGGTGAAACGAGAAGGGCACGACGCACGCCGGATCGCTCGCGCCGCAACCGGCGCGCGGGTCCACGTAGTTTCTCACCTGCGCGTTGGAGTAGGCGCGGTAGATGACGTCCTGCCACTGCACGTTGGAGTCCCACGCCCACTCGGTGTTGCCGGCGAAGAGGGGCTCGCCGGCGACGAGACCGCCGTACGTGCCCTCCGGCGATCCGCTGTCGCGGTTGACCATGATGTTCGCGTTGGTCTGGAGCGCGATGCGCGAACCCTCGACGCGCGGCACCATGTAATTGAGGCCGAGCGTGTAGGCGGCCGGCTCGAGAACGAAGTTCGCGCCGAGGATCTGGTGCGTGCCGAGGAAGTTCGTCTCCGCGGGCTGGATGTTCAGCTGGTCGATGCCGCCCGCGTCGGCGAGCACGTTCCAGTTGAGGCGAAGGCTCCAGACGTCCTTGGTCATGACGACGACGACGACGCGATCCGGCGTCGAGCCCCTCGCGGCGACGACGAGCACCAGCGAGAGCTGCGGCACGCCCGGGTACCGGCGCAGATTGCGGATCGTGTCGTCGACGAG
>DASVWO010000308.1:0-7549 GCA_036393165.1 Polyangiaceae bacterium | reverse complement strand
CGAGCGCCGAGTGCGGGATGGCGACCCCCTTCGGCTTTCCCGTCGAGCCGGACGTGTAGAGAACGTACGCGAGGCTCTCCAGCGCGACGCGCGCCGGCACCGTCCGACCGCCCTCCGACACCGGCTCGGGAAGGTCGCGATCGAGCCAGACCACGTCGCGCGGACGCGAGGGCAGGGACTCGACCACGTCGCGCGCGGCGCCGTGCGTGACGAGCACCGGCATGCGGCTGTCCTCGATCATGTGGGCCAGTCGCTCGGCGGGGAACGAGGGATCGAGCGGGACGTACGCGCCGCCAGCCTTCAGCACGCCGACCAGGCCGACCATCATGTCCACCGACCGCTCGAACACGAGGCCCACGAGCACGTCGGGACCGACGCCCAGCGAGACCAGGTGGCGAGCGAGCCGGTCGGATCTCCGATCGAGCTCGCCGTAGGAGAGCGTTCGACCCTGGCAGCTCACCGCGGTTCGATCCGGCGTCCGCGCCGCCTGGCGCGAGAGGAGCTCGTGCAACGACGTCGCCCCGTCGTCGAAGGCGACCGCCGTGTCGTTCCACTCCGACAGGAGCTGCTGCCTGTCCGCCTCCGCCAGCATCGGCAGCGCGGCGATCTCCCGGTCGGGTCCCCGGACGAGCGAATCGAGCAGGCGCGCGTACGAGCGGCAGATTCGGCGGATGGTCTCGCGCTCGAAGACCTCGGTGCTGTACTCGACGACGCCCGCGAGACCCTTGCCGCTCTGGGTCACGAACAGCGTCATGTCGAACTTCGACGTGTCCGTCTGCAGCGCGCGATCGCTCCAGACCTTCGAGACCACGCCGTCGCGGTCGTGAAGGACGAACATCACCTGGAAGAGCGGGGTCCGGCCCGGCTCCCTCGCCGGGGAAAGGGCCGCGACCAGCCGCTCGAACGGCAGCTCCGCATGCGCGTACGCGCCGAGGGCGCTGGTACGGACCTGCCGGAGCAAGGAGCGGAACGTCGAGTCGCCCTGGAATCGCGTTCGCAGGACCACGGTGTTCAGGAAGCAGCCGATGAGGCCCTGCGTCTCGGCCTGCGTCCGGTTCGAGATCGGCGTGCCGACGAGGATGTCCTCCTGACCGCTGATGCGGTGGAGCAGCGCGGCGAAGGCGGCCTCCAGCGCCATGAAGAGCGTCGCCTGCTCCTCGCGACAAAGCGCCTGCAAGCGCTCGCTCAGATCCGGCGAAAGCTCGAAGCGCTCGGTGGAGCCGCGGTCGCTCGGCGTCTCGGGATGGGGCCGGTCGAGCGGCAGCGCCAGCCCGGTCGGCGCGCCCTTCAGATCCTGGGTCCAGTAGTCGAGCTGCTTCCGGAGCTCGTCGCCCTGCATCTGCGCGCGCTGCCAGACGGCGTAGTCCGCGTACTGGATGGGGAGCGGATCGAGCTTCGGCGGACGGCCCTGCACGAAGGCCGCGTAGAGCTCTCCGATCTCGCGATGAACGAGCTCCATGGACCACTCGTCGGACACGATGTGGTGGACCGTGAAGAGGAGCTGATGATCGCCCTCCGAGCGGTGGACCACCGTGGCGCGCAGCAGCGGGAGACGCGACAGATCGAACTTCGCGCGTGCCTGCTCGCGGACGACGCGGTCCCACTCCCCCTGTCGTTCTGCCTCGGCCAGCTTGCGGAGATCGACCTCACGCACTTCCGGCGCGAACGGCGCGTGCACGATCTGCACGAGCTCCCCGCTCTCACGGGAGAACGTGGTGCGGAGGGCCTCGTGCCTCGCGACCAGCTCGGCGAGGGCTCGCCGCAGCGCCTGCGCGTCGTACTTGCCAGGCAGGGGGATGACGTCCGGGATGTTGTACGCCGGGCTCTCGGGCGCGAGCTGGTTGAGGAGCCACATCTGCTCCTGCGCCGGAGAGACCGGACACGGACCGTCCTTGCCGCGAGGCGGGATCCGCGGCGCTTCCGGCGCGGTCCCGCGCGCGGCCGCGACCTGCGCCGCGAACGCCTCGAGCGTCGAGTGCTCGAAGAGCACTCCGAGGTCGAGGTCGACGCCGAGCTGGTCACGCATCATCGCGAGCGCCTTGACCGCGGCGAGCGAGTGTCCGCCGAGCTCGAAGAAGTCGCTCTCGAGGCCGATGTCTTCCACCTCGAGGAGCTCGCGCCAGACCTCGGCGACGGCGCGCTGCGTCTCGTCGCGCGGCGGGCGAAGCGCCGGCTTGGCCGCGGCCTCGGCATCCGAAGGAGCCGGCAGGGCACTGCGGTCCACCTTGCCGTTCACGGTGAGCGGCATCGAGGCGAGGACGACCAGGCGCGGCGGCACCATGTACTCCGGCAGCCGTCCGCCGAGGAACTCCTGCACCTGCTGCGTCGCGACGGTGCGCCCCTCGTGCGGCACCAGGTAGCCGACGAGCTGCTTGTTTCCGGGCGAATCTTCGCGCGCGAGCACGGCGCTCGACGCCACGTCGGGGTGGCTCGCGAGGGCCGCCTCGATCTCACCGAGCTCGATGCGATACCCGCGGACCTTCACCTGGTTGTCGATGCGGCCGAGGAACTCGAGCAGCCCGTCGGGCCGACGGCGCGCGAGGTCGCCGGTCTTGTACATCCTCGCGCTGCCCCCGGCGGCGAAGGGGTCCGGCAGGAAGCGTTCGCGCGTGAGCTCGGGTCGATTCAGGTATCCGCGCGCGACGCCGGCTCCGCCGATGTAGAGCTCTCCCGTCGCGCCGGCTGCGACGGGCCGCAGATCCGGGTCCAGCAGGTACAGCTGCGTGTTCGCGATGGGCAGGCCGATGGGCACCGAGCCGTTGCGCGGATCGCTCTCCCTCACCTCGTGGATGCAGCAGCCGACCACGGTCTCGGTCGGTCCGTATTCGTTGACGAAGCGCGTGCCCGGCGCGAGATCGCGCCATGCGCTGAGGCTCTCCGCCGGCAGGTTCTCGCCGCCGATCACGAACAGCTTGGTCATCCCGGCCAGCTCCTCGGGGCGGAGCAGCCGCGTCAGCACGTCGAGGTGCGCGGGCGTGATCTTCACGAGGTTCCGCCCGCGCGTGCGGCGCAGCGCCGCCAGGAGGTTCTGCGCGCCGACGTCCTCGGGGAGCAGCTCGATCTCACCTCCCGCGAGCAGCGCGGGGTAGAGGCTCGTCACCGTGAGGTCGAACGCGATCGAGCTGTGCACGGGGACCGAACCGCCCGCCTCGACGCCGTACGCCTCGATCGCCCAGCAGAGGTAATTGACCAGGCCCGAGTGGACGATCATCGCCCCCTTGGGCTGCCCGGTCGAACCCGACGTGTACATGACGTACGCGAGGCCCGAGGGGCCGACCGACACCGCGGGGCGCCCGCCCTCCTCGCTCGCGATCCGCGTCGCGTGCGAGCCGTCGACGCATACGGTCTCGACGCCCGCGCCACCGAACCGATCCTCGCAGCTCCGATCCGTGAGGAGGACGTGGATCCCCGCGTCGCCGATCATGAAGGACACACGGTCGCGCGGGTAAGCCGGATCGATCGGCACGTACGCCGCTCCCGCCTTCCAGACGCCGAGGAGCGCCACGGCGAGCTCCGGGACGCGCTGCATGCACACGCCGACGAGCCCCTCGGCGTTCACCCCCTGCTTGCGGAGGAAGCGTGCGAGCCGGTTCGCGCGCTCGTCGAGCTCGCGGTACGTGAGCCGGCGCCCCTCGTGGATCACGGCCACGGCGTCCGGCGTGCGATCCACCTGCTGCTCGAAGAGCTGGTGCGCGCACACGTCCGGGTAGCGCTTCGTCGCGCCGCACAGGGCATGACTGGAGCCGGCAGTGCTCAGAGCGACCACGCGATGATCTCCTTCATCACCTCGTTCGTGCCGGCGTAGATGCGCTCGACGCGGCTGTCGGCCCACATGCGGGCGATCGCGTACTCGGTCATGTAGCCGTAGCCGCCGTGCAGCTGCACGCAGTCGTCGACGATGGCGCACTCGCGCTCGGTCAGCCAGTACTTCGCCATCGCCGCCGTCACGCCGTCGAGCTCGCGCTTCATGAAACGGACGATGCAGTTGTCGATGAAGACGCGACCGACGTGCGCCTCGGTCTTGCACTTCGCCAGCACCATGCGCGTGTTCTGGAAGTCCATCAGCGCCTGCCCCGCCGCCTTGCGCTCCTTCACGTAGCGCGTCGTGATGGCCACGGCTTCCTCCGCCGTCGCCACCGCGGCGAGGGCGACCGACAGGCGCTCGTAGACGAGCTGCTCCATCAGCTGGGAGAAACCCTTGCCCTCGCCCGCGCCGAGGAGGTTCGCCGCGGGCACGCGGACCGACTCGAAGAACATCTCGCAGGTGTCGTGCCCCTGGCGGCCCACCTTCTCGAGCGGATTGCCCACGCGGTAGCCGGTCAGGTCCTTGGTCTCGACGCAGAGGAGGGACATCCCTCTCGGCCCCGTGGCCTTCGGATCCGTCTTCACGGCGAGGCAGACGATGCCCGCGTGGCGCCCGTTCGTGACGAACGTCTTCGAGCCGTCCACGACGTAGTCGTCCCCCTCGCGGCGGGCCGTGGTCTTGATGCCCTGGAGGTCGGACCCGGCTGTGGGCTCGGTCATGGCGATGGCGCCCACCAGCTCGCCCCGCGCCATGCGCGGCAGCCACCGGCGCTTCTGGTCCTCGTTGCCGTAGGCGACGATGTAATGGGCCACGATGCTCTGCACGCTCGCGCCGAAGTGGACGCCCGCCCGCGCGAGCTCCTCGAGCACGACCGCCTCGTGGGCGAAGGTCCCTCCCCCTCCGCCGTGCTCCTGCCCGATGTCCGGCGTCAGCATGCCGATCGCACCGGCCTTCGCGAAGGCATCGAGGTCCGGACCGTGCTGCGAGCGCCAGCGCGCCTGGTGCGGCGCGAGCTCCCGCTGGATGAAATCGCGGACACTGCTCCGGAAGGTCCTCACCTCGTCGGTGGTCCACGGCGATTCGTAAGCAGTCGAGGGCATGGCGGGCCGTCAGTGTACCCCTGGCACTGCCGCCGGGGCGATCACGACAAGCGCAGTCGACGCACGCTCGGACGGCTCGAATGCGGTCCGTCGAGCACGGCGTGGACGTACTTGAGGAGCTTGGCCATCGTGAACGGCTTCTTCAGGAAGGCGTTGGCGCCCGCCTCCTCGGCGTTCGCCATGTCCTCCGGGTAGCCTCGCTCGCTCGTGACCATGATGGGCACGTACACGAGCTCCGGCTGCTTCCGGATGTACTCGCACAGCTCGTAGCCGGACTCGCGCGGCAGCTCGAGATCGATGCAGGCGAGACTCGGCTTCTGCACCCCGAGTTGCCGCACGGCCTGCTCGTAGTCGAGAGCCACGACGACCTCGAAGTTCGCGGTTTCGAGGTGCTTTGCCATCAGGCGTTGCAGGACCGGATCGTCCTCGACGACGAGGACCAGGCGCCTTTGTTGCCCCCCCGAGTCTCCCCCGCGCATTGGTTTCAGCTTGCGCCTCTCCCAGTCAGGACGACCGGCACCGTCTTGAGGATGAGCTGCAGGTCCTGCGCGAGGCTCCAGTGGTCGATGTACCGCATGTCGAGGAGCATCCACTCGTCGAACGAGATCTCGTTGCGACCGCTGACCTGCCACACGCACGTCAGGCCGGGACGCACGGACAGACGGCGACGCTGCCACGCCTCGTACTTGGCGACCTCGCTCGGCACGGGCGGACGCGGGCCGACGATGGCCATGTCGCCGCGAAGCACGTTCACGAGCTGCGGCAGCTCGTCGATGCTGTACTTGCGGATGAAGCGCCCGACCGCGGTGATGCGCGGGTCTCGCTTCATCTTGAAGACGGGGCCGCTCTGCTCGTTCTTCGCGGCGAGCTGCGCCTTCAGCGCCTCGGCGTTCACGACCATCGAGCGGAACTTGAGCATGTGGAAGGTGCGGCCGTGCATGCCGACGCGCAGCTGCTTGAACAGCATGGGTCCGCGCGACGTGAGCTTGACGGCGAGCGCCGTGCCGATGAGCACCGGAGAGAGGAACAGGAGCGCCGTGAAGGACGCGACGATGTCGATGATGCGCTTGAGGGCGCGCTGCACCGGCTTGTTCCGCACGGTCAAGAAGTGGACGTACCCGTCGGCCAGCGCGGCCTCGTGTGCGGGCTTGGCGCGGCCGAAGCGGTAGTTGCACGCGGGCAGCGCGAAGGGGATGCCGAACTTCTCGCAGCTGTGCACAGCCGACTGCACGTCGGCGCGCTTCTCGGCCGTGCGGGTCGCGAAGTAGACCTCGTTGACCACGCGCTCGCGCAGCACGCGCTCGACGTCGCTCACCGTGCCGAGCACGGGAGCCTGCAGGCGCGCATGGTCCTGCTCGTCGTCGAAGCGCAGGTAGCCGATGACTTCACGCCGCTTCCCCGCGTCGCGGATCTCGCGGTGCGTGAGGCGGCCGAGCGATCCGGCGCCGACGATGAGGATCTGGTCGATGGGCCTGGACCGCCAGAGGCGGAGCCCCGTGGCACGCAGACGCACCCAGAGGACCGCCGGAAGCATGACGACGAGGAACCGCGTCATCTCCGTGGTCATCGCGTAACGCGGGACCACGAAGCGGAGGATCGTCAGCGGGAGGGTGACCGACGCGAGAAGGACGAGCGTGAGGGCGATGTCGCCCGCGAACCCGCGTCCGTTCGTCACGTCGTAGTGCCGGAGCACGCGGCTCGCGAAGGCCCAGGTGGCCGCCGCGGCGACCGACATGCCTACCGCCACCTTCCAGTGGATCGCACCGGCGCCGCTCGAAGCCACGAAGCTGGCGACGACGAGGATCAACACGTCGACCACGAGGTTGATCCTCTGGGTCGTGGTTGGCGACAGCTTGCGGAGTCGTTCGATCATGGCGAAAGCCGATGCGTGCAAGCTACTGACGTAGCAACCTGGGGGTCGAGTCGCAAGCTCTCCTCGCAGCTATTTCGCCGTGTTTTTTCTTCCCTGTAGATCTTCAGCCGAAGTCGCTTTCGCGAGGCCTCTCACCATCGCCCGAATGACGCCGCGTGTCTGTCACCCGTTCGTGGGTAGCGAAGCGACGAGCCGACCAATCGCATACGCACGTGATCGCAATCGGCGCGGAGAATCCGGCATGGAGCAACGGCGATCCGCCAACGCGTTCAGCCAGGCGCGGCGCGCCAGGTACCTCGCGCGCCAGGTTCGTTTCGCGAATGTTTCGCAGCGCGGCAGGTCGAAATGATTGAGCGCGCCCGGCAGGATTCGAACCTGCGACCTACGGCTCCGGAGGCCGTCGCTCTATCCAACTGAGCTACGGGCGCGTCGCTTGCGCGGAGGGGCGCATCCTTATCACGGAACGGCGAGCCGATCCCCTGCACCGAGGCTGCAGAGCCGACGTCAGCGGCAGAACTATGCGAAAAACCGCTGCCGGCGACCGGGCCGGGGCGTTGATCACGAGAAACGCAGCGCCCGGCGGCTGGACAGCGGCGTTTTCCTTGGGAAATGCGGCTGTTCTCGGGCCCGGGAAGGGCCTTCGCTTCGAGAAGAAGGGCCTTCGCTTCGAGAAGAAGGGCCTTCGCTTCGAGAAGAAGGGCCTTCGCTTCGAGAAGAAGGGCCTTCGCTTCGAGAAGAAGGGCCTTCGCTTCGAGAAGAAGGGCCTTCGCT
>DASVWO010000307.1:0-26313 GCA_036393165.1 Polyangiaceae bacterium | reverse complement strand
CGCGACTTCGGTGCTCGCCGTCGGCCCGCTGCTCGAGCCCGCGGGGCAGGCGATTCTCGTTCGCGTCGACGCGAGCGAGGCCCACTTCGGCGCCGCTGTGACGCGTGGCACGCAGTCGCTCGACCGCGTGTCGCGTTTCGGCGCGCAGGTCGGCGACTGGGATCTCATCGATGCGCTGCTCGGGGTGAGCGCCGTGGGCGGCGGCGGCATGGCCCTCGGCGACGACTTCGCGACGCGCTTCGTGCTCGTCGATCCGCCGCGGCTCGCCCACGGCGACGTCTTCGGCGGCCCTCTCGTCCTCGCCGCGGCCGATGCGTGCACGGTGGCGTCGCGAGACAACGCCCGTCGCTGCTTCGCGCGCTTGCGCCAGCTCATCGCGAGCCACTACTTTCCGACCGTCGAGCCGACGGCCGGCGCGTACATCGACGGGTGCGACCGCTTCGCCCAGGGCGATCTTCGCGGCGCCGCGTCAGCGTGGCGTCCACTCGTCAGCGGCCACGAGGCCGACGCCGGCTATGCGGGCAACGCGCTGGCACGCTTCGGTCCCGTCGCCTTCGATGCCGCGGGGGACCACGACCTCGCGGCGCGCATCGACGCGCGCAGCCTCGCGAGCGGCTTCGATGCATTCGCCGGCGCGAGCCCGGCGACGGCGCGCGAGGCGCGGCGCGCTCTGGCGAGGGGAGACAAGACGGCGGCCCGCCAGCTCGCTCAGAAGCTCGTCGACGCGTGGGCTGCGGCGGACGTGTCCGTCCCGGCCGTGGCCGACATGAGGGCGCTCCTGTCGAAGTCGCCCTAGCGGCTCGCGACGGCCGTATCGACGCTGTCGTCCGCGCTCGGCGACGTGAGACGTCGGACCAGCTCGCACACGGCCTGCACGTCGGCGCGCTCGTCGACGAAGACGAAGCGCGCCGCCTGCTCGGGCGATTCGGCTCGCACGCGATTCCGGAGCTCGCCGCCGCCCATGCCGGGCATCGCCACCTTGCACAGCACGACGTCGAACCAGTGGCCGACGATCATCGAGGCCAGGGCCTGCTGCGCGTCGGTCACGACCTTCACCTCGAGCTCGTCGGCGAGCGCCTGACGCAACGCCTCGGGGAAGAGGGGGCCGTCGTAGATCACGAGCACGCGCCCGACGCGCGGCCGCGTCCCGGAGACGATCCTCCGCCCGGAGCCGGCGGGCGGCGGTTCGGCCGATTCGTCGACCACCTGCGCGTCGCGCCGAGCCAGCTCCTCGCGCTGCACCCGGCGCGCGCCGCGGCAGACGTCGCACGTGTCCCGAACCCACGTTCCCGACGGGAGCTGGACGAGCACGTCTCCGGTGGGCATGCCTCCCTCGTCCTCGCACGCGGGGCATGGCGCGGTCTGATCCCCGGGCAGGGGAGGGGGGCCTCGCTTGACCCACAAGCGAGCCCGCCGCTCGTCGACGATGGCGCCCGTGGAGTCGTCCACGACGGCGACGAAGCGCCTTCCGCGGCTTCGTGCCACGTCGAGCAGGGTCAGCGCGTCGGCCAGCGTGAGCTCGCTGCCCACGGCGTCGTCGCCCTCTGCGATGACGCGGAAGTTGGAGCGTTGTCGGATGTCCATCGGGGCCCGCGGGCGCCGGATGGTACAGGGGCGGGAAGTCCGCGCGCTCTGAAATTTTCTCTCAGTGACCGTGCGCTGCGCGGTCGGCGTACTGCGACGCGAATCGCACGCGGACGCGTTCGCCGCCAGCAGCCTTGAGCATCAGAACGACGGCGGACGCGAGCCAGACGAGCCAGAGCAGGCGGCGCAGCACGAGCAGCACCCCTGCGTGGTGGGGAAAGATGGCCCCGAGGAAGAAGTCGCCGAGGGCCAGCAGCAAGATGCTGAGCGTCGCGAAGACGGCAACGGACTGCGCCGCATGGAAGCGGACGAACGGCCGCCGATCGACGAGCAGGAAGATGAGTCCACTCACCCAGCCGAGGAGGTAGCAGAGCATCCCCGCGACGTTCTCCGGCAGCTTCTCGGCACCAGGCTTTGCCGGCGCGTGCTCCCTTGCCGGCTCCGGGATTGTCGGCCGCGACTCCCTCGCCGTCGTCACCGGTTGGGGATGCGATTCGTTCGGATCGCTCCCGGCGGTTCTCGCGCTCCGGTCGAGCAGCTTGGCCTCGGCTTCCATCAGCTTGGCCTGAGCTTCGGTCAGCTCGGCCTCGGGCGATCCGGGTGTCTTGGACGTCGGATTCATGGCTCTTCCAACGTGCGCAAGATCGGAGCCGCCCCATCTGCGTGAGCGCAGCCGGAAGATACGGCCGAAAACCTCGCTCGAGGCGCGCCCGGTGCGCGCACACCACGTGGCGATCGTCCCGGGGCGGTATCCTGACCCAAGCGATGTCCGGGCAGCGTTTCCTCGAGCTGACCTTGGTGCTCGGCTGCCTCGCGGCCGGATGCGTCACGAACACACGCCAGCAGCTCAGCGCGGGACCGACCGGATGTGCGCCGGAGCACATCGTCATCTCCGAGGAGGAGCGCCTGGCCTGGGTCGCCACCTGCAACGGCCAGCGCTTCCGTTGCTCGGCCGGTCCCACCGCCGTGTGCAGCCCCGAGCAACCAGGCAACGCACCGTCACCACCGTCGCCTGCGCCGCCCTCGAGGCCGGACAAGCCGATTCAGTCCCCGGAAGAGGGGATCACCCCGTGAATCACTTGCAAGTGTGCCCTCGACCCATCGCAGGGTGCTTAACCTCGATCGCAAAGCACGTTGGGATCGATCGCAGGGTGCGTCACGTCGATCGCAAGGCACGTTGGGATCGATCGCAGGGTGCCTCACCTCGATCGCAAGGCACCACGGGATCGATCCCCGGGTGCTCGTCGACGAGTGTTCCGAACCCCTCGTGTAGACTCGCGGCCCATGCCTGTCCTCGAACAGCTCATTGGATTCGTGACCACGAGCGATCCCATGAAGGCAAGGCGCTTCTACGGTGAGCTACTGGGTTTTGCCCTCATCGAAGAGGACGACTTCGCGCTCGTGTTCGACGCGAACGGATCCATGATTCGGGTCGGAAAGGCCAAGGCGTTCACCCCCGTGCCGGGAACGGTGCTCGGGTGGGAGGTGTCGGACATCCACGCCGCCGTCCGCGAGCTCACTGCGAAAGGCGTGCAGTTCGAGCAGTGGGGCCTGCCGTTCATGAAGCAGGACGAGCACGGCGTGTGGACGCCGCCCAACGGCGACCGCGTCGCCTGGTTCAAGGATCTCGACGGAAACGTGCTCTCGATCTCCCAGCATGTCCGCGGCCCCCGTCGCGGCCGCGCCTGACAAACGCAGGTACCGGCCTGCTGCCCGCTGACCTCAACACGCGCGCGAGAATCGCCCACGAAACGACGATCCGATCGCGGCACGACGCGTGCTGACGGAGCCGAAGGGAGTGTGGAAGCCATGAACTCCGCCGGTCGCATCTCGAACTCGCCCCGTCTGAAGCCGCCCCCTCTCCCGAAAGCCCACGGGCTCTCCGTCGTGCCGTCCCGGGCGAACGTCGAAGACATCACCGACGACGCGGACGTGACGGCCGTCGAGGACGCGCCTCCCGAGCTCCTCGCGGTCGCTCGCAGTGACATCCGGGAGTTGCGCGCGCCGCGTCCCGCCCCACCTCGGCCCGTGGTCAAAGCGATCCAGCCGCCGCCCGCCCCCGTCCCGGTGATGCCACCGGTGATGCCCCCGATCGCGGTGACGCAACCCATGGCGAAGCCGGAACCAGCGCCTGAGGTCGACGCGCTCGTGGGGCTGAAGCCGCGCCCGGTCGTCCTGATGCGCACAGTGTGGTTGTTCACCGGGTTCGTCGCGTCCGGGGCGTTCCGGTGGACCGTCGCAAAGCTCTCCCGCGGGAAAGCGTGGCTCTCGGCGGAATGGGACCGCGCGGCGAAACGCGCGAAGGCCGGCGGCTGACGTCAGCGGCTTGCCGCCCATTCCATGACGGCTCCCTCGTGCACCGACGCGTAGATGGCGTCCCTCAGCGCGTTGGCCTCGGCGTGGGTCAGCGTTCGCGACAGATCGCGGAGCACGACGCGGAGGAGCACGTTCTTCTGATCCGGCCCCAGGCGCAGCCGCTCTCTCGCCGCGGCGGGTAGCTGCCCGTACGTCGTCTCGCCGACGACCTCGATGGCCTCGACCCTCTCGGCGCGGGCGCCGAGGGCCGTGCGGACACGATCTCCGAGCTCCTCGGCCGTCGTTCCGCAGCTCGTGACGATGGACAGGTCGCGCCGTATCGGCGGCATCGCCGAGACGGCCCGATAGGGAGCCAGGTCGAGCATCTGGCTCGCGATGCGTTCGTCCGTGGTCCGAAGCAGTCGGATGTCGTCGATGCCCTTCCTCAGCATCAGCATCCGATCGAGCCCCAGGCCCATCGCCAGGCCCGTGTGCTCCCGCAGCCCGGACGCCCCCAGCAGCTCCGGATGCGCGAGCCCGCACTCGCCGATCTCGACCCACGCTTCGCCGTCCCGCACGTCGATCTGGAGCCCGTCGATCGTGTACGGGTGCTCGGCGGGTAGCACGCGCCACTCTCGCCCGGGCAACGCCGCCTCGACGACGACGCGGATCATGGCGCGCAGATCCCCCGTACCGAGCCGCCCGCGTTCGTCGCGCCGGACTCGCCAGAGGTCCAGCTGGTGCGGCTCGCCCGTGTGCATCCGGTCGATGCAGTCGCGCCGGTACACGAGACCGGGGCAGGCGAGGAGCGCGTCGTCGGCCCCTCCGCCTGCATGCTCGCCCAGGAGCGCCGGGATCATGGCCGACGTCTGCGTCCTCAGCACGGCGACGTCGCAGACGTACCGCGTGTACCGCGCGTCGCGCGCGGGCCCCTCGGGCGGGTAGCGGAGCCGATCGTAGTTGTCGGCGATCGACACGATGGGGCTCGCCCGGTGAACGCGCAACGCGCATCCCCACGCGCGGACGAGCCCCTCGACGCAGGCATCGACCATCCGTTGCATGGCATGAGACCCCTGCGCGGGGTCCGCGAGATCGCGAATGGAAAGCGCGCGCCGAAGCTCCTCGGCGCTCAAAATGGACGCAGACATGCTGTGCTCCTCTCGGTGCGGGTCGGGTCGAATCGGTCTGCCCGTCACCCCCCGGACCGCATCCGGGACGTCGAGAGGGAGCTCGCTGCGATTACGCGCGCGACACCCCACGACGCCCGGACGGGGTCGGGGGGCACCTAAACTGCAGAACGCGCGCACGAAGCATCACGGATGGAATCTTGGGCGAAAACGCCGATCCGTCAAGCGCACCAGTCCCCGCCTTGCCCTTTATGCAGAATGGATGCAAATAGGCGGGGCCAGTCATGACGGGCCGAGTGCGCTGCGAATGGGTCGCCGCCTTCGTCGCGAGCCTGACGGGGCTCGGCTGCGGCAGCGGCGCTGCGAGCCAGGAGAGCACCGAGGCGGGCGCGGGATCGGACGGGTCCGTTCATCCTCAGGAAGCTGGAGGCGGCGACGCGGCGGACGCGGGGAGCGCCGGCGAAGATGGGTCGTCGGACGCCTCGGCCGGGCCGGACGCACCGGTCGAGGCAGGCGACGCCGGCAGACGACCCATGCCGATCAAGCACGTGGTCGTCATCGTCAAAGAGAACCACACGTTCGACAACTACTTCGGCTCGTTCCCCGGGGCAGAGGGAACCGCCCAGTGCCAGACGTCGCACGGTCCCATCGCACCGCCCCGCGCCCCCGACGCCATGCCTCGCGACCTCGATCACAGCCACGGCGCCGCGCTCACCGAGTGGAACCTGGGCGCGATGAACGGCTGGGACGGCGTGAGCACGACCAGCTCCAGCGGAGACGACCTGGCCTACGCCCAGTACCAGGAGGCCGACATCCCGAACTACTGGGCGTACGCGAAGACGTTCACCCTGGGAGACCACTTCTTCGCGAACGTCCTCGGGCCGAGCTTCCCCGGCCACATGTTCACGATCGCCGCCCAGGCCGCGTGGTCGTTCGACAACCCCGACACGCCGACGTTCACCGCCTACTGGGGCTGCGACGAGCCGTCGTCGAATCTCGAGCCCATCCTCGTCGACGGCGGCTGCACGGTCGGCAACGTGCCCCCGTGCTTCCAGATCCCCAGCGTGCCCGACGTCCTCCCCGCCGGCGTGGACTGGAAGTTCTACGGGTCCAATTTCTATCTCTTGCCCGAGATCTGGTCGATGTTCGACGCCATCAAGCCGATCCGCGAGGGGGCCGGCTGGGGCAACGTCGTCAACGTGTCCACGTTCGACGGCGACGTCGCCGCGGGCACGCTGCCGGCCGTGAGCTGGCTGGTCGATCAGGACCTGGCGGACGAGCACCCGCAGGTGGGGACGGTCTGCAACGGGGAGAACTGGACCGTCGGCCACATCAACGCGCTCATGCAGAGCAACTACTGGAACGACACCGCCATCCTCTTCACGATGGACGACTTCGGCGGTTGGTACGATCACGTTCCCCCGCCCCGGCAGTACGGCTGCGACGCGCAGCACCCCTATGGCCTGGGCTTCCGGCTGCCTCTGCTCGTCATCTCGCCGTGGGCGAAGCCCGGGTTCGTCTTCAAGGAGCCATCCGAGCAGGCTTCCATCGCGAAGTTCATCGAGACGGTGTTCGGCTCGACGCACGCGCTCAGCGACATGGACCCGGCGGCGCAGGACGGCCAGGCGAACGATCTGATGCACGCGTTCGACTTCACCCAGAAGCCGTTGCCGCCCCTCGTCCTCCCCCAGCGGACGTGCCTCTGAGCCGGGTCAGACCTTCGGCCGGATCTGCTTGCGCACCTTCTTGATGAAGGTCTGCGTGCACTGCCCGTGGGAGGTCTCGTGCTCCATGATCTCGCGGATGAGGCGGTCCTTCGTTTCCTGACTCACCGTCTTGCTGTCGCGTACCTCGGTGGCGAGCTGGCCGCCCTCGAACGTCGTCGGCCAAGTGGGCTTCGGCGGCGCGGCGCCCTTCAGGTTCGACTTGAGATAGTGCGACGGCTTGGTCTTCGTGACGTCGCGGAAGCCCTCGTCGGCCACGCGCCGTCCGCTGCCGCGGCAGCTGGGGCATCGATCTTTCAGACCGAACGAGTTCTGGATGTACCCGTCCCCGCCGCACGTGGCGCAGACTTCCTCCGGTTGCTGCCTCATGCCCCCACTGTACCCATTCGGTAGCCGTCAGGGCCGCGGATTCGCAGCCCTCATGGGCGCATCCTAGGCTCGCGCCACATGAGCCACACCTTCGGCCCGAGGTGCGTGACCACTTCGCCGGTGACCTCGAATCCGTGGCGACGGTAGAGCGGCACGTTCTTCTCGTTGGACGACTCCAGGTACGCCGCGTCCCGACGCGCGTCGCACTGCGCGAGCATCGGTTGCAGCAGGCGGGAGCCGATGCCGCGACCCTGCCGCTCCGGCTCGCATCCAACCACGCGCAGGTAGACGTGCGGCTTGCGCGGATGCGGCGCCTCGATGGCGTGGAGCACGCGAAGCCCCGGCAGCGCGCGCGATCCCATCGCCGCGAGCATGCGAGGACCCATCCTGAGGATCGACCCGAGCCCCACGCCCCACGCGCCGGACGGCGACCAGAGCGCTGCGCCCGCGAGGTCGTCGGTGGTCCAGCTCGTCGCGGGGTGCGGCAGGTGGAGGAGACGGATCCACTCGCGAAACAGGACCGGCAGCGCGCGGCGCCTGTGCGTGTCGTCCGGCAGGATCGCCCGGAATACGGGGTCCGCCTCGAAGGCGCGGCCAAGTACGCCCGCCACGGGATCCAGATCCTCGCGCGTGAGCAGCCGCACGCTGGGCTCATCGGGTGTGCGCGGCGCCATGACTTCCGCGCATCAACGTAGCGCCCAATCAGTCGGCGAGGATCACCACGAAGTAGAGCTGCCCGCCGGGGTTGAGGATGCCCACGCCCGCACGGTGCCAATCCGGGGACAGGAGCGCATCGTGCTCCGGCTGGCCCGGTCCCTCGCGCAGCATGACCGAGAGGATCGAGTCCACCTGCTGGTCGACCGGCATCGGCCACATGCCCTCGCCCGGTCCGTGCAGCTCGGTGCAGCGCGCGCAGGCGATTCGTGAAAGGTCGAACCCCTCCTGGCGGTATCGCTCCGCGCGACGCTGGGCGAAATCGTCCAGCTCCGCATCGCCCGCGACCGGGCCGACCGCCTTCTCGGCTCGCAACCCGTTGATGAAGCGGCGCGTGTACTCGCGGATGGCTCCCACATCGCGTGGATCGACGCTCGGCGGCGGCTCGGGCGAATCGTCGCGCCGGTCGCGCCAGAACGAGTAACAGCGGTGCACGCCGTAGGGGCAAGGGCCCTCCCGGGGCGATGCCTGGATGGCAGCGGCCAGGTCTGCCTCCCGTCCCGCGGTGACCATGCCGGCCATGCTGGCCTGCGTCACGGCAGCGGCGATCTTGCTCTCCTCGGTGCATTGCGCCGAGTCGGGATTCGTCATGCTCGGATCGCACTCGACCTTCGGATACCGCGCCCTCTCGGCGCAACCGGCGACGAGGAGCGCGAGCAGCGGCAGCCCCCGGAGATGCATGCGATCGCACGGCATCGCATCGCGCGTGCCGTCGCGATCGTCGGCAGAAACGCGGTCCCCGCCCCCTCCTCACCGGACACGAGGGTCGTCCTGGGCGTGAACGCCACTTCGCGGATGGCCCCGCTGGACGCCGGAGGGCCCGCCGTTACGTATCCGGCAAAGGGGGCGAGGCACTGGCCACCCAGGAGTCTGCCGACCATTTGCGCGACGTCGACCGTGTCACGCACATGTCGCGCGACGACCTCGAGGCGCACGCCAAGGCGCTGCGCACCATCCTGCTCATCACCGACGCCCTGCTCGCCGCCATCGATCCGTGCGAGGTGCCGGCCCGGGCCATCGACGCCATCGCGCGCTTCACGCATTTCCCGGGCGTGGCCATCTTCGACCTGGACGAGGCAGACCAGCAGCTGGTCCTCATCGGGTCGCGAGGCTTCGGCGAAGGCTCGCTCGAGGCGGCTCGGCGGCTCCCGGTCAAGGGCAGCTTGACGGGCACGTCGGTCGTGCGTCGCGAGCTCGTCACGAGCGACGACGTCGGCCGCGATCCACGCACCGTGTCGCGCGTCCGCGAAGAGCTCGCGAAAGAGGGCTTCACGGGCATCGCATCGACGCCGCTGGTGGCCGGCGGTCGGGTGCTGGGCGCGCTGAACCTCATCTACAAGGGGGCCATCGGGCTCACACAGCACGAGCGCGACCTCATGGCTTCGATCGCCAAGGTGCTGGCCACGAGCCTGGAGCGCTTGCGCTACATGCGGCGCACCCTCGAGAGCGAGCAACGGTTCGCGACGACGCTCGAGAGCATCGGCGATGCCGTTATCGCGACGGACACGAAGTGCGTCGTGGCCTTCATGAACTCGGAGGCGGAGCGGCTCACCGGTTGCCGGCGCGACCAGGCCATCGGTCGTCCCCTCGTCGAGGTATTCCGCCCCTTCGACGAGCAGACGGGGGCGTCCGTGGGGGATCCGGCCGCGAGAGTGTTGCAGGAGGGCGTCGTCGTACGGCTTCCCGAACGGACCGCAGTGTCGGACCCACGCGGCGAGCGGCGGTGCATCGCCGACAGCTGCGCGCCCATCCGTGTCGGTCACGACGGAGGGATCCGCGGCACCGTGCTCGTGTTCCGAGATGTGACCGCCGAGCGGCGCGAGGAGCGATGGCGCTCGTTCCTGTCCGAGGCGAGCGTGGTGCTCGGATCCTCGCTCGACTACCAGGCGACGCTCGCGCAGGTGGCGCGCTGCGCCGTCGTCGTGCTGGCCGACTGGTGCGTCGTCGACATCGCCCAGCCCGACGGAACGATCCGCCGCGTCGCCGGGGTTCACGCCGACCCGAAGAAGCAACCGCTCATGGACGCTCTCGTGCGGGTCGCCCGGGTCGATCCGGACGCGCGCGTCGGCGTCGCGCTCGCCATCGGCAGCGGCCGGACGGTGGTCCGGAGCGACATCGGTGAAGGCGAGCTCCTTCCCGGCCCCGGCGGTGTCGCCGCGACCCACGACGTCGAGCACCTGCGCCTCCTGCGGGAGATCGGCATCGGCGCGTTCGTGTCCGTGCCGCTGCTCGCGGGCGGGCGGTTGCTCGGGGCGATGACGTTCGGCTCGCAGGATCCGCGACGCTTCGCATCCGGCGACGTGGAGCGCGCCGAGGAGCTCGCACGACGGTGCGCGACCGCCATCGAGAACGCCCGCCTGTACCGCCAGGCGTGCGACGCGGTCATCGCGCGCGAAGAGTTTCTGCGAGCGGCCGCGCACGAGCTGAGGACACCCGTGCAGGCCTTGCGGTTCACCCTGGAAGCGATGGAGCGCAAAGGCGACCCGCAGTTCGCGACGATGCTCTCGCGCGCGAGCAAGCAGGTCGACCGTCTCGACGCACTGAACGAGAGCTTGCTCACCGCGTCGCGCATTGCGACGGGCAACCCGAGTCCCGTCGCGGAGGAGGTGGATCTCGGCGAGCTGGTGGCGCGCGTGGCACGTCGATCGTGGGAGGAGGCGCGGCGAGCGGGCAGCGTGCTCCACGTCGGAGCAGCGCCCGTGCGCATTCGCGGCGACGCAGCGACGATCGAGCGGGCCATCTCGAACCTCGTCGGGAACGCGATCAAGTACGGTGGCGGCAAGCCCATCGAGGTGACGGTGGACACCCTCGGCGCGATGGGCCGGGTCACCGTGACCGACCACGGCATCGGCATCGCCAAGGAAGACGTCGGGCGAATCTTCGACCGCTTCGAGCGCGCCGTGTCGGTGCGTCACTACGGGGGGCTGGGGCTGGGGCTCTACATCGCCCGGGGAATCGCGGAGGCGCACGGCGGCAGAATCACGGTCACGAGCGATCCGACGTCCGGTACGTCGTTCGTCCTGTCGCTGCCGCTCCCGGCGAGCTGAGCGTCCTCTACGCGTCGAGCGGCTGGGGGCTCACGGCGCGCGTGAGGCGGCCGGCGAGCGTGGGAAAGCGACTCGCCAGATCGTAGAACGCCGGATACACCACCCGAGGGCGGCGGTGCTCCCACGCGTCGACGATGCGACGCGCGAGGGCATCGGCGTCGCCCGTGGGCAGGAGTCGCGCGACCATCGAGTCGGGCGCCTGCGCGCGTGCTCGTCGTTCGAGCTCCGAACGCACGGGGCCCGGGTACACCGTGATGACGTCGACGCCGTGCCGCGACAGCTCGAGGCGCGCTATCTCCGAGGCCATCGCGATGCCGGCCTTCGCGGCGCCGTAGAGCGCACACCCCCGAAGCGGCGTGATGCCGGCCATGCTGCTCACGTTCACGATGCAACCGGCGCCACGCTCGACCATTCCCGGCGCGACCAGATGCATGAGGCGAAGGGGGCTCACCAGGTCCACCGCGATGAGACGCTCGGCGAGCGCCCACGGCGTCACCGCGAGCGAGCGGATCTCCATGATGCCCGCGCAATTGACGAGGACGTCCACTGGCCCGCGCTCGCGCTCGAGCGCGCCGAGGGCCTCCGGCAGCTCGTGCGGCTGCGACAGATCCCACGTCAGCGAACGAGCCAGGACGCCGAGGGGCTCAGTAGCGCGTCGGGCCCCTTCGCCGTCCACGTCGGCAAGGGAGATCGCGGCGTCTGGAAGACGCGCATGAAACGCACGTCCCAGCGCGCTGCCGATCGCTCCGGCGCCCCCGGTGACGAGGACGTGCTTCACGCGAAGTCCCGGCCGTGTCCGACGGGCTTCGACTGCACGCGTGTGTCGAGGGCGAACCAGAGCACGAGCGCCGGGCCCTTCGGGGTCTTCCACATCGCCGGACCGATGAACAGTCCGGGCGATACCTCGCGCACTTCATCGTGGATCTTGCGGATGACGCCCGGGTTGTCGGGCAGGTCGTAGTCGAGCGCGACGCACGGGGCCCCGTCGAGGGCCGACGCGGCGATGCGGGTGTGGAAGGGGAAGAGCTGGTGGCGCCCGAAGAGGTGCAGCCGGTTCACGCCGGTGCCGCGGGCTCCGCGTCCGGCGAACGTCTTGCCTCCCCACGGGAAGAAGGCGGCGCGCGCCAGCGAGCGGATCGCGCCCCCGGCGACGCCGCGATCGAGCGTCCTCACGGCCAGCATGCGGCCCCGCGGGTTGCCTTCGAGCGTGTCCACGTTTTCCGGATGGCTGCCGCGAGCGTAGAGATCCCCGAGCGCCGCGACGTCCATTCTCGAGAGTGCGTCGAGGTCCAGCGCCGTGCTGCTCGGCGCGGTCACTCGGCTCCTGCTGCTGCGCGGGGTCTTGCTCACCGTTTGCGTCGTTTCCATGGCTCCTTCCTTTCCTCGATCGCGAATGCACGCCAGCACGCGTCGCGCGCGGCATCGATCTGCGCCTGGCCGAGCTTCAGGTACCCGAGGCGCGCCGCCTTCACGAGGCCGACGAAGGCGCCCCACACGAAGGCGATGATCACGTCGGCGGCCACGTCCTGCCGGAAGACGCCGCGCCGCTGCAGGTCCATGCAGCCGAGGGCGATGGGCGCGAGCACGGCGATCTCCTGTTGCCGGCTCGCGCCGTCGAGGTAGGGCGTGTGGTCCTGCAGCTCCAGGAACCGGAAGGCGACGGGCTCCGCCTTCGCGAACGCCGCGAGCCTCGCCCACAGTTCGTCGAAGAGCGCGCGCGGCTCCCCGTCAATACGCAGCCCGTCGCGCAGGGCGACCTCGAGGCGTCGCTTCGCATCGCGGAACACGGCGTTGACGAGCGCCTCCTTGCTCTCGAAGAGGCGGTAGAGCGATCCCGCCCCGATGCTCGCCTTTTCCATCACGGCTGGAACGGTCGTTCCGTGATATCCGCGCTCCGCAAAGAGCTCCAGAGCCGCTTCGATCACGCGTGATTCAAGCGCATCGCGCCGTGCTGTCGCGGTTTCAGCCAAGAGAGTGGAATGATCATTCCACACATTTGGCCGTCGTCAAGGGCCGCCCGTTGGCTACCATCACGGCCGTGGACGAAGGACACTTCCGCAAGCTCGAACGGATGTACGCCGCTGCTCCGATCAACGCCTGGTTCGGGCCGACCTTGAGCGTCGCCGAGGGCGCGGCGGAGATCCGCATCCCCCTGCGGTCCGAGTTTCATCATGCCGCCGGCGCCGTGCACGGCGCGGTCTACTTCAAGGCGCTCGACGATGCGACGTTCTTCGCCGCCAGCTCCGTGGTGCAGGAGGTCTTTGTCCTGACGGCCCACTTCGAGATCGATCTGCTGCGGCCGGTGGTGGCCGGCGAGCTTCGCGCGGTCGCAAGGGTGACGGAGCGCGGCGAGCGGCGGATCCTGGCCGAAGGCGACCTCTTCGACGGCGAGGGCAACATCGTGGCGCGCGGGAGGGGAAGCTTCGCGAAGAGCAAGATCCCCCTGACGCCGGCCTTGAACTACGCCTAGCCGTTCATGCGATCTCATCGAGGCATGCGCGCAGAGCGGACCCGAGCTCACCGGCGTCGCCGAAGCGGTTCTCCCGCGACTTGTCGAGACAGCACGCAACGATGCTCGCGAGCGCCTCGGGCGCGTCGGGCGCCTTGATGCGCAAAGGGGGCGCCTCCTCGTGCATCACGGCGACGCAGACCTGGATCTCCGACTCCCCGCCGAACGGAAGCTCGCCCGTGACGAGCTCGTAGAGAACGACGCCGAGCGCCCATACGTCCCCACGTGAGTCGACGCTCTGGAGCGCGAGCATCTGCTCGGGGGACATGTAACGCATCGAGCCGACGACGCTCCCCATCCGCGTCAGCGGGTCGAACGCGGTGGGAACTTTGGCGATGCCGAAGTCGAGGACCTTGATCGTCGGCGCGTCGTCGGTGCCCGTCGCGAGAAACAGGTTCGCCGGCTTCAGATCGCGATGAACGACCCCGATCGCATGCGCCTCGGCGACCCCCTCGCACGCTTGGGCGATCCACGCGGCGGCCACGCTCCAGTCCAGCCTCTTCGCGCGCCGCATGTGCGCACTCAGGTCCTCGCCCTCCAGATACTCCATGGCGATGAAGGGCAGCTCGTCGTGCTCGGCGTCGAGGTTGCCGACGTCGAGGATGCGAGCGATGTGGGGCGACTGCAACTTCGCGAGCACCACGGCCTCGCGCACGAACCGCTCGACGACCTCGGGGACCCGCGCCCACTGGGCATGGAGACACTTGATGGCGACGCGCTCCCCGGAGGCGGCTCGAGCCTCGTGCACCTCGCCGACTCCGCCTGCGCCGATCCGGCGCACGACTTCGTAGCGATCCGAGATGACGTCGCCCGGTGCGAGACGGCGAGGCAGCGCCGGCAGCTCCGCGCCACGGCTCCGGAGAAGCTCGGAGCGCAGAGCCAGCTCGCGCGCGACGTGATGCGCGAGACCCTCGAGCGATGCGAGCTGCGTCGGCGTCAGCTCGCGCGGCTCGTAGTCGAGCACGCAGAGGGTGCCGATGGCGCTGCCCGTGTCGAGGCGGATGGGGACTCCCGCGTAGAAGCGCACTCCGGGCGACTCGAGGACGAACGGGTTGTCCGCGAACCGCGCATCGGCGCGCGCGTCGCGGACGACCAGGGGCTCGTCCCCGCCCAGGGCATGCGCGCAGAAGGAGATGCGGCGCGGCGTTTCGCGAACCTCGATGCCCACGCGGGCCTTGAACCACTGGCGCGTGCCGTCGATCACGCTCACCAGGGCGACCGGCGCCGCACACACGCTGGCGGCAATGCGCGCGATGTCGTCGAACTCCGGCTCGGGAGGAGTGTCGAGCACTCCGCAAGACGCGAGCAGCCGGACGCGGTCGGCCTCGTCGGGTAGCACGGGCGGCTCGGGCATGCGGCTACTCTAGACTGGGTGTAGAACCGAGGCCCATGAAGGCTCGCGCTGCAGTCGCTCACGAGGCCGGCAGGCCGCTCTCCATCGAGACGGTGGATGTCGAGGGACCGAAGCAGGGAGAGGTGCTCGTCGAGCTCAAGGCGACGGGCGTCTGCCACACGGACGCGTACACCCTTTCAGGCAAGGACCCGGAGGGCCTGTTCCCGGCGATCCTCGGTCACGAGGGTGCAGGCGTCGTCGTGGACACGGGGCCTGGCGTGCGCAGCGTGAAGAAGGGGGATCACGTGATCCCGCTCTACACGCCCGAGTGCCGCGAGTGCGCCTACTGCACGAGCGGCAAGACGAACCTGTGCCAGGCGATCCGCGCCACCCAGGGCAAAGGGCTCATGCCCGACGGCACGAGCCGGTTCTCGACCGGCGGCAAGAAGGTCCTCCACTACATGGGGACCTCCACGTTCTCGAGCTACACCGTTCTGCCCGAGATTGCGGTGGCGAAGATTCGCGAGGACGCACCGTTCGAGAAGGTCTGCTACATCGGGTGCGGCGGCACGACCGGTATCGGTGCGGTGATCAACACAGCCAAGGTGCGCCCGGGGGACGACGTCGTAGTCTTCGGTCTCGGCGGCATCGGCCTCAACGTCGTTCAGGGCGCGCGCATGGCCGGCGCCGCCATGATCGTCGGCGTGGACATCAACCCGCGCCGCCGCGCTCTCGCCGAATCGTTCGGCATGACGCACTTCGTGAACCCGCGCGAGGTCGGCGGCGATCTGGTGGCCCATCTCGTGGACCTCACCAAGGGCGGCGCCGACTACAGCTTCGAGTGCATCGGCGATGTGCGGGTCATGCGGCAAGCGCTCGAGTGTTGCCACAAAGGATGGGGGACGAGCGTCATCATCGGCGTCGCGGGGGCGGGGGAGGAGATTGCGACCCGGCCGTTCCAGCTCGTCACGGGGCGCGTGTGGAAGGGCACGGCCTTCGGCGGCGCTCGTGGGCGCACCGACGTGCCCAAGATCGTCGACTGGTACATGGACGGGAAGATCCGGATCGACGAGATGATCACGCACACGATGCCGCTCGAGCGGATCAACGAGGCGTTCGATCTGATGCATCACGGCGAGTCGATCCGCAGCGTCGTGACCTTCTAGACGCCTCGCAACAGATCGACACGTTGAGGCATCGAAAGCCCCGATGCGACAGGTATGGATCACGCGCGCGGGCCCGCCGGAAGTCCTGCAGACGCGCGAGGCGCCGGATCCCGAGCCGAAGGCCGGTGAGGTTCGCGTTCGCGTCGCGGCGGCCGGCATCAACTTCGCCGACCTGATGGCCCGGGTGGGCCTGTACCCGGACGCGCCGAAGATCCCCTGCGTCGTGGGCTACGAGGTCTCCGGTACCGTCGACGCCGTGGGCGAGGGCGTCGGCGATCTTCGCGCGGGCGACCGCGTGCTCGCGATGCCGCGCTTCGGCGGGTACACGGACACGCTCGTCGTTCCGGCCGAGCAGGTTTTCCGGATGCCGGCCAAGATGACGTTCGAGGAGGGCGCCGCGCTGCCGGTCGTCTACCTCACCGCGTACAACATGATGCTGTTCACCGGGACGCTTCGTCCGGGTTCGAGGGTGCTCGTGCACTCGGCCGCGGGCGGCGTGGGGCTCGCGGCCATCCAGATCGCCAAGACGCGCGGCTGCACCATCTTCGGCACGGCTTCTCCGGGCAAGCACGAATTCCTGCGGCAGCAGGGCGTGGAGCATCCCATCGACTCGGGTGGCGACTACGCCGAGGCGGTGCGTGCCGTCGTCGGCGATGGCGGGGTCGACTTGATCCTCGATCCGGTGGGAGGCAAGTCGTTCGCCGTGGGCTACGACCTGCTCGCGCCGTGCGGGCGGCTCGTCATGTTCGGTTTCTCGGCGGCCGCCTCGGGCAAGAAGCGAAACCTGCTCCACGCGCTCGGCCAGCTGATTCAGACCAAGAGCTTCGCGCCCCGCAAGCTGATGGACGACAACAAGACGGTCACCGGCTGCAACATGGGCCACCTCTTCGGTCGGCTGGACCTCCTCCGGCCGCAGTTCACCGCGCTGCTCGAGATGTACGAGGCCGGCCAGATCGCGCCCCACGTCGATCGCACCTTCCGCTTCGACTAGGCGCCTGCGGCGCATCATTTCATCCACGACCGCAAGGCCATCGGCAAGGTTCTGCTGGTCCCCTGACCGCGCGCGGGGGGCGGCGCCGTTGACGACGTATGCAGTTGAGTGCATATTGTCTCGGGTGGAGCTGAGGACGTCGGAGGACTTCGCTCGCTGGTACGCCGCGCTCGACCAGCGCGCCGCGGAGGATGTCGCGGCGACGCTCGAGGTCATCGTGCAGCTCGGCACCGAAAAGGAGGCGCCCGGCAGCAGCGAGTGGCTGACCTGGTACGAGCACCCGAGTCTGTCGGCACGCCTGCGCGAGCTGGCCCCGCACCAAGGGGTGGACCCGCGTCTCGCGCAGTCCATCCACGACTGGGGCGCATTCAACGGATATTCGCGCCGCGTGATCAAGCACCTCGAGTCGCGGGCTTTCGCCGAGCGCCTCGGCCAGCTCCCGCCGGCCGCCGCCGTGGCGGTGCGCGACGCAGTCGCGGAGATCCGGAGGACCGTCACGCGCCGCGTTCTCTCGATGTCCGACTACCGGAGCAGGATGAAGCTCTGGGCGCGCGCGCCCAGCGCCGAGGAAGCGCTCGAGCTCGGCCGTCTGTCCGAAGTACAGGAGATCCGCGACGCATATCTCGCCGCACTGGGCGCGGCGGGCTTCGACGTGGTCGACGTTCCCGCGCACTCGCCCGCGCTGCGGGAGATTGCGCTGCGCGCGCCGCCTCCGGGGCTGCGACTGCTCTACGGGATCGACGTGCGCCGGCACCGTGGACTCGTCGTCCTCGGAGAGCGCTTCGATCGCAGCTTCTACGGCGACTCCGTTCGCCGCGCCGAACACGTGTGGCAAGAGTTCCTGAACGCCGAGGGAGAAGATTGCCGTGCAGACCCGTAGCTGGAAGTCCGTCCGTTCCGAGAAGCTCCCGCGGGCCGCCGTGACGCGAGCAAAGGCGCGCGCGCGCGAGCAGGTGAAGGAGATGACGCTCCAGGAGCTGCGACGCGGCCTCGAGATGACCCAGGTGGACGCAGCGCGCGCCGCCGAGATGACGCAGTCGGAGCTCTCCCGCCTCGAGAGCCGGGGCGACCATCGCATCTCCACACTGCGCCGCTACGTCGAGGCTCTGGGAGGTCGTCTCGAGATCACCGCCGTCTTCGGGGGGCGTCGCGTGAGGCTCACCGAGGTGTAGACGGAGGCCACCTAATCCTCGCGCTCGACCATCGTACGAAGGCGCTCGATGGCGGAATCCCACCTTGCCGAGATGAGGTCCAGGGATTGCCGCGCCGCCTCGAGGCGACGAGGTTCGATCTCCCATATGCTTTCGCGCCCGTCGCGGCTGCCTCGGACGACGCCGGCGTCCTCGAGCACACGCAAGTGCTTCGTGACGGCCTGTCGCGTGACGTCCGAAGCCTCGGTGAGCTTCGTGATGGACTGAGGTCCCGCTTCGCAGAGGCTCGCGACGAGACGCAGTCGCGTCTCGTCGCCCAGCGCAGCGAACACGGGAGCCGTTTCGCGGAGCATCCGCGCGGCGCTGCTAGCTCGCATGGGCAAGGTACTTTTCGATGAGGCGCGCCTGAGCGGTCCAGCCGTGGTCGTTCATCTCGAATGCCTTGGCGCGGCGCGACGCCGGGATCGCGTCGAATCCGGACTCGGTGATCGTGAGCTGCGTGCCGCCCGGCACCTCCTCGAGCTCGAAGGTCACCAGCGTGGTGGGCTCCTTCGAGTAGTCGACGGCGGGGTCGACGGCGAAGGGATGCCAGCGGAACGAGAAGAGCCTCATCGGCTCGATGCGATCGACGGTGCAATCGAAGGGCATGCCGGAATAAGGCTCCTGCGTCTTGGCCACCTCGTGGTCGGCCTTCGTCGGAGCAATCCGTCCCTTGATGGCCTTGCCGGCCTCGAACGGACCTTCGAATCGGACGCCGAACCACTCGCCGAAGCGCGTCGAGTCGCTGACGGCCTTCCACACGCGTTCGAGCGGGGCCTTGAGGATCACGCGCTTCTGGATGCGGTCGGTTTCGCTTGCCATATGCAACCTCCGGGTTGCGCATCATGTAACGCAGGCCGCGGCGAGATGCAACCCGTGGGTTGCGTATTGTCGCGAGGGCTAGCGGCGGGACGGCCTGGCCTCGACGGGCGCGAGGACCCAGGTCAGCGACATGAGCTGCGCGCCCTTGGGCTTGCGGTTGCGACGCAGGAGCGCCAGAGCTCGCGCTTGCAGACGATTGAGCTCGGCGAGGTCGGCGCGAGAGACCCAGCCCTTCACCCGGGAGGCTCGCAGCGCACGGTGCGGACCTTCGGTGACCACCTCCGGATCCGCCAGTGCGGCCTCGAAGTCGCGCCTCGTGCTTCGCAGCATTCCGCCGATGACGCGAGTGACGGCGCGCGCGTTCGGCGTCCGTCCCGGCTGGTAGCGAAGGCGCATTCGCTCGGAAGGACGCGCCCGCGTTCGGTATCGCCGTCCGTCACCCTCGTCGGGCAGCTCCTCGAGCAGTCCTCCTTTCACGAGGATCCGCAGATGGTAGTAGAGCCCGTCGCTCGGCCGACCGAGGGCGGCGGCGATGGCCGCGACGGGGGCGCTTCCACCGAGCGCCTCGAGGGTGTCGACGATCTCCTGACGCACGGGGGAGGCGATGAGCCTTATCTCGGCGGGTCGCTGGATGACGGCGGGGTTTCGTGCCATGGTACGCACCGTTGAAGGATTGCATCGTTTTTCAACGACGATCAAGAGGTGCTGCGATGGGCTCGATCACGAGGAACGTGGTGCTCGGATGGTCTCTCCCGCTGCTCGCGTGCGCGGCGTCTGGCTCGGCGGTCGCGCCGAACACGCCAGCCGCCGCGCCCGTCGGGGCGTCGGCCGACGACGGCGCTTCGCTCGTGGCGCGCTTCCTGGCCGTTTCGGGCGGCGGCAGCCGCTGGGATTCGGTGGAAGCGATCCAGATGGACGGGACACTCTCCGCAGGCGGTCTCTCCGGAGCCCTCTCCTCCGTGGACGACATGAAGACGTGCCGCTCGGTGTCGCACTACACGCTCGGCCCCGTCCAGGGAGCGGACGGGTACGACGGCCAGCAGGCATGGCGTCAGGACCCGGGCGGTGAAGTCGTCGCTCTCGACGCGCCGGATGCGCGAGAGAAGGCCGTGACCGCGGCGTGGCTCGTGTGCATCGGATCGTCTCACGCCGCCAAGCGCGCCGTGACGTTCTCGGCGGTGCGGCGGGTGGACGAGGCAGGGCGGCACTGGCAGGTGGTCGACGCGACGCCCGAGGGCGGACGCGCCATCACGCTCTGGTTCGATGCGACCACGGGCCTCCTGGGGCGCACGGACGAGCGCGACGGCTCGGACGTCGAGACGACGCGCATGGACGACTACCGCGACGTGGACGGGGCCCGTCTCTCGTTCCACCAGGTCACAAATCGCACCGACGCCACCGGGCAGACGGATCCTCGCGATCGGGTCGAAGTGAAGGCGGATCGCATCGCCCCGACCGCGATGCCCGATACCCAGGTCTTCGCGATGCCCGCCATGACCGCGAGCGCGCGCATCGTCGACGCCTCGGGCGTGACCCATGTCCCGTTCGATCTCGTGAACAACCACATCTATGCCGACGCGACGATCGACGGCGCGAAGGTGCGCGTGCTCGTGGACACCGGTGGCGCGAACGTCCTCACCCCGTCCGCCGCCACGCGGTTGGGAGCGAAGATGGAGGGCAAGCTCGCGGGCAGGGGAGTCGGCGAGCAGCAGGTCGACGTCGCATTTGCGCACGTGGGCGAGGTCCGCCTGGGCGGTGCGGTGCTCTCCAAGCCGGTCTTCTACGTGATGGACCTCGGTGACCTGCCGCGCGTGGAGGGCGTGCAGTCGGACGGGCTGGTCGGCTTCGAAATGTTCCGGCGCTTCCGTGTGACGGTCGATTACGAGAAGCACGTCCTGACGCTGACCGATCCCGCAAAGTTCCAACCGCCGAGCGGAGCTCACGTCCTGCCGTTCGAGCTCGCGCAACGGATTCCGATCATCCAGGCCAAGGTCGACGGCATGCCGGTGCGGCTCAGCGTGGACACGGGCTCGCGAGCCTCGCTCACCCTCAACTCGCCGTTCGTCCGCCAGAACGACCTCGTGGCGCACTACAACGCCGTGACCGAAGCGGTCACCGGTTGGGGCGTGGGCGGTCCCGAGCGCGCGCATCCTGCGCGCGCCGGGACGCTGCTGCTGGGCGAGGCCGCGGTTCGAGATGTGGCGGTCGATCTATTCACGGGTCAGAAGGGTGCCGACGCGGATCCGAACATCTCCGGCAACCTGGGCGCGGGCGTCCTCCGCCGCTTCACCGTCAGCTTCGACTACGACGCACGGAAGATGTACCTGGTGCCCAACGCCGATTTCGCGAAGCCCGATCTTTACGACCGAAGCGGCATGTGGCTCATCGCGGACGGCGACGCGCTCGAGATCGTCGCCGTGACGCCCGGCGGACCTGCCGACAAGGCTGGGCTGCGCGAGGGGGACCGCATCGCGACGTTCGGCGGCGAGAGCATCGATCGGCGATCGCTCTCCGAATGGCGCGCGCGTCTGCGCGAGCTGCCCGCCGGCAAGCACCTGGCCGTCAGAGTCGCAGGCGCCAGCCCGCCAAAGACCGTCGACCTCGTCCTCGCGGACATCATCCCGCCGCATCGGTAGCGCGCCCCGCGGTCGGTTCGCGACCGAGGTCGCTGCTTCTGAAACCAGCAATGTTGCCCGATTGCGGATCGGTCGCGCCGAGAGCACGAGTCGCCGAGGTGGCGAGGGATGAGGTGAAGGACGGGACCGGTCATGCAACATGCGTGGGGGACTCACGTGGTGCTCGTGAGCGCTGTCGTTCTCGGGGCTGTCGCGAGTTGCAAGTCGAGTCCGGACGAGACGATCGCGGCAGGCGGTGAGACCCTTCATGGCGTCGCCGACCCAGGGCCGCGACCGGGTCCCCCAAGCGCAGGCGCGCCGCGGACGCCGCAGCCGATCGATCCGGACGACCCCGCCGCACAACAGCAAGCGAGCGTGGCGTGCTACCCCGGGCTGGCTCCGGACGTGCTGCTCGCGTGCGAGCAGGCGATCATCCGCTTCCAGGAGATCGACTCGGTCTCGGGCACGATCGGTGTCGAGATTGGAGTGGGCCTCGGCCCCGCGTTCAACGGGAACAGCTGCGCCATGTGTCACGCGGAGCCGGCCGTCCTCGGCGCGAGCCCGGGGCTGGACAGCCCACAGGAGCCGGTCCCCAACCCGCAGATCGCCCTCGCGACGCTCGATGGCGCCGAGAACGTCGTTCCGCCGTTCATCACGCCCGAAGGTCCCGTGCGCGAGGTGCGCTTCCCAAGCGACAACCTGGTGCACAACCTCTTCACGATCCGCGGTCGCGTCGACGCGCCCGGATGCGAAGCCATGCAGCCCGACTTCAAGGTCCCGAAGGCCTTCCGCACGCCTACGCCGCTCTTCGGCCTCGGGCTGGTCGAGAACGTGCCCGACTCCGAGCTCGAAAAGAACCTCGCCGCCAACTGCGGATCATTCGGCACGGGCGGGACGTTCAACTTTTCCCCGGATGACGGGACGATCATGCGGTTCGGGTGGAAGGCGCAGTCGAACACCCTCCTGAGGTTCGCGACGAACGCCTACAACGTGGAGCAGGGCGTCACGAACGAGGGCTTCGCGGAGGAGAAGACGGGCGGCGCGAGCAACCTGAAGGGCTGTCTCGCCTTCAATCCCACGCCGGAGGACACGACCAACCTCGGAGGCAGCGGGCAGAACACCGTCTCCGACGTCTCGTCCGACGTCACGAATTTCGGGATCGCGATGAGGGTATCGAAACCGGCGACGCCCGCGACGCCTCCCTTCGCCATCGGCTCGGTCGAGATCACCCAGGCCGAGATCGACCAGGGACGTGAGACTTTCGGCTTGGTGGGCTGCGCTTCGTGCCACACGCCTACGCTCACGACGGCGGCCAGCTCCATCGATCCGGTGTTGTCCAATGTGTCGTTTCACCCTTACTCGGACTTCGCGATCCACCACATGGGCCCCAAGCTGGCGGACGGGATCGTGCAAGAGCAGGCAGGCCCGGATCAGTTCCGCACGGCGCCTCTCTGGGGAATCGGCCAGCGCCTGTACTTCCTGCACGACGGGCGGACGAGCGACCTCGTCTCGGCGATCGAAGCGCACGGAGGCGATGCCACGATCGTGATCGCGAACTTCGACAGCCTTCCGCGCTACCTGAAACTCGACCTCGTCTACTTCCTGAGGTCGCTCTGACCGAGCGACGTGCAGGACAACTGCGTGCTGCGCCACTGACGCTGCTACCGTGCCGGGCATGTCCGACGGTCTCGTGTCGCGTCGCGCCCTGCTCGGTACGGCTCTCACCGGCGCAGCCGCCGCATGTGCGGCTTCGGCTCCTCGCCCCGTCGCCGCGGCCGAGCGCCGGTCGATCTACGCGCAGTGCGAGGCGCATCACGACGAAGCCGTGCAGAGGCTGCAGGCGTGGATCCGCCAGCCGTCCATAGCGGCCGAGAATCGGGGGATGTCCGAGGGCTGCGACCTCATGATGCGCCTCCTCCGCGACGCCGGCTTCCAGCACGTCGACCGCGTCGCCACCGACGGGCACCCGGGCGTCTTCGCGACGCTCGACGCCGGGGCGCTGCGCACGGTCGGTCTCTACTTCATGTACGACGTGAAGCAGGTCGATCCCAAGGAGTGGTCCTCGCCGCCGTGGGACGCCGCGCTCGTCGACATGCCGGATCTGGGCAAGGCGATCATGGGGCGTGGCGCCGTGAACCAGAAGGGTCCGCAGTCGGCGTTTCTCGCCGCGCTGCACGCGTTCCGCGCCGCAGGCCGCAAGCTCCCGGTGAACCTGGTTCTGGTCGCCGAGGGAGAGGAAGAGATCGGGTCGCCGCACTTCGTGCAGATCGTGCGCAGCCCACAGGTGCAAGCTGCGCTCGCGAAGTGCTCCGGCATCTACATGCCCAGCGCCGAGCAGGACCGGGACGGCGTGGTCCAGGTCGCTCTCGGGGCGAAGGGCGTCGTGGAGCTCGAGCTCGTCTCGAGCGGCGAGAAGTGGGGTCGCGGTCCCTCCAGGGACGTGCACTCCAGCGTGCGCGCGTGCGTCGACAGCCCCGCCTTCCACCTGGTGCAGGCCCTCGCCACGCTCGTGACCGCCGACGGCGACCCGGCCATCGACGGCTATGCCGACGCCGCACGCCCGCTCACGCAGGCGGAGCTCGCGATGCTCGACGTGGCGGCGCGACGTCAGGACGAAGCGATGGCCAAGGATCAGATGGGGGGCGTCAAGCGTTGGGCGCACGACGTGAGCTGGCGCCAGAGCATGGTGGACTTCTGCTCCAATCCCACGGTGAACATCGAAGGACTCGTCGCGGGCTACACCGGCCCAGGAGGCAAGACGGTGCTGCCGCACCGCGCGGTCGCGAAGATGGACCTGCGCCTCGTGCCGAACATGACGCGCGATGCGAGCGTCGAGAAGCTCAAGGCGCACCTGGCGAAGCGCGGATTCGGCGACATCGAGGTGAACGTCAGCGGCGGGTACGATCCAAACACGACGCCGGCGGATTCGGCGCTGATGCGGGCGCAGATGACCGTGTACCGGCGGGCCGGCATCGACCCGATCCTCTGGCCTCGCCGTGGCGGCTCGTGGCCGGGCTTCGTCTTCACGGACGCGCCTCTCTCGCTGCCGGCGGGCCACTTCGGTCTGGGCCACGGCGCGCGCGCGCACGCGCCCGACGAGTACTACCTGATCGAGTCGACCAATCCGAAGCTCTTCGGCTACGACGCCGCCGTGCGCTCCCACGTCGACTATCTGTTCGAGCTGGCGTGACGCGGTTGCCGGCGTGCGCTTCACGCTCGGCGCGGCTTGCGCTTCGTGCGCAGCGATGCGCCAGAAACGCCGTGTTCGTAGCGGCACATGCGTTGCACGGCGCCGCCCGCACTCATGGTTCGTCGAGGCGCGCGGGTTCTCGCTCTTTCGTGCACGGCGGTTCTCGCCAGCGCCGTTGCGCTTCATGGTTGCGGCCAGGCGCAGCGGAACGGTTTCGCCCCGGACGGGGGCGGCGCCGAGGGTAGCGTCGTAGCGAGTGATGCGGCCGCATCGCACGCCGACGGGCCGAGCCTCGTCGGCGATGGCGCGACGAAGGACGCCGCGCCCAACTGCTCCGAGCGCTGCTCGCCGGACCTGCACTCGGTGACCGACTGCTCCTCGCCGCCGCACGTGATCACGACGTGTCCTCCCGGGCAAGGTTGCGGCCCCAACTTCCAGTGCGTCCCGGCCTGCGATAGCGCCGCCGACAACAAGAGCGCCATCGGTTGCGACTACTGGGCCATCCCGGCCGACGGCTACAGCGCCATCCCGGAGTTCGGCCAGCAAGGTGGCGCCGACGGGAGTTGCTTCGCGGCCTTCGTCACCAACACCTGGGACCTCCCGATCCACGTGTCGCTCGAGTGGAACGGGCAGCGGCTGGACGCGAGCCCTTACGCTTACGTCCCGCAGGGCACCGGAGGGAACATCACGTACACGCCGATCGCAGGGGGCGTCGTCCAGCCGGGGCAGGTGGCGATCGTCTTCCTCAGCCAGTACGGCGGCCTCACCGACGACGCCGGCGTAGCCCTCCAGAACAAGGTGCTCTGCCCGTCCTCCGTGCAGGCGGCGTTCACCGCGCAGGACATCGGAGTGCACGGGACCGGCGTCGGACAGGCCGTCCACATCGCCACCGACTATCCCGCGGTGGTCTACGACATCTATCCGTACGGCGGCGCGCAGTCGTACATCTCGAGCGCGACGCTCCTGCTGCCGACCGACGTCTGGGACACGAACTACGTCGCCGTGACCGCGTGGCGCGGCTACCCGCTCACCAGCACCATCGCGATGCCGAGCGACGTCGCCATCGTCGCCATGCAAGACGGCACGACCGTGCAGCTTCTCCCCACGGTGCCCGTCGTCCCGCGAGGTGTCGTCGCCGGAGGACCGGCGAACGCGACGCTGACCTACTCGCTGTCGCGCGGCCAGGTGCTCCAGCTCACGCAGGTCGACGATCTCAGCGGGAGCCCGATCCAGACGAACCATCCGGTGGGCGTGTGGGGCGGCCACTACTGCATGCAGATCCCGGGGCCGGGGCAGCCCGCCTGCGACGCCGCGCACGAGCAGATCCCGCCCATCCAGGCGCTGGGGAGCCTGTACGCAGGCGTCCAGTACCGGTCGCGCGTCGTCAGCGACGCGGGCATCACCATGGAGGAGTCGGTCCCGTACCGCATGCTCGGCATGGTCGACGGCACGAAGATCACCTACGACCCTCCCACCGTTCCGGGCCCGTCGACGCTTTCGGCCGGAGAGGTCGCCGAGTTCTGGAGCGACACGCCCTTCGTCGTGCGGTCGCAGGACGATCAGCATCCCTTCTACTTCGCGTCGCACATGACGGGCGGCACGATGGCGAGCGACGGACAGACGGGCGATCCCGAGAC
>DASVWO010000306.1:0-48540 GCA_036393165.1 Polyangiaceae bacterium | reverse complement strand
GCATGGCAGAGGCGTTCCTCCACGCGCACCGCTACGACCCACGCGCCGACCCCCAGGCCTTCGAGCGCCTCCGCGTCGTGGCCGAGACGATGAAGATCGAGCTGTCCGCGCAGGAACGTGCGCAGACGCGCCTTCGTGAGGTCGCCTTCGGCGTCGGCGGCGCGCACCTGGACCTCGACTTCGGGATGACGCGCGACGAGCTCGAGATGCTCGCCACGCCGCTGGTCGAACGCACCTTCGCCGTGTGCCAGGAGGCGCTGTCGGTCGCGCGCCTCCCGGTGAGCGCGTTCGACAAGGTGATCCTCGTCGGCGGTTCCACGCGCATCCCGCTGGTGCGACGGCGCGTCGAGCAGTTCTTCGGCACCCCGCCGCTCGACCGCGTGAACCCGGAGGAGGTCGTCGCGATCGGCGCCGCCATCCAGGCCGCCGCGCTGACCGAGGTCGCGCGACGCCGCAGCATCCCGCCGCCCCCGGCGCGCAAGTCGTATCCGTCGCGGCCCATCGTCGACGACGAGGCCGAGCCCACGGACGAGGTGACGCTCGCGACGAAGGTCACGGCGCTCATGGCGGAGGCCGAGAAGGTGCGGCCTCCCCTGCCCTCGCAGACCGACGGCGGACCGACGTCGCCGCTGCCGCGGACGACCGCGCGCATGGGCGCGCCGCCTCCGCTGCCTCCTGCGCGGACGGCCCGCCTGAGCGTTCCCGACGTCGCGATGAGCCCGGGCACGACGCAGCCCATCCCCTCGCCGCCGCCACCCCCGCCGCCCACTCCGCCCCAGCTGGCGGCAGCGATTGTCCCGCTGCCTCCGACGCCACCCATCGCGCCTCCCTCGCAGCCCGATCCGGCAGCGACCATCCCGAAGCCCTTGATGTACGAGGATGTCCTTCGCGCCGAGCGCGCGTCGTCAGGTCCGCCGGCCAAGGCGCCTGCGATTCCGCCCGCCGCTCCTCCGGAGCCGGTCATCCGCACGCCGCCTCCTCCGTCCCAGCCGGCGTTCACCTCGGCCATGTCGCCGCCGGTGCTCGTCGACGTCACGCCGCGCGCGCTCGTCGTCGAGACCGTCGGCGGCTGGTGCGACGTCATCGTCCAGCGCAACTCCAAGATCCCGTGCGAGCGCACGCGGGCGTACACCACGTCGAGCGACATGCAGACCGTCGTCAAGGTGCGCGTGGCGCAGGGCGAGGAAGCCGTCTTCGGCGGCAACACGTACCTCGGCGAGGTGGAGCTCTCGAGCATCCGACCTGCGCCGCGCGGTCAGGTGACCATCGAGGTGCGGTTCGCCGTCGACGAGAGCGGCTCGCTCCAGGTCTTCGCCAAGGACGTGGGCACCGGCCGCGAGGCTCACGCCACGCTGCAGCTCGTGGGTATCGCCGGTGCGCAGAGCGTCTCGTCGATGCGCGCGCGCCAGGCGGCGATGCGGGTGCACTAGCGCACGAGGGGAACCATGGAGAGCCCGGACGAGCAGATCCTCGCGTGGCTCGAAGCGCTCGACGCGCTCACGTACTACGACCTGTTCGGCGTCCCGCCCGAGGCGACCGCCGACGAGATCCGCGAGGCGTTCCACGCGTTCTGCGACACCTTCCACCCCGACCGCCACGGCGCGCGCACCGACGAAGAGCGGCAGGCGCTGGTCACCATCTTCAAGCGCGGCACCGAGGCGTACGCCGTCCTCTCGGACGACGCGATGCGGGGCCACTACGACGCGCAGCTCGCCGTCCGGACGAGCCCCACGCCCCCGCGCATCAGCCTGTCCCCGCACTCGAAACCACCGCCGAGCCGCATCCCCGGCGCCGCCCCGCTCGAGGAGCAGGTGCGGGTCGCATCCGCGCGCCCCTTCGCCCGCCGCGCCGACGAGCTTCTGCGCGCCGGCGACTACCGCCAGGCGAAGCTGCAGCTGGTGATGGCCAACCACATGGACCCCGACAACCCCGCGCTCGAGGCGGCCCTCCGCGACGTCGAGGAGAAGGTCGCGAAGGCTTCCTCGCCCAAATGAGCGAGCCGGACTAAAGTCTTCCGCCGGATGCCCAGCACGCCCCGCCGCGCGAGCGACGCCGCCTTCTACGCCCTCCTCGGGCTGACGGCGGTCGCCTTCGTCGCCGAGGTGCTCTTCATCTTCCTGAAGGCGCCCGTCGAGGCGCGCATGGGCATCGTCCAGAAGATCTTCTACTTCCACGTGCCGAGCTGGTACGCGATGTACATCGGCGCGACCTCCTGCTTCCTCGGGTCGATGGCCTACTTCTTCAACCCGACCGACGCGCGCGACGCATTCGCCCGCTCCGGGGCCGAGTGCGCCGTCGCCTTCGGCGCCGTGGGACTCATCACGGGGCCTCTCTGGGGCGCGAAGGCCTGGGGCGCCTTCTGGACGTGGGACCCGCGCCTCACGACCGCACTCCTCAGCTTCCTCATCTACGTCGCGTACCTCGTCCTCCGTGCCTTCGCGGGCGACGGCTCGGCCGAGAGGCGCTTCGCGGCGGCGCTCGGGGTCATGGGCGCGGCCCTGCTGCCCATCATCCACTACAGCGTGCAGAAGTGGGGCGGGCAGCACCCGATGGTCATCACCGGCAACGGCGGCGGCCTGCAGCACCCGGACATGAAGATCGCCCTCGCCGGCGGCTTCACCTGCTTCACCCTGCTCGCGGCGCTGATGCTGTGGGCCCGCACGCGCCTCGAGCTGGCGCGCGCGCGTCTGGCCCGCGCCGAGGCAGACGCGATTGATCTCGGGCTCGACACGAGGACCGAAGGATGACGACGACGCTCTACCAGGAGACGCAGCCCAGCGACCGCGCGACCACGTTCCAGGCGGTCCAGGGTAACGGCACCGAGCAGTACAGCGGCGGCACGCTCCTCGTGATCGCGTACGCGGTGCTCTGGGTCGTCATGTTCGCGTGGGTCGCCCTCGTGTGGCGCAAGCAGCGCACGCTGGACACGCGCCTCGCGGACCTCGAGGGAGTCATCCAGAAGGCGGCGAAGGACGCGCCGCACGCGAAGTAGGGGCCGGCGCCCATGAACACGCCGGGCCCCGAGCACCTCGTCTTCATCCCGGGGATCCTCCTCGTGGGCATCGTGATCGGCTACATCATGGGCGCGCGGGCGGCGCGGGCGGAGCTCGAACGACGTCGCCGGCGCGCCAAGGAGTGAGAGTATGTTCGACTTCGAACCGACCGAGGAGCAGCGGGCCCTCATCGAGACGGCGCGGCGTTTCGCGCGCGAGCGCATCATCCCCATCGCCGCCGAGTGCGATCGGGAGGCGAAGTTCCCGAAGCAAGTGTTCGCCGAGGCGCACGGCATCGGCCTGGTGAACCCCACCCTGCCCGCGGAGTACGGAGGCGCCGGGCTGAGCGACGTCGAGTCGAGCTTCATCACCGAGGAGCTGGCGTACGGCTGCTCCGGCATCCAGACGAGCATGACGGCGAACACGCTGGGGCTCACGCCCATCAAGCTCGGCGGCACGGAGGAGCAGAAGAAGAAGTACCTCGGCTGGCTGGTGCGCGAGCCGGTGATGGTCTCTTACGCGACGAGCGAGCCGGGCGCCGGCAGCGACGTCGCCGGGATGCAGTGCCGCGCCACGAAGGACGGCGCCGGCGGCTGGGTGCTCAACGGCACGAAGCAGTGGATCACGAACGCGACGCTCTCGAGCTTCTACGTCGTCTTCGCCACCGAGGATCCGGCGCTGAAGCACAAGGGCATCGGCGCGTTCATCGTCGAGCGGTCGCAGAACGGCGTGAAGCCGGGCCGGCACGAGGACAAGCTCGGGCAGCGCGCGAGCGACACGGCGCCGCTCGTGCTCGAGGACGTGAAGATCCCCGCGTCGCAGGTGCTCGCTCCGCCCGGGCAGGGGTTCAAGCTCGCGATGGAGACGTTCAACCAGACGCGGCCCGACATCGGGGCCATCGCCGTGGGCATCATGCGGCGCTGCCTCGACGAGTCGCTCGCCTACGCGCGCGAGCGCAAGACGTTCGGCGTGCCCATCGCGCAGCACCAGCTCATCCAGGCGATGCTCGCCGAGATGAAGATCCGCATCGAGGCCACGAGCCTACTCGTGCGCAAGGCCGCGTGGGGCCTCGACAAGGGGATCCGCGATCCGATGACGTCCTCGTGCGCCAAGGCCTTCGGGGCCGACGCAGCGATGCAGAGCGCGATCGACGCGGTGCAGGTCTTCGGCGGCTACGGGTACGTCAAGGACTACCCGGTGGAGAAGCTGATGCGCGACGCGAAGATTCTCCAGATCTACGAGGGCACCGCGCAGGTCCAGCGCCTCGTCATCGCCCGGCAGCTCATCGGCAAGTGAGGCTCCTCGCCGTCGCCGCCGTCGCTGCCGGTCTCGTGGCGTGCGCGAGCGCCGGGGGCGGCGGTCGCGACGTCGTGCCCGAGTCGCACGACGTGCAGGTGGCCGACGCGGGTCCGGCGGGCCCCTCGCAGGGATACGACTACGTCGCGAAGCGACCGCTCGCCATCGTGGGCCTCGCCGAGGCTCGCGGGATCGACCCGGACGTCGCCCGCGCCGCGATCGACCGGGTCGCCGACGCGCTCGACTCCTGCGCCAAGGAGCAGGGGCAGCGCGGCGCGCTGACCAACGGGGCGGCGCGCGTGGTCGCCGAGATCGACGAGCGGGGGCTCGTGGCGGGGACGAACGTGAAGATCGACCCCGGTCCGGGCGTCGTGACCACGGCGGTCGCCTGCTTCGTCGCCCCGATGAAGATGCTCGTCTTCCCTCCCATCGAAGGAGGGACATCGCGGCGCGGCATCGCAGTCGAGGTGCTCTGGGGTCAGCTCCAGCGGCAGTGATCCGTCACGGGCTCGAGGGAAAGGCGCCGGGAGCACCGAGCATGCTCGACGCCGGAGCGTACGCGGCGGCAATCGCGAAGAACGGGTGCGCCATGTCGAGCGCCGAGTTGAGCTGCTGGACGTAGAGGAGCGCCTGATCGCCGCCGAACTGGAGCAGCGCGGGTGCCGCCTCGCCCGATTGCGCGCTGTAGACGGGGCTCGACTGCTTCGTGAAGACCCCGCTCGCGTCGAAGCGGGCAGCGACGCCGATGGCCGAGGGGCGCGACGACGCACCGATGGGAGCCGCGTACCCGGTGTAGAGCACGCGCACGACCAGCCTGCCCGCGACGTCGACGGACGGAACGAGCAGCGGGTCGTCGACCGCACCCTCGTCGAACGGAGGAGGCGCGCCCTCCGGTAGGGTCGAGGGATCCACGCGCGGGCTGGCTGTGAGCACCGGGGCTCCGCCGACTCGCTGCCAGCCGCCGTCACCGCTGGCACTCACTGCTTCGCCGATCGCATCGCCCGACGCGTAGAGCATGTGGAAGCTCCCGTCCGGGAAGACGGCGACGCTCGGGGCGCGGGGCGGCGTGAACTCCCAGCCCACGCCGTGGTCCGGCGCGAGCACGGGCTGCGGGAGCGCCTGGAACGTCATCCCGCCGTCGTTCGACTTGGCGAGCCCGATGCCTCCCGCAGCCGCGTAGTAGAGCCACACCTCGGAGCCCACACGGAGAGCGCTCGGGCCCGAGACGCTGCCGCCCTCCCAGGCTTGCGACGCCTTCAGGACCACCGGCGGCCGGTGCGACGCATTGCTCTGCTGGTCCACCGAATCGCCGTAGAACGAGCGCCCGTCGTCGGCGCGCGTGCGAACGATGACGTTGCCGCTCGCGCCGGTCGCGACGGCGTACAGGATGACGGCCGGAGACGACGCGTCGTCGCTCGCCGCCACCGCGCTCGGCTCTCGGTACGCAGCCGCTTCCTGAAGGAAGACGAAGGGTGGCACGTCGCCTGCGGCGACCTCGGCCTGCGAGAGTGGCGTGAAGGGCCCGACGTTGGCCGTCGGCAGATTGAGGTCGCCGCCGCCGGGCGAGGCAATCGTTCCGCACGCGATCGTGCCCAGCAGTGCGACCGGGAGGTAGAGCGCGGTCCTCACGTCAAAAGCCCACCGTCGCGGTCGCGCCGACGTTCCAGATGTGTCCCCCCGCCGTGTAGCTCCCTATGAGGTCCGAGGGGTCCTGCTTCACCGTCGTCCCGGTAGGCAGGACGCTGAGCTGGCCGTGCACGTCGAAGCGCACGTCCCCCGGCAGCACCGTCGCCGGATGCAGGAGCCGCAGGCCGACGCCCGCGGAGAACGCGTGCCGGTCGCGGTCGACGTAGTTCGTCGCCCCCGTCTGCGCTCCGATGGGGCTCTTGTCGTACTCGTAACCGCCGCGCAGGAACCCCTGCCAGGTCGACCGCGCGATGGCGCGCCACTCGGCACCCAGGTGCGGGACGATGCGGTCCTCGATCTGGATCGGGATGATCGAGACGGGCGCGGGCGGCGTGGGCGGCTTGATGCCCGCGGGCCACCCGCCCTTGGGCGGCGGGATGTTCAGGTTCGTCTGCAGCTTCGTGACCGGGGGAATGTAGGCGCTCCAGTTGACCCACGTGACGTCCAGGTTCGTCTTCAGGTCGTCGCTCAGCTTCCACGACCAGCCGAGCACCACTTGCTGCGGCAGGAACGAGTCGATCGTGTCGGTCGCGAGGGCGATGCGCAGGCGCGTCAGGTCGGACCCCGCGCCGGAGCTCGACGCCGGACCGACGGCCGCACCCGCGTCGACGTTCGCGTTGACGTTGAGGTCCAGCTTGAACTGCCCGCGGTACACGAGCGCCATCGCGATCGCCTTGGACAGCTCGATGCGCGCCCCGAAGTCCGGATATGCCACGAGCGTCAGGTCGGCGTTGACCTGATGCCGTAGCGACGACTGGTAGGGGTTCAGGATGTCCACGTCGCCGCTGATGTCCAGCGTGGCGATGGTCGCCGCCATGAACGTGACGCCGCCGCCGAGCTGCAGCCACGGCAGCGGGCTGATGGCTGCGTCGACGCCGAACCAGAGGCGCTGGTTGCGGTTGTCGTACATCTCCCAGCGCGGCTGGGCCTGCGGCAGCGCGCGGACGCGCGTGAGCCGGTCGTCCGGCACGTGGAAGCCGACGCCGATGGCGAACGGGAAGTCGAAGATCTTTCCGGGGACGACAGCGCCGCCGACCATGCCCTTCACCGGGTCCACCCCGTTGTCCTTCCCGTTCATGTAGAGGAAGTGATCGGCGCGGAAGTAGCCGATGCTCAGCTCGAAGCCGTGCGCCTTCGCGAGGCCGGCCGGGTTGTAGTAGCTCGCGCTGAAGTCGGACACGTCGGCCGAGACGGCGCCGCCCATCGCCGTCTCGCGCGAGCCGAAGCCGAAGGGATCGAGCGGGTTGGCGGCGGCGTTCGACGATGCGAGGAAGATCGCGGCCGCTCCGAGGGCGCAAGGGAACAGACGGCGCGCCATCAGAACCTCACCCCTGCGAACAGGCCGTAGGCGAGCACGTTGCCGGAGAGCTGAGCGGCGGGCGCCGGGTCGGTCGTCACCGTCGTGGACGCGAGCAGGTGGTACTGCGCCCAGAAGTCGAGCGTGAAGGGCAGCTCATCGCCGAAGTCGACGCCGGCGCCGAGGGAGAAGACGTATCGGGTGGCGTCGAAGAAGCGCGTCGGCACGTCGACGAGCTCCTTCTTCGTCGCGTCGTACGCCTGCGACGACGGCAGCGACGAGGGCACCGGCGTCGGCTCGAGGAAGAAGCCGCCGCGCACCTTGATCGCCGCGTGGTGCGCCAGCGCGATCGAGCGCTCGAGCCCCACGCGCGGCACCAGCGTGTCCGAGTACTTGATGGACGGCGGCGACAGCAGCGAGCAGTCCTGGCCCGCCGGGCAGAGGATCGTCGGCTCGAGCACGCCCGGGTACGCGCTCCAGTTCTTCCACGTCACGCCGGCGGCGGCGGTCCAGCCGTCCCACTCGCGAGCCACCTCGAAGAGCAGCTGCTGCGGGTCGTACTGGGCGATGCCGGCGATGTTGAACACGGGCAGGTTGAGGGTGCTCAGCTTGCTCGCGTCCACCTCGACGCCGAAGCGAGCGTCGATCGAGCCGCGCCAGGTGAGGCCGACGCGCCAGCGGCGGGTGCCGTCGTCAGCCCGGTCGAACGGCAGATCCCACGCTGCGCCGAACGTGGGCGCATACGTGGCGACGAGCTGGTCGTCGACGTGCGAACCCACGCTGCCCGCGGTGTTCACGATGACGATGCTTCCGACGAGCTGCGCGAGCGCCGCGAAACCGGCTCCGACGCGGATGCCCCAGCCGAGGTCCGCGCCGAGCCCCAGGCGGACGGCAAGCGACTGGGCGCGATCGGCGAGCAGCGCGTACTCCGGCGTCTCCGGATAGAGGATGCGACCGCGGACCAGCGCGTCCGACGGGGTGTAGAAGGCCATGCCGGCGGCGATGCGGTCCTTCAAGATGCCGCCGAAGGGGATGGGGACCTCTGCGCCGACGACGAGGCCGTGCGCCGGCAGGGTGGAGACGCGGCCGGGAAGGCCGCTGCCGTCGGCGTGCAGGTCGAACGCGGCGCCCTGGAAGCCGAGCGTCAGCAGGTTGTGGTGGACGCGCGAGAGGAGAGCGGGATTCGTGTAGGTCGCATCGGCCCCGGACGAGGACGCCGCGCCCGTTCCGCCCATCGCGGGCGATCGCGGTCCCCAGCCGAACAGGTCCTCCGGCGACGCCTGCGCGAGCGACGGCCACGCAAACAGGAGGAGGCCGAGGCAAAGACCCGTGAGGCGCATGCGGGACGAGGAGCGCGAGAATACACTCGCGGACGGCAAGAAGATCGACGATGCGTTTCCTGGTCTGCACATGCCTCGCGATGGCGGCCTGCCACGGGGCGCACCTCGACGGCGCCGACGCCGGCACGCCGACGCCGACGCCGACGCCGACGCCGACGCCGACGCCGACGCCGACGCCGACGCCGACCCCGACCCCGACCCCGACCCCGACCCCGACCCCGACCCCGACCCCGACCCCGACTCCGACCCCGACTCCGATCACCGGCTTCTTCGAGGCTCTGCCCGTCGCCGGCCATCCCGACGCGTGGCTTTCCCTCCCGACGGGCGCCACCTCGAAGCGCCCGGTCGTCGTCGTGATCCACGGCGCCGGGGACCGCCCCGACTGGCAGTGCGGCGGATGGCGGCGGGCGACGCGGGAGTACCCGTTCGTCGTCTGCCCCCGCGGAGCCTTCGCACCGGGCGATTCGACGAAGGACGACCAGCGCTACACGCACACGGGCGGCCCCGCGCTCGTCGCCCACATCGACGCGGCGCTCGACGCCCTCGCGGCGAAGTACCCGGAGTACGCCGACACGTCGCAACCCCTGCTCGCCGGGTTCTCCCTCGGCTCTTACGAGGTGTTCCAGATCGCTGTGCAGCAGGCGTCGCGTTTCCCCCGCGTCGTCCTCGTCGAGGGGCTCACGACCGGTCTCGACGACGACCGCGCCCGCAAGTTCGTCGCCGGGGGCGGGCTGCGCGTCCTCTTCGGATGCGGTCAGCGTAGCTGCGCGGCGGCGTAGAAGGCGGCGGCGCTGCGCCTGACGGCTCGCGACCACCTCGATGCGCGCGCCGTGTTCGCCTCCGTCGGCCACACCTTCGACCCGCCCCTCGAGGACGCCATCGAGAGCGAAATGGGCTGGCTCGTCGGGGACGATGCGCGCTGGGGCGGCGCTCGCTTCTGACGGAGAGTCGCCCTAGCCGCGCCCGGCGAGCTGCCCGCACGCCGCGGCGACGTCCGACCCGCCGCTGTACCGGAGGTGCGCACGCACCCCGTGCGCCGCCAGTGACGCGAGGAACGCCGGCACGTCGCCGCGAGCGAACGGGTCTCGCCCGGCCTCGTCGATCGCGTTGTAGGGCACCACGCTGACCCGCGGCCGGATCCCCGTGCGCGCCTCGAAGCGACGCACGCGTTCGGCGAGCGCACGCGCGTCCTCGTCTCCGTCGTTCACCCCGGCGAGCGGCGTCACGGCCCACATGGGAGCGAGGCCCGTCGTGCGCGCGTGCTCCTCGACGGCCTCGATCACCTCGTCGAGCGGATGCGCCTCGTCGATGGGCATCAGGCTGCGCCGCACCTCGGGGCGCGCGCTGGCGATCGACAGCCCGAGGCGAACGCGCGGCACCTCGCGCGCGAGGCGGCGGATCCCCGCGGGCAGACCCGACGTGCACACCGTCATGGCGCGTGCGTCGATCGCGAGGGCGCACGGGTCGCACATCACGCGGATGGCGTCGATGACGCGGTCGACGTTCGACAGCGGTTCGCCCATGCCCTGGAAGACGACGCCGTGCACGCGCTCGCCCTGCGCGAGCGTGCCGCGCACGAGCCTCACCTGCTCGACGATCTCCCACGCCTCCAGGTTGCGCGCGAGCCCGAGCCGCCCGGTGGCGCAGAAGGCGCACGCCAGCGCGCACCCCGCCTGCGAGCTGACGCACGCGCTGAAGCGGCCGGTGCGCTCGAGAGGGATGCGCACGGTCTCGACGACGTGCCCGTCGTGCGTGCCGAGCGCGAGCTTCACGAACGGATCGAGGGCGCTCCGCTGCATCGAGCGCACCTCGAGCGAGGGCACCCTCCCGCGTTCGCGCACCGCACGCAGCGACTCGCGCCGCACGCCCCGAGGCTCTCCGCCGCGATGCACCGCGGCGACCACCTTTCGTGCCTCCGCCGCAGGCAGCCCCAGCGCCTTCGCGAGCGCGTCCGGTGTGAGCGCCTGCAGCGCCAGCGGGGGCAACGCCACCATGTGGGCAGCCTGCCCGTACCACGGAGCATGCTAAGTTGCACCCGTGTTCGGCCTGAGCTTCGGCGAGCTGTGCGTCCTGCTCATCGTGGCGGTGGTCGTCCTCGGCCCCAAGGAGCTGCCGGGCTACCTGCGCAAGGCCGGACAGCTCGCGGGCAAACTCCGGCGCATGGCGTACGACATGCGCGAGAAGAGCGGCATCGACGAGATCCTCCGCACCGAGGGCATCGACCGGGACATCGCCGAGATCCGCAAGCTGGCGCGCGGCGAGATCGCCGGAGTCGTCGCATCGGTTCGGTCGACCGCGGATGCGCTGCGACCGCAGCTCCCGGGGATGTCGAGCCCAGGCTCGCCGACGACGCCGAACGCCGGCGGCGACATCCCGGCCAGCCCTTACGCGCAGACGCAGATCCCCTCCTCCACGGGGCCGACCGTCACGGTCGACCGCGAGCGCGAGTACCCGCGTGAAGGCGCCGATTCGTACGGCGCTCTGCCCGACACGGCGGTCGTCTACGACGGCAAGCTCGCGGCGTCGCCCCTCGCGGACGACGCGCTCTACACGCGAGGAGAAGCCGCGTGACCGCCGCCGCCCCGGCCCCCAATCCCGCGCCCACGCCCACGCAGCCCGCGCAGCCGCCGGCGGCGCCCTCGGACACGCCCGAGCGCGACGTGCGCATGACGATCTGGGAGCACCTCGACGAGCTCCGCCGGAGACTCGTCAAGGCCGCCATCGGGGTGTTCGCCGGCACCATCGTCGCCTGGTACTTCCGCGTCCAGATCCTCGCCTGGCTCGTCATCCCCTACCAGAAGGCGTGGATGACGCGCTTCAACAAGCCCCTGCAGCTGCAGACGCTCGCCCCGGCCGACATCTTTCTCGGTTACTTCGAGCTGTCGCTGATGACGGGCGTCATCGTGTCGATCCCCATCATCTTCTACCAGCTGTGGGCGTTCATCTCGCCGGGCCTCTACAGGAAGGAGAAGCGGCTCATCGTGCCGTTCGTCTTCTTCTCGTCGACGCTGTTCCTCTCGGGGGTGGCGTTCGCGTACTACGTCGCGTTCCCCTTCACGTTCAACTACTTCCTGTCGCTGCTCGGCGAGGTGCGCCAGGGCGTCGAGCTCACGCAGATCGTCACGCTCGAGTTCTTCCTCGACTTCGTGACGCGCTTCCTCCTCGCGTTCGGCGCCGTCTTCGAGCTGCCGCTCTTCATCGCGTTCCTCGTCCTGGCGAACATCGTCACGCCGAAGCAGCTGCTCAAGTTCGGCCGCTGGGCCACGGTGCTCGCCTTCGCGCTCGGCGCCGTCGTCACGCCCGGCCCGGAGGTGACGAGCCAGATCGCCGTGAGCGGGGCGCTCATCGGCCTGTACTTCCTGTCGATCCCGATCGCCTACCTGCTCAAGCCGCGCCAGAAGCCGGCCGCCGACGCGACGCCACCTACTCCGTAGGGTGCGGCTCCTCGCCTTCAGGCACGGGCAGCCGGCGCGCATCGAGCCAGAGCCCCTCGATGTCGTAGAGGCGGCGCGCGTCGTCCTGGAAGACGTGGACGACGACGTCGCCGAAGTCCATCAGCACCCAGGTGCCGTGCGTCACTCCCTCGACCGCGACCGGCCGCACGCCCTTCTTCCGGAGCGCCTCCTCGATGGCCTGCGCGAGCGACTGCGCGTGACGGTCGCTCCGCCCGGTCATGATGACCAGGAAGTCGGCGTAGTCGACCTTGCCCGCGACATCGAGGATCTCGAGGCCGACGGCCTTCTTGTCGAGCGCCGCGATCGCGATGGCCGTCGCCGTCTCGCGCGCCGATTCGGACGCGACGCTCCACGCGCCGCCCCGGTCGGGCTGCGGCACGAGCAGGTCGGGCGCGGGGGGGCGCGCCTTCTTCGGCCCCTTCGCGCGGACCACCGCGTTCATCGCGGCGCGCGGCGCCGATCGCGGCTGCTTGCGACCGCCGCGCGCCTTGCTTCCGCCTTCGAGCACCCTCTCGTGCGAGCTCTTCATGCGCAGACGCGAAACCCCGCCGGAGGGCGGGGTGCGCGCCGGAGGCGTGCCATGGTCGGTGCTCTCGCCTCCCCCGCCGTGCTTCTTCGTCGTCAAGCCGTGTACCTCGTTGTCTCTCGGCGCGAGCCTATCACCCGCGCGTCTGCCCGTCCCCGTCGAGCCGCCACTGGAACGTCGTGAGCGCCTCGAGCCCCATGGCGCCGCGCCAGTGCAGCTTGCTCGTCGCGATGCCGATCTCGGCGCCCAGCCCGAGCTCGCCCCCGTCGTGGAACCGCGTGCTCGCGTTGACGGTGACGCATGCGGCGTCGATCTCGCGCCGCCAGCGGTCGGCCCGGCCGGCGTCCCGCGTGCAGATGGCCTCCGTGTGCCCCGAGCCGAAGCGCGCGACGTGCTCGAGCGCCCCGTCGATGCCGTCCACGACGCGCACGGCGAGGATGCGGTCCAGGTACTCGCGCCCCCAGTCGTCGTCGCGGGCGGTCGTCGCTTCGGGCACGAGCGCGCGCGTCCGCCCGCAGCCACGGAGCTCGCATCCGCCCGCCACGAGCGCCTTCGCGACGGGGGGCAGCAGGCGCGCCGCATCGGCCGCGTCGACGAGCAGGCACTCGATGGCGTTGCACACGCCGGGTCGCTGGAGCTTCCCGTTCACCGCGAGCCGCACGGCCATCTCCACGTCTGCGCCCGCATCGAGGTAGAGGTGGCAGACGCCCTTGGCGTGCGCGATGACCGGAACGCGCGCGTTCTCGCGCACGAATGCGATGAGCGCCTCGCCTCCGCGCGGGATGACGAGGTCCACGGTCTCGGTCTGCTGCACGAGGTCGCGCACCACGGTGCGATCGCCGGGAGGCAGCGCCTGCACGGCGTCGCGCGGGAGCGACGCGCGCTCGAGCGCGTCCGCGAGGACCGCCACGATCGCCGCGTTGGACTCGGCCGCCTCGCTGCCCCCGCGCAGCACGACCGCGTTGCCCGACTTGAGGCAGAGCGCGCCGGCATCCGCCGTGACGTTGGGCCGCGCCTCGTAGATCATGGCCACCACGCCGAGGGGCACGCGGACACGCCGCAACCGGAGGCCGTCGCCCCGCGTCACGTCCGAGAGCACCGTGCCGACGGGATCCGGCAGGGACGCGACCTGCTCCACCGCGTGCGCCATCTGCTCGAGCCGGTTCGCGTCGAGGGCGAGGCGATCGAGCAGCGCCCCCGACGTCCCGCGTGCCCTCGCCGCCTCGAGGTCGCGGGCGTTCGCCTCGAGCACCTTCGCCGCTTGCCCGCGAAGCCCCGCGGCCATCGCGTGCAGCGCGCGGTCCTTGGTGGACGTGTCGACCGTCGCGAGCGAGCGCGACGCTGCGCGTGCCCGCCGGCAGATCGCCGCAACGTCCGTCATCGACCGTGCTCGATAGCACGGAGGTGCGTCAGAAGCCGACCCCGAGCGTGGCGCCGAAGATGGCCCAGCCGGGCACGTCGCCCACGGCGCGATCCGCCGGCCCGGGCAGCGCGCCGGTGACGCCGAGTGCGAAGCGCACGTCGGCGTCGTCGAAGGCGAGCGCGTACTCGAGCGCGATCCTCGCCGTGCCGATGGCCATGTCCCCGGCGACGCCGGCGCCTCGGTCCACGCGCGCGTAGCCGAAGCCGACGCCGGCGATCGGATGCAGCGCGGAGTGACGCGCGAAGTTCAGGGTGAGCTGCCCTGTGTACTGCGAGACGCCGCCCGCGATGGGAGACGCGTCGCCACCCGACGGCTCGCCGCGCGTCCAGTCCGCGTCGAGCCGGAAGCCGAGCGTGCCTCTCCCGAAGTCCGCCGCGAGCCCGAGGCCCGGCCCCAGCCCGCGCCCCGTCGTGGCCGCGATGGGCCCGACGTGCAGCCGGAGCGCCGAATCGAGCCGCTCGTCGAACCGCTCCGGCGGCCGCTCTCTCTCCCGGGGCGGGGGCGGCGAATCGTCCCGGCCCACGACGACCACGGCCTCGTCGGCGCGCGCCGTCCCCGTCACACAAGCCACCAGCACCGCACCCATCGCCGCCGCCACAGCCGCCGTCTTGCGCATCGAAACGCCTCCGTCGCCCGTGAAACGAGCAGCGAACGCGCGGCCTTACACCGACGCCCGCACGACTGGGATATGCTCCACCCCGATGCGGTCCCGAGGGCGGCTGTGCGCTGTTGCGCTGGTTGCGGCCCTCGCCACCGGCAGCATGCGGGGCGAGCCCGTGGCCGTCGCCGGCGAGACGAGCCCGGCCAACGTGGCCGCCGCCCGCCGTCACTTCGACAAGGCGCGCACCATGTACGGGCAGGGCCTCTACAGGGAGGCCATCGCGGAGCTCGAGGCGGCCCACGCGCTCGATCCGAACGCCAAGGACCTCGTCTTCAACCTCGGCGTGGTGCACGAGAAGCTGGCCGACATCGAGGACGCCCTCAAGTGGTTCCGCCTCTACACGTCGATGGACCTGACCGACCAGGAACGCGAGCGTGCCCAGGCGTACCTGAAGCGGCTCGAGGGCGCGAAGAAGGAGCTCGACGCCAAGCAGGCCGCGGCCGCGGCGAGCGCCTCGTCGTCGAGCGGCGCTCCGCCTCCGCCGCCACCGGAGAAGCCGCAGTACGGCCGGATCGACGCCTACACCATCGGCGCGGCGAGCGTGGCCGTCGTCGGCCTCGGCACCGGCATCATCCTGGGCATCAAGGCCCTGAGCGACAAGCCGTCGAATGCGACCACGGGCCCGAACCTCACGTACCCGCAGCTCGTGAGCAAGACGAACCAGGCGCACAACGAGGCCATCGGCGCCGACGTCGGGTTCGGCGTGGCCGTGGCCGCGGCGGCGGTAACGGCGTATCTTTACCTGGCTCGCCCGCGATCCACGCCGTCGTCGACGACCGGCTCCACGACCGTCTCGGCGGCGCCTCTCACGGGCGGAGGGGCTTTCTTCGTGCAAGGATCCTTCTGATGACGGCCGGCCGCCGCCGACCCAGGCAAGGCGCGAGGCGTTCGCACGCCGTCGCTGCCTTGATTTCCGCGCTCGTTGCCGTCCTCGGCGCGACCGGTGGGTGCGAGTTCGCCATCGGCGACACGGTGCCGGCCTTCTACTGCAACGGCGGGCCCAACCCGTGTCCGCCCGGGCAGGTGTGCGACACGCAGAGAACGCACACGTGCGTGCCCAACTGCAACACGGCCGGGTGCAGCTCCGGGAAGACGTGCGATCAAGGGACCGGGGTCTGCCTGCCCACGACGATGGGGGACTCCGGCGGCATGCCCGAGGTGAGCGTCAACGAGACTTCCGACCAAGACGCGGCCGACGTCGTCGACTCGATGATGACCGAGGACGAAGGGAGCCCGCCCATGGAGACGGGGCCCGACACGATGAACCCCTGCCCTGGCGGCATCAAGTGCTCCTGCGGCGGCGACTCGCAGTGCAACAGCAAGCTGTGCGTCGACCAGCTCTCGGTGGGCACCGGCTTGTACCAGGCTGCCGGCAGCACGAACTTCTGCTCGCAGCCGTGCTGCATCTCGGCCGACTGCCCGGCGGGCACGGTCTGCTACGCGACGGGCCAGGGAGGCAACTACTGCGTCGACCCGACGTGGATCGGGCGATCGAGCGGCTCCGGCGCCAAGCAAGGCGGCGACACCTGCTCGCTCGGCCCGCGCGATTGTCGCTCGGGGCTCTGCGACGGCAGCGGGCACTGCGTCGACACGTGCTGCTCGACGGGACAGGCGGCGAACGAGTGCGCCGGGAGCACCACGTGCACCTTCGGCAACTTCCCCGGCGCCAACTCCATCGACAAGAACTTCGCGGCCTATTGCGGGTCGGGCGGAAACAGCGCCGGCGGCAGCAGCTGCAGCGTCAACAGCGAGTGCCAGAGCAACCTCTGCAACACACGTTGCGCGAACGCCTGCCGCAACACGTCCGACTGCACCGGCAGCAACTCCTGCGAATACGTCATCCCGACGATGACGACGCCGGCCCCGATCGTCGCCGCCTGCTACCCGGTCCAGGGCAGCTTGGCGATGGGGGCGACGTGCGATCCCTCGAACGACCAGTGCAAGGGATTCTGCGACCCGACGAGCAACCAGTGCACGGGCGTCTGTTTCACCGATACGGATTGCTCGGGCACCGTGGGCGGCTGGCGCTGCCGCAACGAGACCGTCGCCGTCCAGGCCGGCGGCAGCTACTCGGTCCTCTGCTGCGGCCCCTGATCGATCGGCGGCATCGCGCTATCGGGGCGGCTTGTCGCCCGGCTTCGGCCCAGGCGCAGGCAGCGGCGGCTTCGGGGACGGCGGTGACTGCGGCTGCGCCGTGGTCGGCAGCGCCGGCTCGAACGGCAGCTCGGGCGGACCCGCCGAGGCGGATTGCACCGGCTGCGGTGACTGCGGGGCCGCCGGGTTGGGACGCTCGTCCTTGCGGAGGACGACGTAGAGGCAGATGACGACGGCGAAGGCCCCGAACAGCACGAGCACGAAGACGGCGCGGTGGCGCCACTTTTCGTAACGAGGCCTGTACTTCTCGCGCAGCCGCTGCGCGCGCTTCTTGAAGGCCGCCTCGCTCATGCCGCGCGATTGGGCGATGGACTCGTACGTCTTGCCGTCGTCCTCGCCGTCGGCCCATTCCTCCATCATGGCCCACGTCTCGCGGTCCGTCGGGTTGCCGGCGACGGCCCACCGCATCCATCGCGCGAAGAGGACGCCCTCGGCGCGCGGGCTCTCGTCCGCCTCTCGCGGATCGGTGCTCGGGTCGACGTCGAACACCGGGTCCACGGCATCGGCCGGGATCGGCTCCCCCGCTTCGTCCAGCTGCACCGGCTGCTCCGGCAGCTGGCCCTCGTGCTTCTCGCGACGCTTCTTCTTCCGGTAGTGCCGCGCCACCACCCTGCGGCAGATGCTGTCGAACCATGCCTGGAGCTTGCCGAGCGCCGGGAGCTTCACCGCGGACTGGGCCTGGACCACCGCGTCGTTCACGAAGTCTCCGACCTGATCGGGCGGAACGCGCTTGCCGATGATGCCTGCTGCGCGCATCAGCGTCGCCCGTCGGGACAGGAATTCGTGGACGTCGGCTGCAATCGCCCGGGGTGTCCCGTCGTCCTCGTCGGCAGGATCGGGCTGCTCGTCCTCGACGTCGGAGCCGTCCGCCTCGTCGATGGCCGAGTCCTCGTCGTCCTTGCGGTCGTTCATGCCCCGGGACGACAAGCTGCATCATGCGGTGTCGACGGGCAAGCACCCCGGGTTCCGTGATGCCGACCCACGGTATCGGCATGCCCAACCCGCAGTATCGGTGTGCCCGACCCCCGGTATCGGTAGGCCGAACCCACCGCATCGACGTACCCGACTCGTGGGTTGGGGTCACCCATCTGGCAGGTGAGGTTCATCGAACCTGCGGGTTTGGTTCACCCGACATGGAGGATGACCCACCCGAAAACATGGGGCGACCACGCCCGTGGTGCGGGACGACCTCACTCGAACGAAAAAGATGTCACCGGATGAGGCCACGCGACCACTCTCTCGATGGAGGCTCAATCTCGGGCCTCCAGAAAGAAGAGGACACCATGACGAACGGCAACAAGATCACGAAGACGAAGAAGACCACGGCGACCCGTGCCGGCGAGGTACTCGGCGGCATGAAGAAGCGCTTTCCGAACGGGGGCCAAAAGCTCACGTTCGGGGGCGGGGCCACCACCGTCACCGTCGACGAGGCGGTCGGTAATCTCCAAGAGATCATCGACAACCGCGCGGCGGTGACGGCGGCCCGGGGCGCTGCCAAGGCCAAGGTGGCGGAGGAGAACGCGAAGCTCCCGACGCTGCTCGCATTCATGCGGGCACTGCTCGGGTTCATCAAGTTCACCTTCGGCGCCGACCCCGAGGCCCTCGCGGACTTCGGAGTCGAGCCCCCCAAGGCTCGCACCCCGATGACCGCCGAGGAGAAGGCGATCGCTGCGGTCAAGCGCGAGGGTACGCGCAAGGCCCGTGGGGTCATCGGCACCCGCAAGCGCGCGGCTGTGAAGGGCGACGTCAACGCGACGCTCGTCGTCACGCCCGCCGCGCCTGCGGCCACGCCGGCGGCACCCGAGCCGCCCGCGCCGCCCGCGGTCGCTACGCCGACCAAGGGCTGAGCGCGGTAGCAGCGCCGTAGCGCGAGCAGACAACAAGGGACCGGGGACGCCGCACCGGCGCGTGCTGGATGCGGCCTTCCCCGGTCCCGCCCCATTTGGGGTCCGGCCCGACGTGGCTTGCTACGCTCCGGGGTCCGAGAGATGCCGCATTACCACGCTGCGTTCCGCTGCTTCGCCGGCTGCCCTGGGGAGTACCCGCTCACGCAGCCGATCTACCGCTGCCCCAAGTGCGATGGGTTGCTCATGGTGGCGCACGACGTCGAGGCGCTGCGCGACCGGAGCGCGGCGGCGTGGATGAAGCTCTTCGACGACCGCTGGATGCGCACGGCGTGGCCGTACGGCTCGGGCGTGTGGGGCAAGCGCGAGTGGATCGCGCCGGACGTGCCCGACCAGTGCATCGTGTCGACGAGCGAGGGCGGGTCGAACCTCTTCTGGGCCGAGCGGCTGGGCAGGGAGATCGGCCTCGAGGACCTGTGGCTCAAGCTGTGCGGCAACTCGCACACCGGGAGCTTCAAGGACCTCGGGATGACGGTGCTCGTCAGCATCGTGCGCCAGGCCATCGCGCGCGGCGATCTCTCGGCACGCGTGCTCTGCTGCGCCAGCACCGGCGACACGAGCGCCTCTCTCGCGGCGTACGGCGCCGCCGCCGGCCTCCCCGTCGCGGTGCTCCTCCCGCGCGGCATGGTGTCCTCCGCGCAGCTCGTGCAGCCTCTCGCGCACGGGGCGCGCGTCTTCGCGCTCGACACCGACTTCGACGGGTGCATGGCCATCGTGAAGGAGCTGGCGCGGCGCGAGCTCGTCTACCTGGCCAACTCGATGAACCCGCTCCGCATCGAGGGGCAGAAGACCGTGTCGATCGAGATCGTGCAGCAGTTCGACTGGGAGTCGCCCGACTGGGTCGTACTGCCGAGCGGCAACCTCGGAAACGCCGCGGCGCTGTACGCCGGCTTCAAGATGATGCTCGACCTCGGCGTCATCGCCCGCATGCCGCGCCTCTGCGTCGCGCAGGCCGCGCGCGCCAACCCGATGTACCGCGCGTTCGTGGCCGGCAAGGAGACGGTGGAGCCCATCCACGCCGAGTCGACGATGGCGAGCGCCATCCAGATCGGCAACCCGGTGAGCGCGCCGCGCGCGATGGCGGCGCTGCGCGCCATGAACGGCGTCGTCGAGCAGGCGACCGAAGAGGAGCTGGCCGACGCCTGCGCGCGCGCCGACCGGACGGGCCTCTACACGTGCCCGCACACGGGCGTCGCCCTCGCGTGTCTCTTCAAGCTGCGCGCGAGCGGCCTGGTTCAGCCCGGACAGCGCGTCGTCGTCGTGTCGACCGCGAACGGCCTGAAGTTCACCGAGTTCAAGCTCGCGTACCACGAGCGCCGCATCCCGGACGTCGACGCGCCACGCGCCAACGTGCCGGTCGTCATGGAGCCGGACGTCGAGCGCGTCGCGCGCGCCATCGAGCAGATGGGCGCGGGGAGCTAGTTGGCCTTGCCGGTGAGCGAGGCGGTCGCCGTGCCGGGCGACGAGCCGCCGTCGGTCGCGGTGCCGGTGATCGAGAGCGACGCGTAGTAGGGCTTGCCCGCCACGCCCGTCGGCGCGAAGTGCAGGAAGAGGGTGCACGTGCCGCCCGGGGCGAGCGTGCCCGAGCACTGACCGGCGCCGCCGTCGAGGTCGATCACGAATCCGCCGAGATCCTGGCCGTCCACCTTGATCGTGCCGACGTTCACGGCGTTGACCGCATCGGTGTTGGTCACCGTGAACGTGAAGTCCGTGCTCGTCATCCCGTTGGTGATGGAGCCGAAGTCCTGCGTCATCGGCGAGATCGAGAGCGAGCCGGTGGCAGCGCCAGTGCCCGTGACGCTCGTCGACGCGGCGGTGTCGACGCCGATGGTCGCAGGGCCCCTCGTGCCGGCCCCACCGGGCGTGAAGGTCACGCTCAGGGTGCAGGTCGTGGTGGGCAGCACCGCCGATGTGCAGCCGCTCGTCGTGTAGTCGCCCGGGTTCGTGCCGCCCTTGGTGACCGTGGGCGTGCCGCCGGCCGTCCCGGTGTTGGTCACGGTGAAGCTGTACGCGGCGGTCGCCTGCCCCTGGGCGACCGTGCCGTAGTCCAGGCTCGCGGGGCTGATGCTGAAGGACGCCGCGCCCATGGCGCCATCGGAGCCGTCGCCGCCGGCCTCGGGGCCCGCCTCCATGCCGGCCTCCATGCCCGCCTCGGTTCCGCCCTCGGGCTGCGCATCCATGCCGCCCTCGGTCGTCGTCGTCTCCTCCGGCCCGTCCGCCGCCATCTCCTCGGGCGCGTCACCGGTGCTCGCCTCGGAGGCCTCGGACGGCGCATCGCCCATCGACGCTTCGCTGCCGGTCTCCCCGCCCGTCTCCACGGGCCCGTCGGGTTGCGGCATCGTGCCGTCCGTCTCGCCTCCGTCGCCCGAGGGGATCTTGCTGCGGTCGAAGTCGACGAGCAGCTCGCACCCCGGCACCGCCGCCACGGCGACGCACGTCGCCGCCGCCAAGAGGCCCCACTTCAACGTTCGCTTCGTGTTCATCGCCGTCCTTGCTGAAGAAGTTCTAGAAGCGGACCGTCAGCCCCGCGCCGCCCGAGTGCGCGCCGACCATCGGCGTGGGCGTGATCGTCACGTGGCCTGCCTGGCGAAGGCCAGAATCACCGCTCGCCGCTTTGGCCGTGACCGCCTTGTGCGCTGCGGAGGCTTGTGCGGGCGCCTCGTCCTTCGTGAGGAAGAGCACCGCGCTCGTGACGCCGAAGGTCAGCGCGACGCCGAACGCCATGTCCGTGATGAGCGCGTGCGTGTCGCCGTTGTCGGCCGTCGAAGTCGTCGGGTTCTTGTCGAAGTCGCTCTTGTCGCTGAGCGTCATGATGCCGAACACGGTGCCGACGCCCGCCGCGACGATCGCGAGACCGCCGGTGACGTACGCGGGAACCTTGCTCCGGGGCTCGGGCGGAGGCGGCGGGGGCGCGGGCGGCGGCGCCTCGGGGGGCGGCGTCGCGGCGACGGGCGGCGGCGGAGCCGCGGCGGGCGGCTCGGGGTCGAGGCTCGCCGAGACGGTCTGCGTCGACGCGAAGGCGACGTCCACCGTCTTGGTCGACGGCAGGCGGCCCGTCTCGGTGAGCTTGATGGTGTGCGACCCGGGCGCGAGGTCCACGTCCGTCGGCGTGGGGGCGCTCTGCGGCTTGTCGTCGATGGTGATGCTCGCGCCGGGCGGCGTCGAGTCGATGTGCACCTTGCCCGGGAGCGCCTTGATCTCGCCCTCGCGCTTGCGGATCTCGTCGCCCTTGTCGGCCATCTTCTCGGGGACGTGGGCGAGGAACTTGTCGTACCAGTCGACCGCCGTCTGCAGGTGCCCGAGGTTGTCCTCGCAGAGGCCGATGTAACGCTCGGTCGGGGGGGCGGACTTGATGTCGTTCGCCGCCTTGAACTCGGTCTCGGCGCCGGCGAAGTCGCCCGCCTTGTACTTCTTCTCGCCCTCCGCGTAATGCTTCTTGGCGGCGCCGAGATCGGCCTTGGCGGCTGGCTTGGCCGCGCCGCCCGCGGCGGCTCCGCCTTGCTGCGCCCAAGCCGACGGCGCCTGCAAGCACGCCAGCGCACCGGCCACGAACACGCCGGCGAGCACCCTTCCCCATCGCAACGAACCGGTTCTCACGAGAGAGCCTCCTCCTCTTAGAGCAAGCACATCCCGAGGATACTCCGGTGACCAGCCGGGCCGCTACTGCGTTCAGTGTACAGGTTCGACGAGCTCGACGAGCACTCCGCCCGTGGCTTTCGGGTGAACGAACGCGACCTTGTGCCCGCGCGCGCCGAGGCGCGGCGCCGTGTCGATCATGGGAACGCCGAGTGACGTCAGCAGACCGATGGCGGCTTCGATGCCCTCGACCTCGACGGCGATGTGGTGCAGGCCGGGCCCGCGCTTCTCGAGGAAGCGCGCGAGCCCCTCGTTGCCGCGCGGGGAGATGAGCTCGACGCTCGTGTCTCCGACCGGAAGCAACAGCGCCTCGGTCTTCTGCGACGCGACGACCTCGCGCGCGCCCGGCTCGAGGCCCAGGGCGCCGCGCCAGCGGGCCGCCGCCTCGTCGATGTCCTGCACGCACACGGCGACGTGATCGATCTTCTTGATCTTGATGCTCACGCTCGCGAGCCTAGGCGCCCACGAGAGCACCCGCCACGCGGCCGTGCTTTCCGGATATAGTGCGGCTCCGCAGGGGAGGCCTGCCAAGATGACCGGAATCCAGAGCCGTAGCCGCTTCGATCTGCTCGCGCGCATCGCGTTCGCCTTCGTCGCGCCCGCCCTACTGTGCGCGGCGACGGGTTGCTCGTCGCTCACGCCGCCGTTCGACTCGATGAAGGGCGCGCAGATGACGCTCTACCGCCTGCAGAACTACTCGCCCCCCGCGGCGCCGACCGGCGCGCCCCCCGCGGTGGGCGGAATGCAGCTCCCGCCGCAGATCCAGCAGTGGATCAGCGCGGGCGCCTCGCTCCTGCCACCGGGTCTCATCCCGCCGGGGCTCATCCCCGGATCGCAGCCGGCCGCGCCGGCGATGAACGTCCAGCGCTTCCCTCCGGAGATGGGACCCTCGGGGTTCCCCATCATCGCGTGGCAGCCGGTGACCGACCCGAACGTGCAGGGGCAGATCCTCGACGTGCTCGGCCACCAGTCGAACTTCGGGACGCCCCAGCAGAACTGCATGTACGCGGAGCTCGGGATCTCGATCGCGCAGGCGAACAACCCGGCGCCGGCGAACATCCTCGTGTCGCTCTCCTGCCAGCAGGTGCAGGCGTTCAACTTCGCGTGGCCCTACCAGCAGACCGGGCTCACGCCGGACGCGGAGAAGAAGTTCGTCTCGATCGCGCAGTCCGTCTTCGCGCCGCACTGAGCGTCGACGACGACGACGCAATCGTCCAGCGGACGCGGAACTCGTTGCGTTCGGCCTGAATGCTGCTAAGCCGCGGGCACTCAGGAGGACCTCATGCGTATCGTGTCCGCGCTCGTCGTCGTTCCGTCCGTCGTCGCACTGATGGCCGCGTGCTCCTCGGCTCCGGAGCAGGAGTCCACGAGCCAGGGCGCCTCCGAGCTCGGTGGGGAAGCGCCGCAGCACGTGCAGCCGCAGAAGGACGCGCATGGCAAGGGCGGTGGCGGTGGCGGCGCGCTCGTGGATCACGGCGGCAGGGTCCTGTCCGCGAGCAACACGTACGCGATCTGGTGGGGAACCCCGTCCGGCTTCCCGTCGGATGCCCAGGCCGGGATCGACGCCCTGTTCGGGGGCTTCAACGGCACGAGCTTCCTCGGGATCGCCGACCAGTACATGCGTGGCGCGAGCGTCTCGACCGCCTTCCACCAGAACCTGACCGACAGCGCGTCGTCGCCCCCGACGCACTCGCCTTCGACGTCGACGATCGTCAACGAGGCGTGCAACGTGATCAACGCCAACGGCATGACGCCCGATCCCAACGCGATCTACTTCGTCTACACCTCGAACTTCCCGGGCGGCCACACCAGCTACTGCGCGTGGCACAGCGACGGCACCTGCGACGGCGTGACCATCCAGGTCGCGTACATGCCGAACACCACGGGCATCGCGGGATGCGATCCGGGCGATCTGTACGGCTGCAACAGCTACTCGCAGGGCACGCGCTCGCTCGCGAACGTCACGTCGCACGAATACATGGAGGCGATCACCGACCCGGACCTCAACGCCTGGTACGACTCGGGCGGCTCGGAAATCGGCGACAAGTGCGCCTGGCAGTTCTCGAGCTGCGTGAAGCTCGGCACCGGCAGCTGGCAGCTCCAGGAGGAGTATTCGAACTCCGCCGGCGGCTGCGTGCAGTAGGCGGACGAATCAGGTCGCCATCTCCATGAGGGGCAGCATGCGCCCCTTCACGACGCTCGACTCGACGGAGGCGACGCGCCTGCTCGAGCATGTGCGACCAGAGTCGCTTGCCGACGCCGGTGCCGATCGCCGCGGGCTCGACCCAGAGATCGCGCAGCACAGGGGCGCCTTCCGAGAGGGCGAGCACGTAGAATCCGAGTGCCCTCGCGCCGTCCTCGGCGACGAACGCCGTGGCCCCCTCGAGCAGGTCCGGCGTGATCTGCAGGTCCGGAACCGCGAGCGCCATGAACGCCGCGTCGTAGCCCCAGTGCGCCTTGCTGCGTATCGCGAGCGCCGTCAGCTCCGCGGCGTCGGCCGGAAGGGCGCGGCGCAGCGCAATCACGTGCTGCACGGCGGGTCGCGAAGCGTCGACTCGGGCGCCACGATGGCCTTCGCGATGATCTCGGCGACGACGTCGGCCGCGACGTCCATCGTGGTCATCGCGTGATCGGGCACGAGGAGGCGGCCGGCGCACATGCGCTTGCCCTCGCGGACGAGATACACCTCGACGGCCGGCCGGTAGCCGGGCACGCCCAGATCGATCTGCGCGACGGCGGCGGCGTCCTTCACGCCGACGACGCGCATGTTGCGCCGCGCCAGCTGGTCGCGCAGCGTCGCGTCGAAGAAGACGGGCGCCCCCGCCGAGAAGAACACCGGCTGCGCGTCGACCGCGATGGGGAACGCCTGCTGCCCCGGGACGCGCGTCGGCTCCGCCTCCGCGCAGCTCGCCGCGGCGACCGACAAGACGAGACCGACGGCAGTGGCGAACCGCATACCCCGAGCTTAGCCTGCGCTCACCCCATGTCCGCCCTTCCCGACCCTACGTTCGTCGGCGGCTGCACCTGCCGGGCCGTCCGCTACCGGATGAACGACCGCCCGCTCGTCGTCCACTGCTGCCACTGCCGGTGGTGCCAGCGCGAGACGGGAGCGTCTTTCGCGCTCAACGCGATGATCGAGGCGAACCGCGTCGAGCTGCTCGCGGGCCAGCCGGAGATCGTGAACACGCCATCGAACAGCGGCAAGGGGCAGAAGATCGTGCGCTGCCCCACGTGCCGCATCGCCGTATGGAGCCACTACGCGGGAGCCGGCGACCGCGTGAGCTTCGTCCGCGTGGGGACACTCGACGATCCCGACCGGCTGCCGCCGGACGTTCACATCTTCACGTCGTCCAAGCAGCCCTGGGTCGTCCTGCCGCCCGGGGTCCCTGCCGTGCCGGAGTACTACGATCGCAAGGCGTACTGGCGCCCCGAGAGTCTCGCGCGACGCGAGGCCCTCCTCGCGTCGAAGTGACTGCCGCTCACGGCAGGCAGACGTACGCGATGATGTCGAGGAAGCACTGGGTGTCGCCCTCGGCCGTGCAGTCTTCGCACGGGCCACCGGGCTGGAACAGCCCGCCGTTGTTCGTCGGACAGTACTGCGCGCTGGCCTGCGCGTGGCAGGCGTCGTTCTTGTCGCAGCAGCCTCCGCACGTCTTGGAGCAGGTGCCTCCGGTCGGAGCCTGGCAGGTCCCCGACATGCAGGTGTCGCCGAGCGCCGAGCAGTCCTGGCACGCGCCTCCGGCAGTGCCGCATGCGTGATTCGACGTGCCGCTGACGCAGTGGTTGCCGTTGCAGCAGCCGTTGCAGTTCTGCGCGTTGCACGAGCTGCCGCCCTCCGTCGTACCGCCATCCGCGCCGGCGTCGCCCTCCCCGTCACCCTCGGAGGCGTCGTTCGATGCCTCGTCGGCGGGACCGTCGTTGCCCGCAGACGCCTCCTGCGCTGCGTCCTCCTGGGAAGAGTCGACACCCGCGGCGTCGTGCGAGGCACCCTGGCCGCTGTCCTGTGCGGGAGCTGCATCCGACCCACGGCCGCCAGCCTCGTGAGCGGCGCCCCCGGTGCCGGCGTCCGTCTGCTCGTCTGCCGATCCGTCGACGACGGGTCCGCTTCCACCCTCGTCGCCCCAGTACGCGTCTCCATCCGCGCCCGTCGCGCACCCGGCAGCGAAGAACGCTGCGATCACCACGCTGCAAACCCACCCGCTACGAAAAATCACCCCTGCATGTTTATCGTCCAGCCGCGCGCTGCACGCGTGCCGGAACGGAGAGACGAAGATCGGACTCCGCTCCGGCGTATGCTTTCTCGCGAGCGCGGAATGAAGGCCCTGCGTCGCTCCATCCACCTCGTCTCTCTCCTCGTCTTCGCCACGGCCGCGTGCGGCTCCAGCCGGAACGGCGGAGCGACAGCCTCGGACTCGGGGCTCGACGTGGCCTCCTCCAGCGATGGCGCGTCGAACGCCGAGGCATCCTCCGACGCCGCCGTGCCGTCCGATGCCTCCGCGGAAGCGCACGTCGGCGCGGATGCGTCCGACGCGGGCGGTCCCGCGCAGCTCGTGGCGATCCCGATGTACGTCGACCCCACCACGTCTGCCGCGCTCTGGATGCAGGCAAACGCCGCCGCGCCGACCGTCGGGCTGCTCGTCGCGAACCCTGCGAGCGGCCCCGGCACGGCAGCCGACCCGCAGTACACGCAGGCGATCGCGACGGCCCACGCTGCCGGGCAGTCGGTCGTCGGCTACGTCCACACGTCGTACGCGATGCGGCCCATCGCGCAGGTCGAGGCCGACGCGGACTCCTGGTACGCGTTCTATCCGGCGATCGACGGCATCTTCGTCGACGAGACGTCGACCGACAAGACGACGGTGGCGCCCTACTACCAGCCGCTCGACGCGCACGTGAAGGCCGAGCCGGGAACGCGCGCGCACACGGTCGTCATCAACCCGGGCACGATGATCGACGAGTCGTTCATGCAGGCCGCCGACGTCGTCGTCACCTTCGAGGACACGTACGCGCACTACACGAACGGCAGCTACCCGCCCAACCCCGCGTGGACAGCGAACTACGCACGCCGGCGCTTCTGGCACCTCGTGCTCTCGGCCGCGACGACGGCGGACATGCAGAATGCCGTGACGATCGCCCGCCAGCGCAACGTCGGCTTCGTGTACGTGACCGACCAGGGGCCGGCGACGGCGTACCAGCAGATCGTGACGGGAGCCTACTGGCAGGCGGAGCTCGCGGCCGTCCAGGCGCCGTGACGCGCACGCGCTAATCTCGCGTCGGCGATGCTCACGATCCGCGAAGCGACCGCGCGCGACGTGCCCACGATCCTCGCGCTCGTGAAGGAGCTTGCCGCCTACGAGCGCGAACCTGACGCGGTCACGGCCACCGAGGCGGACTTCCTGCGCCACGGCTTCGGCGAGCGGCCCTTCTACAAGACGCTCGTGGCCGAATGGGACGGCGCCGCCGCGGGCTTCGCCCTCTACTTCTTCGGGTTCTCCACCTGGACCGGCGGGCCGACGCTCTACCTCGAGGACCTCTTCGTCCGGCCCGAGCACCGCAAGAAGCGCATCGGGCTCACGCTCATGCAGCGGCTCGCACGCGAGGCGCTTCAGAACGGATGCACGCGCTTCGTGTGGCAGGTGCTCGACTGGAACGAGCCGTCGATCCGCTTCTACGAGTCGCTCGGTGCCCTCGTGCTGCGCGACTGGCAGTCGGTGCGCATCGATGGAGACGCCCTCGTCGCGCTCGCCGCGACCGCGGGTCCTACTGCTTGACGTACGACAGCTTGTAGCTGCACGTCTCGACGGTCTCGTCGCCCGTGGGCGTCTGGATCTGCTCGGTGCCGGCGATCGACGAGCCGTCCACCTCGATGTAGCCGAGGGTCGTCGACAGCGCGCCGCCCTCCTCGATCCCGTGGCAGGTAAAGGAGACGGCGCAGACGGGAAGCGTGCCGGCGGGCGTGTAGGTGCAGGTCACGCCCGCATCGTTCGCTTTCGTCGACGGGGGGAACGTGACGGTGGACATCCAGGGCATGCACGCGGGGTCCGCATCCGCGTCAGGCGTGGCCGTCACGGTGAACGTGCCCGACGGAAGAGCGCAGTCGCTACCGCCGCCCGACGAGCCATCGCCGAGGAAGCTCTCGTCGAGCATGGAGCCGTCGTCGCCGAGCCCGCCGCCGCTCGAGCTGCCTCCGCTGGAACCGCTGTCGCTCGAGGCATCGTCCCCGGGCGGGTTCTGGCTCGGGGAATTCTTGCTGCACGCCGGGACGAGCTGCGCGAGCACGGCCAAGCTCGTCAGGATCAGCGCCGGCGCCGTCGCACGCATGGGTTTCACTCGGTTCGCTGGAGCATAGCGCTATCCTCCCGGCTCGCCCCATGGACCGGCCTCTGGTGTCGTACGAGCCCAACGCGCTCCTGGCGTGGGTCTACCGCCGCTTCTTCGAGAGCATCGAAGTCGACGAGTCGTGGGCGCGGGCGGTGCGCGAGGCAGACGGGCGCGGCACCGTCGTGTACGTGCTGCGCAGCCTGTCCTTCGTGGACTTCCTGGCGCTGGATTACCTGACGAAGCGCCACCACCTGCCGCAGATCCGGTTCGCGAACGACCTGGGGCTGTGGATCCTCGAGCCGATGGGGCGCGGGTGGCTCAACGCGCTGCGCCCGCGTACCGCCGAGGGCGACGTCGCCGACCTCGAGCGCGCGGTGAAGGGCGGTTCGAGCGCCGCGCTGTTCCTGAAGCGGCCGCCGCACCTGCTCGAGGGGCGCGGGCGGGGGCGCATCGAGGGCGACCACCTCATGCGCGCGCTCATCGACGTCCAGCGCGCGAGCGACGCGCCCATCCTGCTCGTCCCGCAGGTGTTCGTCTGGTCGCGCAGCGCGGGGACGCGCGGCGCGGGGTTCGTCGACTCGCTCTTCGGACCGTCGGAGTGGCCGGGCCAGGCGCGGTCGATCGCACAGTTTCTCGCGAACTGGCGCCACGCGACGCTGCGCGCCGGCGCGCCGGTCGACCTGCGCGAGTTCCTCGCGCGCGAGTCGGACGGCGCGGGCGACGAAGTGGTCGTGAGGCGCCTCACGTACACGCTGCTGCGGCGCCTGGAGCGCGAGCGGCGCGCCATCGTGGGCTCGGCGAAGAAGCCGGCCGACCGCCTGCGCGAGGAGGTGATCCGAAGCCCGAAGCTGCAGAAGGTCATCACGGACATGGCCGGCGAGGGCGCTCGCGAGCGCACGGTCATCACGGCGCGCGCGCTGTCGATGGTGCGCGAGATGGAGGCGTCGCTCGACGTCAACGCGATTGCCGCGCTTGCCCCGGTGTTCGAGCAGGCGTCGTCGCGCATGTTCTCCGCCATCGAGGTGGACGAACCGGGCATCGAGCGGCTGCGAGAGCACGCGAAGGAGGGCACCCTCATCCTCCTGCCGTCCCACAAGTCGCACGTCGACTATCTGGCGCTCGCGTGGGTGCTCTACCGGCACAAGCTGCAGCTGCCGCTCGTCGCCGCGGGGGACAACCTGAACTTCTTCCCCATGGGGCCCATCTTCCGGCGCGCCGGTGCGTTCTTCATCCGCCGCAGCTTCGCGGGAGACCGGCTCTACGCGGCGGTGGTGGACGCGTACATGCGGCGCCTCATCAAGGACGGGCAGTCGCTCGAGTTCTTCCTCGAGGGTGGCCGGTCGCGCACGGGCAAGCTCCTGCCGCCGAAGCTGGGGCTTCTTTCGATCGTCGTGGACGCGGCGCTCGGCGCGCCGACACGCACGGCCTGGTTCTGCCCCGTCAGCATCGGGTACGAGCGGTTCGTCGAGGAGAAGGCGTTCGTCCACGAGCTCTCCGGCGGCGAGAAGGCCAAGGAGGACGTGCGTGGCCTCGTGAAGTCCATCGACGTGGTCGTGGGCCGGTACGGGCGCCTCAGCGTGCAGTTCGGCAAGCCGATGAACCTCGCGGACGTGCTGCGCGAGCTCGACGCGAAGGCCAGGCCGGCGGATCTCGCGACCATGACGCCGGCGCGGCGGCGCGCCGTGGTGACGCGGCTCGCATACCGCGTGATGAACGAGATCAACGCGGTGACGGCCGTGACGCCCGGGTCGCTCGTGGCGATGGCGCTGCTCGCGCACGACAAGCGCGGACTGCCGCACGCCGAGCTCGAGGCGACGTGCGAGCGCCTCGCGAGGCTCCTGCGGCGCGCGGGCGCGCGCTTCAGTCCCTCCGTCGCTGCGTCCGACGGCAAGATCCGTCCCTCGGCGGTGCGCGAGGCGGTGGACCTCTTCGTGAAGGCCGGACACGTGCAGGCGCATCGCGTCGCGGGAGATCCCATCTACGTCGTGCCGCCCGAGGGCCGCATGTCGCTCGACCTCGCGAAGAACGTCCTCCTGCACTTCTTCGTGCCGCGCGCGATCATCGCGACGGCGCTCCTGGCGCCGCCAGGGGCGCCGCAAGCCGTGGATCAACTGCGCGAGCGCGTCCTCGCCCTCTCGCGCCTCTTCAAGTACGAGTTCACCTTCCGCGCCGACGCGCCGTTCGAGACCATCTTCGACGAGGAGGTCGCCGCGATGGAGGCCGACGGAGAGCTGGCGCGCGTGGTGCGCCGTCCGAGCGAGGGCGCGGGGGCGCTCCTGCCCAAAGGGGACGACGGCGGCGAGCAACTCGCGCTCTACGCGATGCTGCTCGAGAACTTCGTCGAGGGATATCGCGTCGCCGCGCGCGGGCTCGTCCCGCTGCAGAAGGGGGCGCTGTCGATCAAGGAGCTCGTCAAGCGCGCCATCCCCGATGGCGAGCGCATGTTCCTCGCCGGCGAGATCGCGCGGCGCGAGGCGGTGAGTCGCCCGATGCTCGAGAACGCGTACGCGAGCTTCGTCGACCAGGGGTACGTGGCGCGGAGCGGCGGCAAGCTCGCCCTCACCGAGTCGTACGCGAGCGCGAGCGCCGTCGCGACCATCGAGGCGAGGATCGCGGGGTTCGCCGCCGCGCAGCGGAGCTGAGATGCGCCTTCACGTCGTCGACGGCACCTACGAGCTGTTCCGGGCGCACTTCTCGAAGCGACCGCCGAACCCCCTGAAGGCGACCCTCGGGCTCGTCGCTTCGATGCTCTGGCTGATGCACGACCCGAGCGAGGAGGTGACGCACGTCGCCGTCGCGTTCGACAATCCGATTCGCTCGGTGCGCAACGAGTGGTTCGAGGGGTACAAGACGGAGGACGGCGTCCCGACCGAGCTTCTCGCCCAGTTCGACGGCGCCGAGGAGGCGACGCGTGCCATCGGCATGGTCGTCTGGTCGATGGACCGCTTCGAGGCGGACGACGCCATGGCCACGGCGGCGGCGCGCTGGCAGCACGACGTGGAGCAGGTGCGTCTGCTCACGCCCGACAAGGACCTGGGGCAGTCGATCCGCGGAACGCGCGTCGTGCAGGTCGATCGCGCACGCAACCGCGTCATCGACGAGGAGGAGCTGATGCGCGCCCGCGGCATCGCACCGGCGAGCCTGCCCGACTGGCTCGCCCTCGTCGGCGACTCGGCCGACGGAATCCCGGGCATCGCCGGCTTCGGCGAGCGCACGGCGGCGTCGCTGCTCAAGGCCTTCGGTCACATCGAGGCCATCCCGCGCGAGGCGCGCGAGTGGCCCCCCGGCATCCGCGGCGCCGACCGCCTCGCGGCGACGCTCGCCGCCGAGATGGATCGCGCGCTCCTCTGGCGCAAGCTCGCGACCTTGATCGACGACGTGCCCCTCCGCGAAAGCCTCGACGACCTCGCCTGGCGCGGCGTCCCGCGCGACGCCTTCCTCGCTTGGTGCGACCGCGCCGGAGCCGGCAGCGACATCCGCGACCGCCCCCAGCGCTGGGCCTCACTCCCGGGCCGCTTGAGCCCCTAACCCGTCAGTGGGTGCGAGGACCGCGGTAGCCCGTGCCCATCTTGCTCGCGTCTCCGCCGGCGAGCTGGCGAACCAGCTCGTCGTGCATGTAGTCGAAGTCGTTGCGCACGGCCTCGGGAACGCGCTTGTCGAAGAGCGCCAGCGACTGGTCGATGGGCTCCTTGAGCTTGCCGTAGAGGTCCCCGTGCACTGCGCCCTCGGCGACGAGCTTCTCGTTGTAGAGCTTGATCTCGGACACGAAGAGTCGCGCGAGCTTCCGCGCCTTCTTGTGCTCGGGGTCCGCCGCTTCCTTCGCCGCCCGATCGTTGGCCGCGGGTGCAGCCGGAGCGGCGGCAGGCGCGGGCGCCGGAGCGGCTACGGGTGAAGGAGCCGGCGCAGGTGCCGGCGCCGCTGCCACCGGAGGCTTGGGCGCGGGGGCTGCAGGCGCGGCGGGAGGCGCGGGCGCCGGCGCAGGCACCTTGGGCGCAGGTGCCGGAACCGCGGCGCGGACCGGAGAAGACGCCGGCGCGGGAGTGCGAACCGGCGCGGGCGCCGGCACGGGCGCCGCCTTGGGCACGACCACGGGCGGGGGCGCCGTCGTCTCCTCCAGCTCGAGGTCGAGAGGCGGCGGGTTCTCGGACGCGAGCGCCGCGATCCGCGGAGGAATCGTCGGACGCGGCGGGGGCTCGGGCGCGGGCGGAGGCTCCGCGGCCTTCACCGGCTCCTTGGCGGGTTCCTTCGCAACCTCCTTCGCCGGCGCCTTCGCCGGCTCCGGCGGCGGCCGGACGGTGACGTGCTCGGGCTCGATCTCGGGCGCCGGCTCCGATAGCGGCGCCTTTGCGCGGGCAGGCTCGGTCTTCGGCTCGGGGAACGCGGGCTTCTCCGCTTCGGCGCGCTCCTCCGCCTCCTCGTCCTTTTCAGCGTCCCTGCGCTCCGCCTCCTCGACCTCGGCTCGCTTCTCCGGCGTCTCCGGTTCCGTCGCCTTCTCCTCGGCGGACGGCTTCGATTCGGCCTCGGGCTTCTCCCGCAGTTGTTCGGCAGGCCGGCCTCCGGCGATGGCCCGGTACAGCAGCAGCAGGACGAGCACGGCACCTGCACCCAGTGCGAAGCTCTCGATGGGGGTCATCCGGGTCTAGGGAAGCACAAAATGCGGCGCAACAGAGGGGGGAATGCGCCGCCCTCGCCCGGTCACTGCGAGCAGGGCACCGAGTAGTCGGCCGGCGCCGAGATCGTTGCCGTCCCCGTCTGCAGGAACGTCTGGAAGAAGCAGCCGTACTGGTACTTCACCGAGTCGAGCTGCGAGTAGATCGCGTGCGGGTCGTACACGCCGTCGCCCATGTACTGCACCACGGCGCCGGTGTACTTCGCGCCCGTCTCCGACGTGAGGTCGTTCTTCACGGGGTACGGCAGCATGCCGCCGAGCCCCTCGAGCACGAGCGCCTGCTGCATCGTCGGCCACACCTGCATGCCCGTCTGGCGGTTCTGGTACGCCATCGCCACCGCGTCCTGCACGTCGGTGGGGAAGTACGAGTCCCCTTCCCCGTGCGGCTCGTAGACCGGTCGCACGGGGTGTCCGGGCAGTGGCTCGTGCCCGATGCGCGGCATGTAGACGATGGGGTCCACGGGCTCGAGCGCGAGCTCGGTCACGTGCATCGCCGGATGCAGGTGCGAGAAGTCGCCGTGGATCCCGAGCAGCAGGCCGATCTTGCCCTTGATGCCCGGCACGAACTGCGACTGCAGGATGAACCAGCTCCAGTACCCGCCCGCGCCGGTCGGCACGATCGCCTTGATGCGCGGCTCGACCGCGCTGATGAGGTTCGTGTACATCGCCCCCATCGACTGCCCCTGCGCGAGCAGCGGGTCGTCCGCGAAGTGGTACGCGGTCTCGCCCGACGGCAGCGACAGCCCGGTGCACGCCGACACGACGCTCGGCCCGATCGTGAGCCGGCGGAGCGCGTCGAAGAACATCCGCTGCTCGAGGATGCCCTGGCGGAAGTCATCGCGCGTCGCCGCCACGTTGTTGATGTCGATGTACTCGGGGAAGCTCATGTTCTGCCCCGCCGGCCAGCGCTGCGGGTTGAGCGGCAAGGCGCTCGCGGCCATCGCGAAGCCGCGCGCCGCCATGACCCACCCCGGCCCCTGTCCCGGCGTGTTGCAACCCGTGACGCCGTTCCACGAGTCGAGCGCCTGGCCCATGGGGCAGTTGGCCGTATTCGTCTCGGGCCTCCACGTGCCGCGGTCGGCAATCGCGGTGCTGACGCCGCCGGTGCCGTGGAAGAAGACGATGAGCGGGTAGCCGCCGGCCGGCATCGGCTGCTTCGGCAGCGTGATGGTGACGGGCACGGTGAGGTCGCCCTGCTTCATCGGCATGCCGCTCGCGTCGAGCACGAAGAGCCCGCCCGTGTCGTACGGAGGGTTCGCGTACCCCTGCTGGAACTGCGGATACGTCACCGTCGCCTGCAGCTCGCAGAAGCGCGTGTTCGTGTCCTTCACGTCCGGGTCGACCACGACGTTCGTGACGGACACCGACGACGCGTACGCCTTGAACACGTTGGTCGACAGATTGAACGTGTCGGTCACGACGTCCCCCGTCGTGAACACCGTGGCAGCGGCCACCTTGCTCGCGTCGACGCCTGCCTTCGCCAGCGCCGGCGGAAGCACCGAGAACGACTTGGCGACCGCGTCGCTTCCCCCCGAGATCGCCTGGGCCAGCGCGGGGGCGACCCCGAGCGGCTTGCCGTTCGCGTCGTTCGCGCTCGTCATGACCACGAACGCGTAGCGGTGCTTCGGCTCGAGCACGATGCCGGGACGCTCGGCCACCGCCAGCACCCCATCCGGCACGTAGCCGTCGGGCGCGAGGGTCTCGGCAATCGTGGGCAGCAGCTTGCCCGGGGTCTTCGACGCGGGGTCGACGTCGACGAGCAAGATCGGCTGCGACGGGTCGGCCGCGATCGTGTCGACCGATTTGCGCGGGGCGAGGTCCGCCGTGAAGCGGAACCATGCGACGGGGACGACGGGGTAGCCCGCACGCTGCTGCGCGATCGTACGCAGGCCCTCGAACACCTGGCTCATGATGGCGTTCGGGATCCCGCGCAAATCCGGCGTCCCCTGCGCCGAGAGACGCGTGTCGCTCGGCCACGGGAAGTCGAAGAAGTGCCCGGCGCTCGCGAAGTCGGCGCTCGCGTCGAACATCACCGTGGTGCCGGTCGGCCCGCTGGGCCCGGAGGAGGACGACGAGCAACCCTCCCCGGCAATGGCCGACACACCCAGCGACAACGAGAGGACGCCGATCCACAGCCGCATGTCCGCTCGACTCTAGCGCAAGCCCGATACCCTGGCCGCGAGGGAGGAGACCATGGGGAGCTTGGAACGGACCTGGGCGATCACGCGAACGCCTTCTCGCGCCGAACAAGCTCCTCGCCCTCGCGTGAGACCGGCACTACACACCGGTCCATGACCAGCGACCCCCCGAAGATCTCCACCGAGAAGCGCGGACACCTGCTGCTCATCGGCTTCGACCGGCCGAAGAAGATGAACGCGTTCGACGTCGAGATGCTCAAGCAGCTCGGCGAGGCATACGCGAGGCTCGAGACGGACGCCGACATCCGCTGCGGCGTCGTCTTCGCGCACGGCGAGCACTTCACCGCGGGGCTGGACCTCGCCAACGTCGCGCCGCACGTCGCGAACGGCGAGTTCCTCCTGGGCCAGGGAGAGGTCGACCCGTGGGGCGTGCACGGCAAGTTCCGCTCGAAGCCCACGGTCGTCGCCGTGCACGGGAGGTGCTTCACGCTGGGCATCGAGCTGTGCCTCGCGCAGGACGTGGTCGTCGCCGCGAGCAACGCGCGCTTCGCGCAGATCGAGATCAAGCGCGGCATCTTCCCCTTCGGCGGGGCGACGTTCCGGCTCGTGCAGACCGCAGGGTGGCAGAACGCGATGCGCTGGCTGCTGACGGGCGACGAGTTCGACGCCGCCGAGGCGCACCGCATCGGCCTCGTGCAGGAGGTGGTCGAACCAGGCAAGCAGCTGGAGCGCGCCATCGCGATCGCCGAGACGATCGCCGCGCAGGCGCCGCTCGGCGTGATGGCGACGATCGCGTCGGCGCGCCGCGCGGTGCAGGAGGCGGAGGCGGCGCGGGCGCTGCTCCCCGAGATCCAGCGGCTCATGGCGACCGACGACGCGCGCGAGGGGCTCATGTCCTTTCTCGAGCGCCGCGCCGGCAAGTTCACGGGGCGGTGAGCAGCGTGAGCCTCGACCCCGCGTTCCTCGCCGACTGCCCCTACGGCCCGGGGGGCCTCATGATGGACGACGTGCTGCGCATCGACCGCGAAGCGAGCCTCGTCGTGGCGCGTATGCCGACGCACGACGACCTGCCGCTCACGCGCGAGCAGCGCGCCCATCCCGTGCGCCACCCGAGGCACGTCTCGGGCGGCCTGATGGTGCACATGACGGGCATGGTCGCCTTCGTGCACGCCTATTACGTGCTCGACCTGCGACACGCCGAGGGCTGGATCGGATACGGCGGCCGCATCCACGGCGCGCGCTTCAAGGCGCTCGCGCGTCCCGGCGAGCCGCTGGAGCTCGAGTGCCGCGCCACCCAGATGCGCCGCACGCCCACGAGCATCCTCGCGCGCTACGACTTCCGCTTCACGCAGGGGACGACGCTCGTCTACGAGGGCGACCAGAGCGCGCTCTGGCAGAAGGTCGACGAATAGCGCATCGTTCTCTCGGGCCCGAACCATGCACCAGGGCCGGGCGAGGAGGAACCGACATGCGGCTTCTGCGGCTCTCACCGGGGGTTCTCCTTCTGTCTGCAGCCGCAGCGTGCGGCTCGTCAGGGGGCGCATCCAATGGGAGCCCAGGCGATGCGGGCGGCGGCGGCGATTCGGGGTCCGGCACCCCCGACGCGGGGGGCGGAGGCGACAGCGCGGGCCCCGGTCGTGACGGCGGCACTGACGCCGGCACCGAGGGCAGCGTGAACCCGCACCCGACCATCTCGTCGTGGATGGGCACGAACGTCGCGGCGGACCTTCCACGCGTGGACATCACCTACCAGCTGAACCCGTTCGACACGGCGGCGGCGCAGAAGGACGCCAACGGGTATCCGCTGGCCGGCGTGAACGGCACGAGCTCCACGGACATCGGGTTCGTCCTGACGAGCGGCACTTACGACATCTCCTACAAGGGCACGGGCACCCTCGCCGTCAGCGGCATCGGCAAGCTCGTGGGCACCTGGCAGGCGGCCAACGGCGAGCAACGCGCCGCCGTCGCGATCACCGGGACGCCCGGCGCATTCGGCAACTTCCTCACGCTCACGATCACGAACGGCGCCGGGCAGACGGTGACCGACGTGCACCTCTACTACCCGGGCTACGCCTACGACTCGACGACCACCTTCCTGCCGCAGTTCATCTCGATCCTCGGGCCGTTCCGCGCGATGCGCTTCATGGGGTGGGAGGCGATCAACGGCAGCAAGCTCGCCGACTGGACCGACCGCCCGAACGCCGCGCACTTCGGCGCGTCCCCGAACGGCGAGCCCTACGAGCACATCGCCGAGCTCGTGAACGAGACGGGCAAGGACGCGTGGATCAACGTGCCCGAGCTGGCGACCGACGCGTTCATCCAGTCGTTCGCGCAGTTCTTCGCGCAGAACCTCGACTTCAAGCGCATCCAGGCGGCGCGCGACGCGGCCGGGTTCACGACGCCGTTCCAGCTCATCGTCGAGAACAGCAACGAGACGTGGAACACGGGCTTCACCGCGTACAACACGTTCCTCGCGATCGCGAACGCGGATCCCACGCGATACCCCGGCACGTACACGGGGACTTACGGCCCGAGCTGGATGTCGAGCAACGCGAACCTCATGAAGGTGGGCCAGGTCGAGGCCGACCGCCTCGTGAAGATCGGCAACGCGTTCCGGACGGCCTTGGGCGCGGTGGGGCACGCCGACGCGATCGCCCCGGTGCTCTCCGGCTGGGCGCTCGGCGCGGTCTACAGCGACGTGGGCCTGCAGTTCATCAAGGCGAACTACGGCGACCCGAAGATGTACGTGAGCTACGTGGCGCACGCGCCGTACTTCAACGCCGACGACGCGCAGACGGGCGCGCTGTCGACGCTGTTCACGAGCGCGCAGGCGAACATCGCCTCGATGGACACGGTGTTCCAGGACTTCGCCAAGCTGACGACGAGCTACGGGCTGAAGCTCGCGGCGTACGAGGGAGGCCAGGGCCTCTCGGGCACGACGAACCAGCCCATCAAGCACCTCGCGCAGCACGACCAGCGGATGTACGCCGCGTACCTCCAGTACTTCGCCCTGTGGAAGAAGGACTTCGGCGATGCCCTGTTCATGCACTTCCAGCTGACCGGCGATCCCGGCCTGCCGGAGAACATCTACCAGTACGGCTACTGGGGCTCGATCATCGGCGTGCTGGAGAACCCCGCGACCTGCGAGCCGAATCTGCCCACGCTGATGGGCACGGAGACCATCGCGTCGGTCGTCCATCACTGCCCCAAGTACCGGGCCCTGGCGGAGCAGGTGCCCTAGACTGAAGACCTGGGCTCCCTCCTCCGTCCAACCCACGCGGGATTTGCGCCCCCCCGCGGGACCCCGCTAACTTGGGCACGAGAGGACCACCATGCGTATTCGCCTTATCGCCAGCCTCGGTCTCGGGGCGCTCGGCATCGTCGTCACCGCTTGTTCTTCGTCCAGCTCCGGAAACAACAACCCGTACGGGACTCAGAGCGACTTCTGCACCGCCGTCGCCAAGGCCGAGTGCCAGGAGACCGGCGACAACAACTGCAGCATCGCCGTCGATCAGAACCAGTGCGAGACCTACCGCACGAGCCAGTGCATGCAGGGCTTCATCATCCTGAACAACCTGCCGGGCTCGGACACGACGAGCCGCACGTACACGTCGGGCAACGCGAAGGCGTGCATCGACGCGCTCAACGGGGCCTTCAACAACGTGCAGATCAAGTACAGCGACCTGTTCGCCAGCGGCGGTCTCGTCGACACGTGCGAGCACGTCTTCGTCGGCAACGCCGGCGATGGCTCCGGGTGCCATACCGACTACGACTGCACGGTGAGCGGCGAAGTGTGCGCTCCGATCCTCGGCGAGACGACGGGCGCCTGCGCCAAGCCCACGCCCAAGATGCTCAACGAGGCCTGCGCCGACCCGGGCGACGAGTGCGCGCCCAGCACCTACTGCGCGGTCAAGTCGGGAGGCAGCTTGCCGGTGTGCATCGCGGCCGCATCGACGGGACAGAGCTGCACCGCCTCGAACGAATGCGTCGCTGCGGATTACTGCGCGCCGAACAAGACGTGTCAGCCCAGGGTGCAGTCCGGAGGCGCCTGCCTCACGAACGATGACTGCGACGCGAACCTGTTCTGCGATCCGGACGTGCTCCAGTGCAAGGGCAGCTTCGGGTTCGTCAGCGGATCGCCCGATTGCAACGGGTTCCTCCTCGGCCAGGATCTGCCCGATGCCGGCGGCGTGACCGTCGGCGACTCGGGCGGCGGGAACGACGGCGGCACGATGGAAGCCGCGACCGGCGACGCCCCGAGCGGCGGCTGATTCGCGGGTTCGCTAGGATCGCGGCATGAGGATCGCCGCGATCGTCGCCCTCGCCGCAGCGCTCCTCGCGTGCGGCGGGGGCAACGCCGACGTGGCACCGCCGGAGGCGATGACCCTGCCGGCGGACGCCGGGTGCGCCGACCTCGCGCGCGTGAGGCCGCTGTGCCTCCGCGCCGCCGAAGCTCGCTGCGCGTCGCAGGAGGGAGACTGCGAGGCGCAGTGCGAGCCGCGGCTCGGGCCCGGCAGCTCGGAGAAAGAGCCCGCCCTTCGCTCGGACATCGACGCGGATCGGTGCCGCCAGCGCTGCCGTGTGGGCCAGCCCGCTTGCCGCACGGCGCTCGCCGTGCGCTGCCCGAACGCCTGCGAGCCGGAAGCCGGCTCCGACTAGGTCGGAGGATTGGCCCCACCCCGAGGGCATCTGGTAAGGCAAGGAGGTGCACCCCGCGAAGTGGCTCGCCTGCGGCGCTCTCCTGCTCGCCGGCTGCGCCCGGGCCCCCTCGCCGCTCGCTCCGGCGTGGCACGGGTCGATCGGGTCGCCCAGCCGCGGCGTGCTCGTTGCCGGCGAGCAGCTCCCGCGCGACGCGCCGGGTCTGCGCTGGCTCCGAGGCAACGACCGACACTGGGGACTCCCCCGCTTCACCGAGGCGATCGTGCGCGCCGCAGCCCGCGTCGCCGAGGAGCGACCCGGAGCGCAGCTCTACGTCGGTGACCTCTCGACGCCGACGGGCGGGGGTCCGCTCTCTCCGCATTTCTCGCACCGGTCCGGCGTGGACGCGGACCTCCTCTTCTACGTGACGACGCTCGACGGCGCGCCGGTCGACAGCCCTGGCTTCGTGCACTTCGGCGCCGACGGGCTCGCGCGCGACGAGGCGCACGCACGCTGGTTGCGCTTCGACGTGGACCGCGAGTGGCGGCTCGTGCGCGCCCTGCTCGACGATCCGGAGGCGCGCGTGCAGTGGATCTTCGTGAGCGAGGTGGCCGAGGCGATGCTGCTCGAGTGGGCCACCGCGCGCGGCGAGCCGCTCGAGACGATCGCGCGGGCACAGCAGGTGATGCTCCAGCCGAATCCGGGCGGCGTGCACGATGACCACATCCACGTGCGCACCGCGTGCTCGGCGGACGAGACGGTCGCGGGGTGCGAGAACATCGGGCCGCGGCGTCCGTGGCTCTCGTACGACGAGCCGCGCCCGCAGGAGAGCGACGCGGATCTCGCGCTGGCGCTGCTGCTGCCCGCGGAGCCGCAGCAGGCCACCCCGGTGGTCGGCGCGAGCGCGAAGAGCGCGCCGTGAGTCCGCACGCTCGAGCGGAGCGAGAGAGCGGACTCGAACACCCGACGAGCGGGTTGCTGGTTCACGGCGACGCGATCGGGCTCGCGCGCCACGTGCCGGCGGGGTCGGCGCAGCTCGCGTACCTGGATCCGCCCTTCAACGTGGGCGCCGCATTCGGCGCGCGCACGAAGAACGGGGGCCTGCGCGCGCGCGGGCCCGTCGCGTACGAGGACCGCTGGCCGTCCATCGACGCGTACGTCTCGTGGCTCGAGCCCCGACTCGCGGCGGTGCGCGACTGCCTGGGCGCGGACGGCACCATGTGGCTGCACCTCGACCATCGCGCCGCGCACGAGGCGAAGATCGCGTGCGACCGCGTCTTCGGTCGCCGCGCCTTCCTCGGCGAGATCGTGTGGGTCCCCGGCAACGGCGTGCGCGGAACGCGACGTGGCCCTGGGATGACGCACCAGCTGCTCCTGCTCTACGCGCGGGGCGCCGAGCCTGTATGGAACGCACGCGACCCGGCGCTCCGCGAGCCGTTCGCCGCGACGAGCCTCGCGATGCACTTCGCGCAGACGGACGCGGAGGGCCGCCGCTACCGAGAGCGGACCATCGGCGGGCGGACGTACCGCTACTACGCCGACGAGGGCCGCGCGATCGGTAGCGTCTGGAGCGACTGCCCCGCGATGAACGCGAACACACCGCTGCGCCGCGAGACCACGGGCTACCCGACGCAGAAGCCGCTCAAGCTGCTCGATCGCATCGTGCGCGCGTCGAGCCGCGAGGGGGCCCTCGTGGTCGACCCGTTCTGCGGGTCCGGCACCACGCTCGTCGCGGCGACGGCACTGGGTCGCCGGTTCGCGGGATGCGACGTGGGGAGCCTCGCGATCGAGACGGCCGCGCGCCGGCTCGAGTCGGAGGGCGCGCGCTTCGAGCTGCGGGTAGACTCGAGGGCGTGCGAGAAGCCGACGGCGCGAACCTCCTCCCGCTCTTCCTGAAGCTCGAGGGCAAGCTGGCGCTCGTCGTCGGCGCCGGGTCGGTCGCCGAGCGAAAGATCACGTCGCTTCTCGACGTTGGCGCGCGTGTGCGCGTCGTCGCGCCGGAGGCGAACGACGCGGTCAAGCGGCTCGCGGACGACGGACGCGTCGAGTGGCGCGCGCGGGCGTTCGAAGAAGCGGACGTCGGAGGCACCTGGCTCGTGTGCGCGGCGACGTCGAGCCCCGACGTGCAGCGGGCCGTGGCATCGGCAGCCGAGGCGCGCCGTGTCTTCTGCGTCGCCGTCGACGATCCACCGAACGCGAGCGCCTACTCGGCCGCGGTCGTGCGCAGGCCCCCGATGGTCGTGGCCATCTCGTCGTCCGGTGCGGCGCCGGCGCTCACGCGACTGCTCCGCGAAGTGATCGAGCACGTGCTCCCGGCCGAGGAGTGGATACGCCGCGCCGAGGAGCTGCGTGCGCAATGGCTACGCGACGGTACGCCGATGGCCGATCGCTTCGCCCAGCTCGTCCGCGAGATCGCCCGCGGCGGTGAGTGACGGCGGGCTCTCCACGCGGCGCGCGACGACGTCGCCGACGACGAGCAGCGCCGGCGGTTCGAGGCCCTCGGTCGCGACCCGGTCGGCCAGATCGGCCAGCGTGCCGGTGACGACTCGCTGGTCCGGCAGCGTCGCGTGCGACACGACCGCCGCCGGCGTGGACGCCGCGCGCCCACCCGCGACGAGCGCCGCGCACGTCTCGCGCAGCCGGCCGAGGCCCATGTAGAAGACGACGGTGCCCTCGCGCGGCACGTTCGCCTCGAGGTGCGGTGCCGCGTCGGGCCCCGCCGCGTGCGCCGTAGCGAGCGTCACGCTCGACGCGGCGTCGCGATGCGTGAGCGGGATCCCGGTGCTCGCGGCGGCCCCGAGCGCCGCCGAGATGCCCGGGACGATCTCGAAGGGAACGCGCGCCGCCGCCAGCTCCTCGGCTTCCTCACCGCCGCGCCCGAAGACCAGCGGATCGCCGCCCTTGATGCGCACGACCTCGTGCCCCTCCATCGCGCGCAGCACGACGAGCGGGTGAATGCGTGCCTCGTGATGCCGGCAGCCTCCGGCGCGCCGCCCCACGGGGATCCGCTCGGCATCCGCCCGCACGAGCGCCAGCACCGCTGGCGACACGAGCTCGTCGAACGCCACCACGCGCGCGTTCGCGATGAGCCGATGAGCGCGCACCGTGAGAAGCTCCGGGTCGCCCGGACCGGCACCGACGAGCCACACCTTGCCGCGCCGCACGACGCGCGTTCCGTCCGGTCGGGTCATCTAGGCAGCCTCCATTCCCCAACGACGGGCGATGGCCCGGTCCGCACGAGAAAATAGCAGCACTTCGCTCGCGCGCCCGAGCGCCACGATGACCACGACGACCGCGAGCACCAGCGCCGTGTCGCCGAGGTCGCGGCCCGTCTCGAGCAGCTGCCCGAGCCCCCCCGACACGAAGAGCAGCTCGCCCGCCATGAGCGAGCGCAGCGCGAACGTCCACCCGACCTTGGCGCCTCCGAGGATCCCCGGCAGCGCCGCCGGCATCGTGACCGTGAGCATCAGCCGCGCACCCCGCGCGCCCATGGTGCGCGCCGCGCGCTCGATCGACGGCGGAACGTGCCGCACGCTGTTCTCGGTCGCGACCGCCACCGGCAGCGCCGCCCCGAGCACCACGACGAGCTGGATGGCCCACTCGCTCAGCCCGAACCAGAGGATCGCCAGCGGCAGCCAGCAGATGCTCGGCACCGAGCTGAGGCCCAGCACGATGGGCCCGACCGATTGCTTCACGAGGCGCGACCGCGCGAGCGCCGTCCCGAGCGGCACGCCGATCGCCAGCGCCATCGAGTAACCCACGAGGAGCCGCGCCACGCTCGTCACGAGCGCGCGCATCAGCGTGCCGTCCCGGAACCCTGCGAGCAGCGAGCGCGCGACGGCCAGCGGGCCAGGCGCGAGCGGCGTGCGCAGGATCTCAGCCAGCGCGGCCCAGAGCGCGACGAGAATCGCGCCGGCCAGCCCCGCCCGGAGCCACCCACGCATCGTCTGCCTCCTCTCGCGCGACTTTCTCGACCTCGCTCGCGATGCGCTGCGAGATGCCGTTTGCAAGCTCCGCGACCCGCGCGTCGTTCGCGGCGCGCGGACGCGGAAGGTCCACCGTCTCCTCGTGAAGGATGCGCCCCGGCCTCGTCCCCATCAGCACGATCCGGTCCGCCAGGCGAACCGCCTCGCGGACGTTGTGCGTGACGAAGACGATCGTCTTGCGCGTGGCGCTCCAGATGCGCTCGACTTCGCCCTGCAGGATCTCGCGAGTCTGCGCGTCGAGGGCGGCGAAGGGCTCGTCCATCAGCAACACCGCCGGGTCCGTGGCGAGGGCGCGCGCGATCGCGCCGCGCTGGCGCATCCCGCCGGAGAGCTCGTGCGGGTACTGGTCCCGGAAGCGCCACAGATGCACGAGGCGCAGCAGCTCCTCGCTGCGCGCGGCGCGCTCGCCTTTCTTGAGGCCCTGCAACTCCAGCGGGTACTCGACGTTGCGCCGCAGCGTGAGCCACGGGAAGAGCGCGGCGTCCTGGAAGACCACGGCGCGGTCCGGCCCCGGGCCCGCGACGGGCACCTCGCCGCGGAGCACGCGCCCCGAGGTGGGCTGCGCTAGACCGGCGACGAGGTTCAGGATGGTGGATTTCCCGCTGCCCGACGGCCCGAGGAGGCAGACGAACTCCCCGGCTCCCACGTGGAGGGACGCGTTGCGGAGGATCTCGACCTCCCCTGCCCCCGCGTCGATCCGCAGGGAAACGTCGTCCAGCGCGATGGCCGTGCCGGTGCGTGCCGGCCGCACCACGACCAGCGAGGAATCCGCCTCCGAGACGCCGCCGCCCATCCAGGCCTTCGGGACTGCGAACACGCCTTCGTTATAACGAAGGTCAGCCGCATCGGCAAGCCCCGCCGGCTACCTCTCGTACACGATCACGTTGTGGTACCGGGCCTCGGCCCCGGCGGGGTTCTCGTAGGAGTGCGTCCGGTCGGCCGCGAAGGCGATCGAGTCGCCGGCGGCGAGCTCGTAGACCTCCTGGTCCACGTGCAGGCGCAGCTGGCCGGTGAGGACGACGACCACTTCGTGCGTCCCCGGCGCATGCGCCTCCGACCGGTGCGTCGAGCGTGCCGACATCCGCAGCTCGTACAGTTCCACGAGAGGAGAGGCGCCCGCGGGGGTCAGCGGGCGACTCTCGAAGCGTCCGTCCGACGAGCGAAGAAGCTGCGAATCCGCCCTCCGCAGCACCGCGGCCCCCGACCGCGGCGCGCCGATCAGCTCCGCGAAGGGAATGCCGAGTCCGACCGCGATCTTCCAGAGCACGCCCACGGTGGGGTTGCTCTTGCACGTCTCGATCTGCGACAGGGCCGCCCGGCTCACGCCCGACGCGCGCGCCAGGTCGTCCAGCGACATGCTGCGGGCCTTTCTGCGCTGCCGGAGGTTCTCCGCCACGCGGCGACCGAGCTCCGCGGCCCCCACGTCGTCCCCTGGGGCCGCCACGGGACGAATCGACTTGCGCGCTGCCACATCTGCCTCCATTATATCGAACACATGATCGCTAAAGTGAACAGCTCCACCCCGACGAACGGTGCGCCCGACGGCGCACATGCAGCGTCGGCCACAGTATCACGCGTTTCGGCCCGCGAAGTGCCCGCGCACGGGGGCAGGCTGGTCGACCGCCTCGTCCGCGATGGCGAAGCCGAGGACCTGCTCCGGCGCGCCCGGACCCTCCCCGCGGTGAAGCTGGACGCGCGGACCGGGGCCGACGCGGAGCTCATCGCGACCGGCGCCCTCTCTCCGCTCGAGGGCTTCCTCGGACACGCGGACTACCGGTCCGTGATCGAGAAGACGCACCTGGCGAACGGCACGCTCTTCCCCATCCCGATCACCCTGGGCGTTCCGCGCGCCGAAGCGGGCAAGTACCGCGCGGGCAGCGAGGCGGCGCTCGTGGACGCGGGCGGAGAGCCGGTCGGCACCATCGCGGTCGACGAGGTGTACGAGTTCGATCGCGACCTCGAGGCCCGCGAGGTCTACAAGACGACCGAGACGAAGCACCCCGGCGTCGCGTGGCTCTTCGAGCACCGCGACGAGGTGGGCCTCGCCGGGCGCATCACGCTCGCGCGCCGCACCATCGAGCGCCGTTTCCCCCAGCACCACCGCGATCCGGCCGAAGTGCGCGCCGTCATCGCCGAGCGCGGCTGGCGCCGCACCGTCGCGTTCCAGACGCGCAACCCGATCCACCGCGCGCACGAGTACCTGCTGCGCTGCGCCCTCGAGATCACCGACGGCCTCGTCGTGCACCCGCTCGTCGGCGAGACCAAGGGCGACGACGTGCCCGCGGCGACGCGCGTACGCTGCTACGAGACGCTGCTCGAGAAGTACTTCCCGAAGGACCGCGTCCTCCTCAGCGTGTTCCCCTTCGCGATGCGCTACGCCGGGCCTCGCGAGGCGCTGCTCCACGCGGTCGCCCGTCAGAACTACGGCTTCTCCCACTTCATCGTGGGCCGCGACCACGCCGGCGTCGGCAACTACTACGGCACGTACGACGCGCAGCGCATCTTCGACACGCTGGAGCCCGGCGAGCTGAAGATCCAGACGCTCTTCTTCGAGCACAGCTTCTGGTGCCGCGGCTGCGGCGCGGTCGCGTCGGTCAAGACGTGCCCGCACCCCGAGGACCAGCGCCTCCTCCTCTCCGGAACGCGCGTGCGCGAGCTCCTCACCAAGGGCGACGCGCCGCCCGCCGAGTACTCGCGACCCGAGGTCGCGGCAATCCTCATCGAGGCCTACAGGCAGGCCGCTTCCAAGCAGGTGTGAGTCATGTCCAGAAAGAAGGAAGGCGTCGTCATCTGGTTCACCGGCCTCTCGGGCGCGGGCAAGTCCACGCTCGCCGAGGCGATCGCGCCCAAGCTGCGCGGGCACGGCAAGCGCGTCGAGATCCTCGACGGCGACGTCGTCCGGACCAACCTCTCCAAGGGCCTCGGCTTCTCACGCGAGGACCGTGACACGAACATCGCGCGCATCGCGTTCGTCGCGCACCTCCTCGCGCGCAACGGCGTCGTCGTCATCACGGCGGCGATCAGTCCGTTCCGCGAGACACGCGACAAGGCGCGCGCGCTCATCCGCGACTTCGTCGAGGTGCACGTCGCCCCGCCGCTCGAGGAGTGCATCCGCCGCGACGTGAAGGGGCTCTACAAGAAGGCCATCGCGGGGGAGATCCAGCAGTTCACGGGCATCAGCGACCCGTACGAGGAGCCGCTCTCGCCGGAGCTGCGGCTCGACACGTCGGTCGTCTCGGTCGACGAGGGAGCGGCACGCATCTTCTCGAAGCTGCGCGAGCTCGGGTACCTCGAGGCCGAGGGGACCGCCCAGCAGAGCGTTTGAGGCCCCATGAGCGACCAGCCCTTCCTGCCCAAGTTCAGCAATCCGAAGGACATCGACGAGTTCGTCGACAAGCTCGCCGCGTTCGAGCGCGGCGAGATCACGTCGGAACAGTTCCGCATGTTCCGTCTGCTGCGCGGCGTGTACGGCCAGCGGCAGCAGGACGTGCAGATGTTCCGCATCAAGATCCCGATGGGGCTCCTCGGACCGGAGCAGCTCCGCGTCATCGCCGACATCACCGAGCAGCACTCGCGCGGCTTCGGCCACGTCACGACGCGACAGAACATCCAGCTCCACTTCATGAAGATGAAGGACATCGAGAGCTCGATGCGGAAGCTCGACGACGTGGGGATCACGACGCGCGAGGCGTGCGGCAACTCGGTGCGCAACGTCACCGCGTGCGAGCTCGCCGAGGTGTGCTCGGGCGCGGCGTTCGACGTATCGCCGTACGCCGAGGCGCTCGTGCGGCACTTCTTGCGGCACCCGCTGTCGTCGTCGCTGCCGCGCAAGTTCAAGATCGCCTTCAGCGGCTGCGGGACCGACTGCGCCTACGGCGCGATCCACGATCTGGGCTTCATCGCGCAGGTGAAGGACGGGGAGCGCGGGTTCAAGGTGTACGCGGCCGGCGGGCTGTCGACGACGCCGCAGGCGGCCATCACGCTGCACGACTTCGTCCCGGCCGCGGAGCTCGGGCGCGTCGGCGAGGCGGTCGTGCGCCTCTTCCACGCGCTCGGGAACCGCGACAACAAGCACCGCGCGCGCATGAAGTACGTGCTGCGCAAGCTGGGCGAGGAAGGATTCCGCGCCGGGTACGCCGAGCAGCGCGCCGCGGTGGACGCCGAGGCGATGCGGGAGCTCACGCTGCCGGAGAACCCGCGCAACAAGCCGGCGCCGCCGGTCCAGAACGGGCAGGGCCCCCACCCCGCCGGGTACCTGCAGTGGCGGAGCGCGTGCGCGCTCGACCAGAAGCAAGAGGGCTACGCCGCGGTGTACACGCGGCTCTTCCTCGGCGACGTCACGGCGGCGCAGATGCGCGCGCTCGCGGAGCTCATCACGCGTTTCGGCGACGGAACCCTGCGCCTCACGATCGACCAG
>DASVWO010000305.1:0-2622 GCA_036393165.1 Polyangiaceae bacterium | reverse complement strand
GTCTCGCAGTCGGTCGCCCGCTCGGGGAAGGCCGACGGAATCGCGTACGTGCACCCGCTGCACTCGCTCGCGATCGTCCGCGTCCAGGAGCGCGAGACGGGGTTCTTCGAGGACCTCGAGGTGCTGCTGGAACGGGTCGTCCCGAGCGGCCAGCCGAACCGCGAGCGCGTGGTAGCGGCCCTGCTCTCCCCTCGGAGCGAGCAGGTGCCCTTCACCGCCGGCGCCCTCTGTCTCGGACGGTTCCAACGGATCATGCTCTTCTCGCTCGATGCAGAGCATCGAAGCGAGTGGTCTTTGACCCTCTTGGGTTAGTACCCTTCAGCCATGCGCCAGCGGTGGCTTGCTCAGGTCGCTCTCGTCCTGCTCGCGCCCGTTGCCGAGCTCCTCGGCCGCAGCTTGGCGCATCGCATCGACGTCGGCCGTCACGTCGGCCCCCTCAGCTACCGCCACGCGGACTACTACCCGTTCCTGCTCGCGGGCGTGAAGCTCGGAGTCGCGCTCATGCTGGCGCGTGTCGCGTGGCGGTTCGCGAAGGCGCGCCGCCTGGCCGGGCTGCTCGGCCGCCCGCGAGTGCGCGTCGAGCTCTCGCCTCGGCTGTGGCTCGTGTCGTTCCTCGTGACCTCCGCGATCTACCTCGTGCAGATGGACGCGGAGCACGGCACGCCGTTCCTCTTCCCGTGGCTCCACACGTCGGCGCTTCCCGTCTTCGCGGTGCTGGCGGTGCTCGTGGCCATGCTCTTCCGGAGCGTCGAGGTGTGGCTGCGCGACTACGAGCAGCTCGCCGCACGCGCGGTCGCTTACGCGCGTCGGCTGATCGTCGAGCCGGCGCGCCCGGTCGACCTCCATCTCGCCGCCGCGCCTCGCCGGTGGTTCGGGCTCGCATTCGAGTCCCGTCCGCCTCCTCTGTCCGCCTGACGGCGGACTGCTCGACAAGGAGGTAGGACATGAGCGCGGACATCGCGCATCGGCTGCAGGGTGAGAGGGAGAAGGAACGGACCGCGGCGCGCTCGGCGCGCGTACGCGCCGTGCTCGCGATGGGGCCCGCGACGGTGGTCGCGGGAATCGTGTGGGCGCTCGTGCAGCCGTGGCGGCTGACCTTGCTGCACCCGCACGGACAGGGACTGTGGTGGCTCCTCGCCGAGCCTCCGCTCTACGTCGCGCTCGTGGGCGTGCTCTTCCGGCTCTTCATCGCGCCGGGGCTCGTCGAGGACCTGGAGGACGCAGGGCGATGATCGTCGCCGGGATCGAGCCGCAGGCGGAGATGGTGCACTGGTGGTTCGCCACCGGCGTCCTCATCCTCGGCCTTCTCTTCTTCGCCGAGACGATCGTCGGGAAGGAGGTCTGGGCGCGCCGGCCCTGGCGGCGCTACCTGTGGCCGGGCCTGCTCTTCCTGCTCGGCGTCCTCATGTGGCCGGTGATGGCGCTGTACACGAACTCGATGATCCACATGGTCGCGCACGGGTCGTGGGCGCAGGTGCTGATGATCAGCGGCGCGGCCGAGCTCGGCGTGGCGCGCGGCAAGCTCCACTCGCAGTACTGGCGGCTCACGGTGGCGGCTGCGATGATCATCTCGGGGACGGCCTTCCTCGTGCACGAGCAGAACGGCTGGTACTTCGCACGCGCGGCGTTCCTGCACCACGCGCTGGGCTGGACGCTCCTCGTCGCCTCCGTCTTCCCGCTCGCACAGGCGTTCCGGCCGCGCTCCACCGTCGCGGCCTCCGGATTCGCGGCGACGTTCATCGTCATCGCTGTCCTTTTGTACTGCGACCGCGACTCGGCCGCCATCCTCGGCCACTTCTCGACCTTCGCCGGAGTCCCGCACCGATGAAGCGCACTCTCTTCATCGTGGTGCTCGCTGCGCTCGTGCTGCCCTCGTCCGCGTTCGCGCACGCGTCGCTGCGCAAGGAATCGCCGGGGTTCCGGCAGCGACTCGCAGCCTCGCCGCGGCAGGTCGTCCTCCAATTCGACCAGACGGTGGACGCGCTGCCGAAGGCTCTCGTCGTGCTCACGCTGAAGGGCGAGAACGTCGCCGGGACGCCGCGCGTGATTCCGTCGCAGCGCGAGATCGTCGCGCCGCTGCCGCGCCTGCCGAAAGGCCCGTACACGGTGCGCTGGCAGGCGCTGTCGAACGACGGACACATCGTCTCGGGCGTGTACACGTTCGGCGTCGGCGTGCCTGCGCCGCCGGTGACGGATGCCGTCGGCGCGCAGGGGCCGACGCGCTCCGAGGACATCGTGCGCTGGCTCTACTTCCTCGGGCTCGCGCTGGCCGTCGGCGGCATCGGTTTCAAGCTCCTCATCGTGCGCGGCCCGCTGGCCGCGCGCTCGCAGCGACGCTTCTTCTGGGTGACGGGAATCGGGATCGTCGTCGTGCTCGAGTCCGGGATCGCAGCGTTTCTGCTCCGCGGCGAGGACGCCCTCCAGCTTCCGTTCTCGCGCTTCCTGTACGGCGACCTCTCGCCGCTCGCCGACGGCACGCGCTTCGGGCAGACGTTCGTCGTCATCGCGGTGCTTCTGTACTGCGACCGCGACTCGGCTGCGATCCTCGGTCACTTTTCGACCTTCGCCGGAGTCCCGCATCGATGAAGCGCGCGCTCGTCCTCGCCGTGCTCGCTGCGCTCG
>DASVWO010000304.1:0-16518 GCA_036393165.1 Polyangiaceae bacterium | reverse complement strand
CTGGGGCCTCGATCGCACTGCACCTCACGCCCGATCGCAGGTGCTCCACCTTCGATCGCAATGCACCCCACACCCCATCGCAGAGTGCTCCACCCTCGATCGCAATGCACTCCACACCGATCGCAAGGCGCTCCACCCTTGATCGCAATGCACCCCGCACCCAATCGCAAGGTGCTCTACCTTCGATCGCAACGCACCTCGCGATCGGTCGCAGGGTGCTCCGCCCTCGCTTCCAACTCACCTCACGCCCGACCGCAGGGAGCTCTGCCCTCGGCGTGATCCCGAGAATGATCCAGATCAGCCCATCACGCGGTTGCGTCCGCCCTGCTTGGCTTCGTAGAGCCTCTCGTCGGCACGCTTGTACAGCTCCTCGGGAGTCGTATCCGCAGGGAGCATCTGTGCACAACCAAGGCTCACGGTGACCGGGATCACCTGCTGCTCGTAGCGAAGGGGCGTCGATTCGACGATGCGTCGGACCTTCTCTGCCGTGATCCTCGCGCCATCCACCCCGATCTCGGGGAGGAGGATGCCGAATTCCTCGCCGCCGGTGCGGGCGAAGATGTCCTCGCGCCTCAGGCGTGGCTTCACGGCGGTCGCGATCTGGCGAAGCAGGTTGTCGCCCGCCAGGTGGCCGTGGGTGTCGTTCACGCGCTTGAAGTGGTCGATGTCGAACGCGATGAGCGCCAGGGCGCGGTCGTAGCGCTTGGAGCGGTTGAACTCGCGCTCGAGGGCCTCGTTGAAGTACCGCCGGTTGAACACCTGGGTGAGGCCGTCCACCGTCATCAGGCGGTAGATCTCCTCGTGGTAGTGCACCTCGATGTTCTCGCCCGTCATGAACTTCAGGATCGACCGCCCGATGCGGATCTGGTCCCCGTCTCGCAGGCGCTGCTCGCGGATCGCCTCGTCGTTGACGTAGGTGCCGTTCGTCGAGTTGTTGTCCGCCACCCAGTACTGCGTGCCGTCGAACGTGATGCGCGCGTGGTGGCGGCTGATGCTCTCCTGGTCGAGGAACAGGTCGTTCTTCGAAGAGCGGCCGATCTCGAACGGGGCCGTGCCGAGCTGCACGCGCTTCCCCAGCTCGGGGCCGTAGATCACGATGACGCAGGCTTCCCCGGGGCGTGCGGCCTTCGGGCCGCTGCCTTGGCCGTCGTTGTGGATCTTCGTGACCCGGGTGCGCTCGGAGTCGCGGACTCCCACGAGACCGATACTACCGTTACAGGGTCACCTCGCGCAGGGTGATCTTGCTCGGGTCGGCAATCCCCGCGCCCAGGCCCTCCGCGAAGCGGATGTAGGCGGGCTCGCGGCCCTCGTCCTTCAGCGACTTGAGTCCGAATCCGGCGCGCGCCTTCTCGACTTCGCCCCAGCCTATGGAGTCGAGCGCGACCGGGTCGGTCGCGACGTAGACGCTCTCGTGCGGCACCACGTACTGAGGCTGCTTCCAGAGCGGGCCGCCGTGGGCCATCAGCTTGAATCCGTCGTAGATGCAAAGTCGCAGGCGCGACCGGAGCACGTCCTGGGATGCGAGGATGGCGATCTGCGGGCTGTTCTTGCGGTCGTGGAAGTCCTGCGGGTTGACGTTGCAGCCGTGCGTCATGTTCTTCAGGGCGCCCGTGTAGCCCTGGATCGAGTGGTCCTTGATGAGCCCGAAGTTCACGAGGGCCGTCGACTCGGTCAGCACGCGCACGAACTTGCACTGGCGGCCGTTGGCCACGGGGCGCCAGTCCATCGTCGCGTCCTTGTTCGAGTGCCAGCTGATGACCACGCCCTGCGGCACGTCCTTCGGGCGGATGCGCGTGGCCTGGAAGAAGCCGGGGTACTGCTCGAGCAGCGTGATGTTCGCCCCCGGCACGCCCGCGTCGACCATCGCCTGGACGAACGGGAGGACCAGCTCCTTGTTCGTCGCCATGTTCTGCTGGGCGATGCCGTTGACCTTCACGCACACCCTGTCCTGCGGGTGGATGAACTGCCTGACGGCCTCGACCAGGTCCGTCTTGCCGGTCAGCTCCTGCATGGCCCGGCGGAGCATCTCCTTGGCGTCGTCGGCCTTGGGGAAGATGCCGTTGGCCTCCAGGCACCCGCTCTTCTTGACCCGGACGACCACCCCTGGCGCGCTCATGGGCGAGAAGCCCGCGGGCGGCTGGGCAGCGAGGCCCGGGAGGCTCGGCGAATCGGCTCGCGCGGTGCCGGTTCGCAGCAACGTGGCGGTGGCGGCTGTGGCAGCGACTCCCCCGACGAAGGTGCGACGGTCCATGCCCTAGAGTTTAGCGAAGAACCGCTGGATCGTCCTACCTGACGACGGAATCAGGCCCGACAGCGTCCTCAGCAAGCGCACGTTGGCCTGCGGGATCACGTGCGGCGCGCCCCGGACCGGCGTCTCCACCGCGGCCAGGACGCGCTCGGCGATGTCCTCGGCCGTCAGCTTCACGCCGAGGGTGGTCATGGATCGCGCCTTGTGCGACGCGTCGTTGACCATGGGGGTGTCCACGTAGAGCGGCATCAGGTCGACCACGCGGACGCGCCGCTTGCGAAGCTCGATGTCGAGCGCCTCGGTCAGGCCGCGCACGAAGAACTTGGTCGCCGAGTACACCGCCAGCTCCGGGGTGCCGTAGACGGCGGACGCGGAGCACATGGTCACGATGGCGCTCCCCGGCGTCTTCTCCAGCATCGGCAGGGCGGCGTACACGCCGTTGACCACGCCCTTCACGTTGATGTCGATCATCCTCATGGCGCGCTGCGGCGGCACGTCGGGAAAGAGCCCCATCTCGAGCACGCCGGCCGACTGGAAGAGCGCATCCATCTTGCCGCCGGATGCCTCGCCGAACGCGTCGACGGCGCGCTTGAAGGCATCGAGATCGGTCACGTCCAGGACGCCGTGGATGCTCCGGCCATCGCCGACCTCGCGCCGCAGGGACTCGAGCCCCTCGCGGTTCACGTCATAGAGCCCGACGAACCAGCCCCGCTTCGCGAAGAGGAGCGCCGTCGCGCGGCCGATGCCCGACGCCGCGCCGGTGATGAAGATGGCCTTGCTCATGGGCCGGGGAGTCTAGGCGCACACGCGCCTCGCGACGAGGCAGGTTGCCACGTGCGAGTTTGCACGCAGGGGCGGTTTCCCCCCGGCGAAATCGCGGAACCTCCTCGGGCCCATGCTTGAGGCACAGCCGTTGCTCCCGCTGCCACTCCCGGAATGGTCCTCCTGGGCACTCCCTCGGTCACTGAGAGCGCTCTCCAGAGCAGCCCCTCCTCCAGGCCCGCCTTCGTGGTCGGCATCGGCGCGTCCGCTGGCGGGCTCGACGCTCTCGAGCGCTTCTTCGATCACCTGCCGGCCGACACCGGGATGGCCTACGTCATCGTGCAGCACCTGTCTCCGGACTTCCGGAGCATGATGGACGAGCTCCTCGCGCGTCACACGAGGCTCCCCATCCGGCTGGTCGAGGACGGCATGCCCGTCGCAGCCGACCACGTGTACCTGATACCGCCCGGCAAGGAGATGATCGTCTCGGGCGGGCACCTGCTCCTGACGGAGCGGGACAAGCAGAGCGAGCTCGCGCTGCCCATCGACGTCTTCTTCCGCTCCCTCGCCCAGGACTGCGGCTCGGGCGCGATCGCCATCGTGCTCTCCGGCGGCGGAAGCGACGGTTCGAGGGGCGTGCGCGCCGTCCACGACGCGGGAGGGCTCGTCATCGTCCAGGACACCGAGAGCGCGCAGTTCGACGGGATGCCGAAGACGGCCCGCGACGCCGGCGTGGCCGACTGGGTGCTCGCCCCGCACGACATGCCGCGCGTTCTCGTGGAGCACGCGAAGCAGACGCCGGGCAGGCCCTCCAGCGGACTGCGGAGGCGCGACGCGCACACGAGGCTCGAGAAGATCTACGCGATGCTCGAGGGCGAGTTCGGCATCGACTTCACGCACTACAAGCCGAGCACCGTAACCCGGCGCATCGAGCGCCGCCTCGCGCTCACCCACGCCGAGGACCTCGAGGCGTACGTCGATCACCTCCGGGACCGGCGCGAGGAGCTCGACGTGCTCTATCGCGACCTGCTCATCGGCGTGACGCGCTTCTTCCGCAACGAGGAGGCGTTCGCCATCCTCGAGCAGAAGGTGCTCCCCGAGGCTCTCAGGCGATCGCCGAAGGACATGCCCTTCCGCGCGTGGATCGCAGGCTGCGCGACGGGGGAGGAGGCGTATTCGCTGGCCATCGCGATCCACGAGGCCATGGGGGTCGCCGGCGAGCGGCCCGTCAAGATCTTCGCGACCGATGTGCATGCGGGATCGCTCGAGCGCGCGGCGCGGGGCGTCTACGACGGGGAGTCGCTCGTCAACGTGCCGCGCGACCGCATCGAGCGGTACTTCCACCGGAACGGGCGCACCTACCAGATCGTGCCGGAGATCCGGCAGACGATCGTGTTCGCCCCGCACAACGTGATCCGCGACGCGCCGTTCACCCGGGTCGACCTCGTGAGCTGCCGGAATCTGCTCATCTACCTCCAGCCTGCGGCGCAGCAGAAAGCGCTCTCGCTGTTCCACTTCGCGCTCAACCGAGGAGGCGTGCTCTTTCTCGGTCCCAGCGAGAGTCCGGCGCAGCTCGCGCACGACTACGAGACGCTCGACAAGCACTGGCGCCTCTACCGAAAGTCCAGCGACGTACGTGTCCCGGTGGATCCGCGCTTCCAGCCGTCGTCGCGAATGACGCCGACGGAGCACCGACCGCTCCCGCCGTCGCCGAAGGCGCCGTTCGGACGCTATGCGCTGTCGCACCTCCTCGGCACGTACGACGCGCTGCTCGCCGAGCACATGCCGCCGAGCCTCCTCGTCGACGATCGCGGGGAGCTCGTGCACGCCTTCGGCGGAGCGAGCCGGTTCCTCAAACCGCGCGACGGGCGACAGGGGCTCGACGTGACCGAGCTCGTCGATCCTGAGCTGAAGGTGGCGCTCGCGAGCGGCATCAAGCGCGTTCTCTCCGACCCGACGACCATCGTCTTCAACGGGATGGCGTTCGGCGAGGGCGACGAGCGCGCCGTCTACAAGGTGTCCCTGCGCCGCGTCGAGACGCGGGCTGGATCGCCCGCCCACGTCCTCGTCTCCTTCGAGCGCCTCGACGTGCCGGCGCCGCCGGTGGAGCAGGCGCTGCCGGAGACCAACGTCGACTTCGACTCCATGTCGCGCGCGCAGCTCGGTGCGCTCGAAGCCGAGCTGATGTCGACCAAGGAGAACCTGCAGGCGGCCATCGAGGAGCTCGAGACGAGCAACGAGGAGCTGCAGGCGAGCAACGAGGAACTGCTCGCGGCGAACGAAGAGCTCCAGAGCACCAACGAGGAGCTGCAGAGCGTCAACGAGGAGCTCTACACGGTCAACGCGGAGCACACGCGCAAGATCGCCGAGCTCGTCGAGCTGACGAACGACATGGACAATCTGCTCTCGAGCACCGAGATCGGGACCATCTTCCTCGACCAGGAGCTCCGGGTCCGCAAGTACACGCCGCACATCGCGCAGACATTCAACCTCGTGCCGCACGACGTCGGACGGCCCATCGATACGTTCGCCCACTCGATGCAGCACCCGCACCTCGTGGACGACCTGCGACGCTGTCTGGCGAACGGAGAGCGCATCGAGCGCGAGCTCCCGCCGGACGCGCACGGTCGCTCCTTCTACCTGCGCATCCTGCCCTACCGCGCGCGCGGGATCGTCGGCGGGGTAGTCCTGACGCTGGTCGACATCGGGAGCCTCAAGGAGGCCCACGAGAAGATCCGCGAGGCGATGCGGCGGCGCGATCAGTTCCTGGCGATGCTCTCGCACGAGCTCCGCAATCCGCTGAGCGCGATCGTCACCGCGACGCGTCTCTTGCGCGGGGGAGGCGACGACGCGACGCGCGCCCGGTACCTCGAGACGCTCGAGCGCCAGTCGTCGCAGATGGCGCGACTGCTCGACGATCTGCTCGAGGCGAGCCGCGTCACGCAGAACAAGATCGAGCTCCGGAAGCGCCTGGTCGACCTGCGCGAGGTCACGCGAGAGGCGGTCGACGCGGTGCGCTCGCTCGCCGAGTCGCGCGGGCTCGAGGTGGACGTGGACATCGAGGGCGCCCCGCTCCGGGTGGACGGCGATCCGACGCGCCTGCAGCAGATCCAGGTGAACCTGCTGAACAACGCGATCAAGTACACGCCGCGGGGAGGCCACATCACGGTGCGCGCGGCGCGCGAGGGGGCGCGCGCGGTCGTCCGCGTGCGCGATGACGGGGTCGGCATCCCCTCGGACATGCTGGATTCCGTGTTCGAGATGTTCGTGCAATCGCACGGGACGCTCGATCGATCGGATGGCGGGCTCGGTGTGGGTCTCACGCTCGTGCGCGCGCTCGTGCAGCTGCACGGTGGATCGGTCGCTGCCTTCAGTGAGGGCGCAGGAAAAGGATCGGAGTTCGTCGTGACGCTACCCATCTCGGATGCAGGCACCACATCGACCCAGGCATCCCAGGCGCGCCGCACGCCGCCCGGCAAGGGCGCCAAGGTGGTCGTCGTGGAGGACAACGACGACAGCCGGCACATGCTCGCGACGTACCTCGAGCAGGCGGGCTTCCCCTGCCTGTCCGCGCGCACGGGCGTCGAAGGGCTGTCGCTGATGGAGCGCGCGCAGCCCGACGTGGCGATCGTGGACCTCGGGCTTCCGGAGATGGACGGCCTGGAGCTGGCCCGCCGGATGCGCAGCGATCCGCGCTACGCGCAGACGTACCTCATCGCGCTCACCGGATACGGTCAGCCCGCGGATCGTGAGGCGGTACGAGGCGCCGGGTTCGACGAGCACATGGTGAAACCGGTGGACCTCGACGAGCTCGTCGCGCGCCTCGGCGTCAACACCCACTGACGCGCCGCGCGCGTCCACCCAAGCCGATGCGCACGGGCGTGTCGGATGGGCATGGCTGGAGTCGCTGTTGCGGGGGGAGCAGGGCCGGGCGGCCGCAAGCCGCTCGATTCGGAGCTGAACATGGTGCCGATGATCGACCTGCTCATGGTCACCATCGCGTTCCTGCTCGTGACGGCGGTGTGGTCGAGCATGGCGCGCATGGAGGGCAGGGCGGACGTCCCGGGGCAGGTGACGGATCCGACGCCACCCGAGGCGCGCGAGCGATCGCTGCACGTCGACATGCGACCCGTGGATCGCTACGTGCTCTCGTGGCGCGACGGGAACGTCGTCACGATCACCCGCGACGTGCCGCGCGACGCGACGTCGCTGGCCCGCGCCGTCGCCCAGGAGTGGCACACCAACGGCGTGCACGTGGGGCCGGCGGATCCGGGGCGCGACCGCGCCGTGCTGCACGTGTCGAACGAGACGCCGTTCTCCGAGATGGTCGCGACGATGGATGCCGTGGAGAGCGCAAAGCGCGCGGTTCCCCACGGCCAGACGCCGGCGTTCGCGCTGACCCTCTCGACGCAGTAGCCGTGACTCAGAGAGCGCCCATGGTGGCGCCGAAGCGTCCCGGGGGGCCCGTGGCGGCGGAGGCCGCCCAGGTCGATCCGTTCCAGATCCACGTGTCGCCGGAGTATGTCCCGGCGACGTCGGCTCCGAAGACGACGATCGTCCCCTCGTACGCGGCAGCGGCGGCGCCCGAGCGGACCGTGGGCGAGGTCGCGGGAGTGAGCTGCGTCCAGTTCGCGCCGTCGAAGGCCCAGGTGTCGCCCATGTCTCCGGCGGTGCTGTAGCCCCCGAAGAGGATGACCTGCCCCCCAAGGGTCGCCATGGAGGCGTAGAAGCGAGGCGTCGGGCTCGAGGTGGGAGTGGCCTGCGTCCAGGTGGTGCCGTCGAAGACCCACGTGTCCCCGACGTACGCGCTCGACGTGTCCATCCCGCCGAAGACGACCACCTTGCCATTGAGGACTGCGGCGGATGCGCCGACGCGCGCAGGAGGCGAGGCCGTCGGGGTGAGCTGCGTCCACGCGCCGCTGCTCCACGACCACGTGTCGGCGAGCGCGTTCGCGCCTGTGTCGGTGCCGTCTCCACCGAAGAGCACGACGCTGTTTCCCAGGGTAGCCACCGCGGCGCCGAAGCGTGCCGATGGACCGGTCGTCGAAGCCTGCGTCCATCCGGTGCCGCCCCAGGTCCACGTGTCCCCGTACACGGCGCTCACGCTCTGGTCCGCGGTGCCACCGAAGAGGACGACCTGCCCGCCCAGCGTCGCGCCGCTCGCATCGGCCCTGGCGGAAGGTCCGGTCGACGGACCCGCGGTCCAGGTGGATCCGTTCCAGATCCACGTGTCGGCGAGGCCTGTGCCTGCCTGCACGAAGCCGCCGAACAGGACGGCGCTGCCGGTGCCGGTCAGCGACGCGCAATAGGTCTCGAGGCTCGTGAGGGCGGCGGTGCAGCTGCCGCAGGCGCTGCAGGAGAAGGTCAGGCCGGTGCTCGTCGTGTACTGCTGCGAGTCGCAGGTCGGCCCCTGCGTGGTGGTGCACAGGTCGTAGGTCGCACCGCCCGCGCCACAGGCGCTCGCAGATCCGCACGTGGTCACCGGCGGCGTCTGCTGCGTGCAGTACCCATCGAGCGCGCTCAGGGCCGACCCGCAGTCGTTGCACCCGTTGCAGTGAAAGCTCTGACCGTCGCTCGTCTGGTAGTAGACGGCCTGGCACGCGCCGCCGATTGCGGTGGTGCACGTCTCGTACGTCAGCGGGCTCGTTTCGCACGGTGCCGATGCGGTGCACGTCGTCGTCGGATTCTGGGACGCGCAGTACGCATCGAGCTTCTGGATGGCCGCGTTGCAGTCGCTGCAGCTCGCGCACGTGAAGGACGTGCCATTCGACACGTCGTACTGGATCGACGTGCACGCCCCGCTCCGCGCGGTGGTGGTGCACTCCTCGTATGTGAGGCCTCCGGATCCGCACGCCACCGCGGACAAGCAAGTGGTCCCGGCATCCGCGTCGGCGTCCGCATCGGCGTCGGCGTCGGCGTCGGCGTCCGCATCCGCGTCGGCATCCGCATCCGCATCGACCCCGCCATCCCCCTGCGGCACCGTCGCGCAATACGCCGCGAGCTGCTGCTGTACCGGCCCGCAGCTCGTGCACCCCGCGCACGTGAACGCCCGCCCGTCGCTCACCTGGTACACGATGGCCGCGCACTGCCCGTCGGCCGCGACCTGCGTGCACTCCGCGTAGGTCCGGCCGCTGCCACCCCCTCCGCAGGCCGTCGGCGCCCCGCACGTGAGCCCGTTCCCCCCGCTCTCGGGCGTGGGCGTCCCTCCCTCTCCCTGCGAGCACGGCCCCGTGGCGCACGCATGGCTTCCACCGTCACCGAGCGAAGCGTCATTCGACCCTCCGCAGCCGGCGACGACCAGCGTCAGGCACACCGATGCCGCGAGAGCGATTCCGACCAGCGATCGCATCGCCCGGATCTACGTCGCCGATGCCCGCGCCCTCCCCGCCTGCGGCCTCCGCCTGTCCCGGGATTCCCGGGACACCCCCCGATCTGCTATGAACAGCGCTCCGTAACCTCTCAGAATCGCCAGACTTCGAGCGGAGCGAAACCGCATCGAACGTTGCTGTTCATCCCGCGGGGGGTGTCCCAGGACACATGCCTGACTGTCCGGGACACCCCCTCGGCGAATGCGATTCGAGCGATCTCGCGTGCTTGCGCTGCGGCACGCACGTCGCAATCAGCCTGCTCCGTCATCGCCACGCAGGCGATGCATCACGAAGAACAACGGAGAAGAGCCCATGGAAGATCAGGCAAGAACGATGAAAGCGGTGTGGACCATCGTCGAGCGCGCGCAGCCGGGCGCGCCGGCGAAGTCGTACTGGACGCGGGTCGGCGTCGGATTCGTCAATCGCGACGGATCGCTCAACCTGCACCTCGACGCGATCCCGGTCAACGGGAAGCTGCAGGTGCGCGAGTGGGAGGCGCCGCGGCAAGAAGTGGCCGGCGACGTCGCTCGCGCGAGACCCCGTCCTCAAGCCGTCGCCGCCGGAGCGGGCGACTCGCTGCTGTAAAAGAGAGAGGACGGCTCCATGTCTCCCGGTCTCCGGGAGACCCTGTCGCGCGCCGGGGCGCGCGTGATCGGCTCGCGGTTCGCGAAGCCGGTTGCGCGCGTCGCGGCGGCGGCGGCAGGGCTCCTGCTCCTCGCGTTCATCGGAAAGACCGCGGTCGCCGGCGCCATGTCGGCGTGGGCGAGCCAGCCGCCTGCCGCGCTCACCGCCCCGTCGGTCGATCCGTCCCCCGTCGCGCCGCCACCGCCCGCGCCCGCGTCGGCAGCAACTCCAGCCCCGGATCCTGCTCCTGGCCCCCCTCCGGCCGCGCAGACACGCGCGACCAGCGAAGATCCGGTCATCCTCAACACCGCCAACGTGGACGACCTGCGTCGTCTGCCAGGCATCGGCGAGAAGCGCGCGAACGCGATCCTCGCGCTGCGCTCGCGCCTCGGTGGTCGCTTCAGGGCGATCGAGGACCTGCTCAAGGTCAAGGGGATCGGTCGCGCGACGCTCAGGCGCCTGCGCCCGCTCGTCCGCCTGGATCCGGCGCCGGAGCTCCAGACGGATGCAGGGGCGACCGAAGCGCCGCGATGAAGGGCAGCACGCGGTCCTGCCGGAGCTTGTAGGCGGCTCGGTTCACCACGAGCACGCTCGAGATGCGGGCGACCTCCTCGCGCTCCTCGAGGCCGTTCTGCGCGAGGGTCGCTCCCGTCTCGACGAGATCGACGATGAGATCCGCGAGCCCCACCAGGGGCGCGAGCTCGACGGATCCCTGCACCGGCACGACGTCCGCCTGCACGCCACGGCGGGCGAAGTGATCCATCGCGCACCTCGGGTACTTCGTGGCGACGCGTGGGATCCCGTCGGGAGCGCCCTTCCCTGCCACGCCGGCGACCACCATGCGGCAGCGCCCGATACCGAGATCGAGCGGCTGATAGACGTCGCTCGGTCGCTCGAGCAAGACGTCGCGCCCGCACACGCCCAGGTCGGCCGCCCCGTACTCGACGTAGGTGGGCACGTCGTCCGGCTTGAGCAAGAGGAAGCGAAGCCCCGCCGAGGGTGTCTCGCGCACCAGGCTCCTGTCGTCGGCAAGCAGACCTTGGGCATCGGCCCCCGCGCGCGCCAGAAGGGGCGCGACGGCGCGCAGCACACGGCCCTTGGGAAGCGCGATGGTCAACATGCGGACGTCACGATTCGGCGCCCTTCACGCGATCGATCTTGGCGCCGACGCCGCGGAGCTTCTCCTCGATGCGCTCGTAGCCGCGATCGATGTGATAGACGCGCCGCACCTCGGTCTGGTCCTCGGCGACGAGGCCGGCGATGACGAGCGACGCGCTGGCCCGCAGGTCGGTCGCCATCACGCTGGCACCGAACAGCCGGTCGACTCCCTGCACGACCGCCGTGTTCCCGCGCAGGGCGACGCTCGCACCCATGCGCTGGAGCTCCGGCACGTGCATGAACCGGTTCTCGAAGATGGTCTCGCTGATGACGCTCTCGCCGCGCGCGAAGCACATGAGCACGAGGAACTGCGCCTGCATGTCCGTCGGGAACCCGGGATGCGGTGCGGTCGTCACATTCACGGAGCGCAGAGGACCCGTGCGGCGGACGCGAACGTTCTGGCCCTCGCTCGCGATCTCGACGCCGGCGGCGCGCATCTTCACGACGAGCGCCTCCATGTCCTCGAGCTGCGCCCCCTCGAGGATCACGTCGCCGCCCTCGGCGATCGCGGCGGCCACCATGTACGTGCCGGCCTCGATGCGGTCGGCGATGATCGCGTGGTCGAACGGGGCGAGCTCTCCCCTTTCCGAGCCACGGACGTGGATGACGTCCGTTCCGGCGCCGTCGACCTCGGCGCCCATCTTGTTGAGCACGCGGCCCAGCTCTTCGACCTCGGGCTCGCGCGCACAGTTGACCAGCGTGGTCCGGCCCTTGGCGAGGGCCGCAGCCATCATCAGGTTCTCGGTGCCGGTGACGGTCGGGATGTCGAAGTACACCTCGTTGCCGCGGAGGCGCCCACCGCCAGCGGGGCCCTCGGCGATCACGTACCCGCGCTCGAGGCGGATGGTGCAGCCGAGCGCCTCGAGGCCCTTGAGGTGCTGATCGATGGGGCGCGCGCCGATCTGGCAGCCGCCCGGGAGCGACACCTTCGCGCGACCGAACCGCGCCACCAGCGGGCCGAGCACGAGCACGCTCGCGCGCATCTGCTTCACGAGCTCGTAGGGGGCCTCCGGCTTGACGCTGGATCCCGCCGCGACGTCCACGACGGGGGCCGAGACGGTGACCTCGCGTCCGAGGAATCGAAGGAGGGCTGCGGTAGTCTCGATGTCCTTGAGCGCCGGCACGTTGCGGAGACGGCTCGAGCCGTCCGAGAGCAGCGTCGCACACAGGATGGGCAGGGCAGCGTTCTTGGCACCGCTGATCCGGACCGTACCTCGCAGCGGTCCTCCGCTGCGGATGACGATGGCGTCCATTGCCCGCCAGATTAGCGGGCGGCGTCGTTCGAGGCGACTCCTGGCATCTCGACGCTGGGCCCGGCGCTGATGGCGTCGTCTGCGTCGAGGACGCGCCTCTCGGGCGTCACCATCCAGACGGGCGGCCGCGACTTGGCGACCCGCGCCGCCAGGGCGTCGAGCTGCTCGCGCGAAACGGTCCGCTCGAGGCGCGGGAAGAGTAGCTCCTCTTCTTCGCGAACGTGCTCCTCGAACCGCGCCCGGGCCGACGCGACGCGCTCGGGAAACGAGGGATCGGCGGGGTCGGTCGCGAGCAGGCGCCTGAGCTCGAGGCGAACGGCTGCGTGGACGTCGGGCCGCTGCTCGCCGAGGAGCTGCTCGACGGCCGGCCGGAAGACGGCCTTCTCCACCGCCATGTGGGCGATGAGCTCCTCGGCTAGGCGCGAGGACAGGTGCTCCCGGCACTCCCGGCTCGCTTCGCACGAGAGCGCGATGAAGAGGTGCGCGATGGCCCGGTGTTGGTCAGCGAGGACGTGCAGGACGCTCATGGGTTCAGGATGATGATCTCGACGCGCTTGTTGCAGTCGACCCCACCCTGGCACATGGCCGCACCTCGCCCGGACACTGGCGTGGCGATGACCCGCGTGGGCGCGACTCCGCGCGCTCCGAGGACCTCACGCACGACGTGACGGTGCTCCTCGTCGCCGGAGACCCCGATGCTCTTGCCGGCGAGCGGACCGTCCTGACCCATGCAGTCGGCGACCGCCTCGAGCACGGCGAGCCACACCATGTCGGGATCGATCTCGCCCATGTGCGCCCGCACGAGCACGAGCTGCGGGCACTGCTGGATCACCTCGCGGCCGACCACGAGCTCCGCATCGTCGGCCTCGGAGTCCTCACCTCGCTGCGCGTGCTCCTGCGACGGGCCCACGCCGGTGGAGGGGTTCCGCGCCTGGGACGGCGGCGCCGGGACCGTCGGGCCCTGCTGCTGCTGCACGCCGCTCTTCGAGGCGGCGGCCGTCGACGGCTGCTTCGATGCGGCGCGGCTTCCACCGCAGGCGATGCAGGCCGTGCCGATCGCCCCCGCGAGGATCGCGCACGCAACGTGGCTCTTGTGCTTCGGCATGACTCCTCCGCGTGGTCATGCGCAGGAGTGCAGTGGGCGTGCCATGACCCGCCCGGGTCAGCGCGTCATTTCTTCGACTCTTCCTTTGCGGCCTTCAAGCGCTGCCGCAGCTTCGTCGCGTAACCCTCCTTGTTCTCCTGCCGCGCCCGGCCGATGGCGAGCGCCTCCGGAGGAACGTCCTTGGTGACCGTGGTCCCGGTACCGACGTACGCGTTGGCTCCGACGGTCACCGGGGCGACGAGCTGCGAATCGCTGCCGATGAAGGCGCCCTCGCCGATGGTCGTCGTGTGCTTCTGATAACCGTCGTAGTTGCAGAAGATGGTGCCCGCGCCCACGTTCGCGCCGGCGCCGATGACGCCGTCGCCGAGATAAGAGAGGTGGTTGGCCTTCGCGCCACGCCCCATCCGTGTCTTCTTCGTTTCGACGAAGTTGCCGACGTGCGCCTCTTCTCCGAGCTCGCTCTGCGGACGCAGATGCGCGAACGGCCCGATCTGCGCGCGAGGACCGATGCGCGACTCGGTCGCGACCGTGTACGGCTTGAGCACGGCACCCTCGCCGACCTCGACGTCGGTGAGGACGCATCCGACGTCCACCGTCGCCCCGCGCGCGACGCGCGTGCGCCCGCGCAGGACGGCGCCGCCCTCGACGGTCACGTCCGGCTCGAGCGTGACGAGCGATTCGATGCGCGCGCCGTCGCGCACGGTCGCCCCCGCCATGCGCCATTGCCTCACGACGCGAGCCTGCATCGCTCGCTCGACTTGAGCGAGCTGATCGCGATCGTTGACGCCGGCCAGGACGTCGGCGGCGAGCTGCACGGTGGCAATCCGCTCCCCGGCGTTGCTCGCGAAGGCGACGACGTCGGTGAGGTAGAGCTCTCCCTGCGCGTTGTTCGGTTGCAGGGTGGCCAGCGCCTCGCGCCAGAGGGCGACGTTGGCGGCGTAGATGCCCGCGTTGATCTCGCGCACGGCCCGCTCGTCGTCGGCGCGGATGTCGCGGTCCTCGCGCACGAGCTGCACCTGGCCTTCCCTCCGGACGATGCGTCCGTACCCGGAGGGGTCGTCCAGCACGCACGTCGCCATGGAGAGCGCCGGCGGCGTCTTGTTGGCGTGCAGCGTCTCGAGCACCGCGCGCAGGTGCTCGGCGAGCACCAGGGGCACATCCCCGTTGAGCACCAGGACACGCTCGGCCTGACGGCCAACGCCCGTGAGGCCCACCCGGGCCGCATCCCCTGTACCGCGCTGCTTCTCCTGGACCACCGTTCGAACGGGCTTGGCGGACGACCCGAAGGCCCCCGCAAGGTACTTCTCGACGGCCTCGCGCCCGTGCCCGACGACGACGACCACCTCATCGCACCCCGCGTCCAGGGCGGCCTGCACCCCGTAATGCACGATGGGCAGGCCCAGGAGCGGGTGCATCACCTTGGGCAGCGCGCTCTTCATTCGCGTCCCCTGCCCCGCCGCCAGAACGATTGCCGTCGTCGTCTGCATGCTGTTCCTCATGTAAACTCTACCGCTCGGTTAGGAGGACTTCATGTCGTCGCGCGCTTCCGTCCGGCGCGTCGTGGGACTCGCCATTCCCGTCTTCGTCGTAGCTTGTAGCGATACGTTCGACACGACGCGCAATCCGCCACCCCGGGGCACCCTCGGGGCGGAGTTCTTCGGCGTCATCTGCGATCGCCTGGGAGCGCAGTCGCTGCACGAGGACCTCATGGGCGCCTCGTACCACGACGTGTGCCATCCCCGCTCGGACGGGACGTACGCCGACCAGGTCGACACCTCGCAGCTGCCCCCCATCGTGGACGGGCAGCTCGGCGCCAACCAGCAACCGGTCTCGGCGATGCAGCAGCAGACCGACCGGAGCTACGGCGTTGCCCGCGTCAACACGCTGGCGCAGCACCGCTCGGAACTCATCGGTGCCTTCGACGCGATGCTCCCGGACACGCAGGTGGCCATCAAGGACCTCGCGAATCCCGACCCGACCCAGACGTGCAGCGCGCCCGCCTCGGGGGGCGAGGGCTCGTACCACACCGAGCTCGCCGGTTTGCTGGAGCGGATGACCACGCTGTACGACGACGGGACCATTCCGCAGCAGACCGAGGCGATCGCGCGCGTGGTGAACGCGTTCAAGGCGTCGCCGGAGGCGCAGAAGGCGTGGGCCGTGTACGACGCCCGCGCGGGCTACCGGCCCATCGACATCAACCTGGGCGCGGTGCGGCCGACCATCGCGTACAGCGGGCTGCGCCAGTTCACGAACACCTCGCTCGCGCTCCTCTCGGTCGACTCGCAGCCCTACGCCGGCAGCCTGGTGCCGGGGCCGGCCTACCCGCAGCTCTCGCAGCTCGTCGCCACGGCGCATGCCGAGCTTCTCAACTCCACGCCCGATGCGACGCCGCCGGCCCTGGCGAGCACGACCGACGCGATCACCAAGCGCACCGTCCTCTCGCGCCCGCGCACGGATCTCGAGTTCCTGCAGACCCTCTTCTACGCGCAGGACCCCGCCTTCGGCGGCGGGCAGTCGCGGTACATCGTGCAGCGCGACCCACGCGGCTACGTGAGCGTCAACCTCGTCGGAGGCCAGGTGCCCGCGCCGTTCGAGGATCACGACGGTGACGGCCTGGCGGACGTCGACGGCAACGGCGCCTTCCTCACGACGGATGGCTCGGCCGCTCCCTCCCCCTTCTTCGCCGTGGGCGCACCGGACGCCAAGGCGCGCGACATGGCGAGCCGCGCCCTTTCTGCACCGGGAGGACAGCCACTCTATGGGTCCATCGACACGAGCCACACGTACACGGCGACGCTCGTGCACAACCTGCAGCCGCTCGTCGATCCCAACCCGGCCGACAACCACGAGACGATGATGGACATGCTGTCGGGGGCGCAGGTCGTCCTCGGCACGCGCAAGCCCAACGTCCAGAACTACACGGACGGCGAGGCCGTGCACTACAGCGCGTACGACACGTCCAACTCGCCGATGCTCGACCTGCTCTACGCGTTCGGGAAC
>DASVWO010000303.1:0-8978 GCA_036393165.1 Polyangiaceae bacterium | reverse complement strand
GGCCAGGAGTTCGTCGCCCGCACCTTCTCGCCAGACACCCGACAGCGCGCGCAGAAGATGACCACCGAGATCGAGCGCGCGATGGACGACGACCTGAAGACCCTGGCCTGGATGGGCCCTGCGACGCGGCAGCAGGCGCTCTCCAAGCTGCACGCCATCGTGAACAAGATCGGCTACCCCGACAAATGGCGCGCCTACGGCCCCGTGGTCGTCACGCGAGAAGACTTCGCCGGCGACGTGCAGCGCGCGCTCGAGTTCGAGTCGCACCGGCAGCTCGGCAAGATCGGCAAGCCGGTGGATCGCGGCGAGTGGGAGATGACGCCGCCGACGGTGAACGCGTACTACGACCCGCAGCTGAACGACATCAACTTCCCGGCGGGCGTGCTGCAGCCTCCGCTCTTCGACCCGAAGCTCGACGACGCCCCCAACTACGGCAACACCGGATCCACGATCGGCCACGAGCTCACGCACGGCTTCGACGACGAGGGCCGCCAGTTCGACGCGAAGGGCAACCTCCGCGACTGGTGGACCAAGCCCGACGCGAAGGCGTTCGAGGCGCGCGCGCAGTGCACGGTGGACCAGTACGCGCAGTACACGATCGTCGACGACATCAAGATCAACAGCAAGCTCACCGAGGGCGAGGACGTGGCCGATCTCGGCGGGACGATGCTCGCCTATGTGGCGTGGAAGCACGCCGATGCCGGCGCCAAGCCCGTGAGCCTCGAGAGCGCCGACAGCCTCACGCCCGACCAGCGCTTCTTCGTCGGCTTCGCGCAGTGGGCATGCGAGATCCAGCGGCCGGAGAACCTGCGCGTGAATGCGATCACCAACTCGCACTCGCCGGGCAGCTACCGCATCAACGGCGTCGTCGCGAACATGCAGGCGTTCCAGGACGCCTTCGCCTGCAAGGCCGGCCAGCCCATGGTGCGCGCCCAGCGCTGTCGCGTGTGGTGACGCCCGGTCGATAGAGATCGACGGGCGCGCGAAAGCCGCGACGGGGCCGCCGTGCTCTCCTTCGCGCCATGCGTTGGCCGTACCTCGCCGCGCTGGCGCTGGCGCTCGCGTGGGGTTGCGCGACGAATCAGCCCGGCGAGGGGGCCTCGTCCCCGCCAGGTTCGACCGGGTCGGCGGACGACGCTGGGATCGCGGCCGACGGCGCAGTCGTAGTCGTAGCGGACGGCGGGATCGCCGACGCCGCGCGCGGAACCGATGGATCCGCCGCCGCCGACGGGTCGGTCGATGCAGCGTTGCGCGTGTGCGACGTGAAGCACTACGGCGCGAAGGGCGACGGCGTCACGAAGGACACGGCCGCCATCCAGGCGGCCATCGACGACTGCGCCACGAGTGGCGGAGAGGTCCTGCTCCAGAACGGCACCTTCCTCTCCGGCATGATCGTCCTTCGCAGCCACATCACGCTGGACGTCGACACCTCTGCGACGCTGCTCGGCAGCCAGGACATCGCCGACTACCCCGACCGCAACCCGTCGCTCTCCAACACCCAGCTCGCCAACTGCAAGAAGGCGCTCGTCTACGCCGAGAGCGCGAACGACGTTCACATCGAGGGGCACGGGACCATCGACGGCAACGCCGCGGGCGTGGCCATGTGGAACGGCGACACGATCCACGAGGGGATGCGCCCGATGGTCGTCTTCACGGTGCTGTCGTCGAACGTGACCATCCAGGACGTGACCGTGAAGAACGGCGCCGTGTGGGCCGTCGTGAACATGCAGGTGCAGCACCTGCTCATCGACGGCATCACCGTGGACAGCAACCTCGGCCCCACGCACGACGGCATCGACGTGGTCGACGGGAACGACGTGATCGTCCAGAACTGCACCGTCGCCAGCGGCGACGACTCCATCTGTCTGAAGAGCGGCAGCTCGGGCGGCCTGCAGAACGTGACCGTCCAGAACTGCCACACCACACAGTCCGGCGTGGCCAACGGCGTGAAGCTCGGCACGGCCAGCGTCGGCCCCTTCCGCAACATCGACGTGGAGAACGTCACCATCGAGAACGCGCAGTCCGCCGGCCTTGCGGTGGAGTCCGTCGACGGCTCGAAGATCTCCAGCGTCGCCTTCCGCCACGTGACGACCACCAACGTGGGCACGCCCATCTTCGTGCTGCTCGGAAGCCGCAACCGCGATCCGTCGCAGGTGGGCAGCATCGACGGGGTCACCTTCGACGACGTTCAGTCGGCGAGCATGCGTTACAACTGGGGCTCGATCGTCACCGGGAGCATCGTCGGCGGGCAGACCTTCGGGATCTCGAACCTCACGTTCAGCAACCTGAAGCTCGCTTACGACGGCGCGGGCGCCAGCCCGAATCCGGCGCCTTTCACGGTGGACTCCTTCCCCGAGTACCAGGGCCAGGTACCCGGGCAGCCCGCGGGAACCCTCTACAACCAGTATCCGGACGCCAAGTTCTTCACCGGGACGGGCGGCAACGAGAACACCACGTACCACGGCCCGGGATACGCGTTCTTCGTCCGCCACGCGAGCGGCGTCACGTTCACGAGCTGCACCACGCCCCTCACCGGGACCGACTCGCGACCGTCCCTCGCCACCAAGGACGTGACCGGTCTCACCGGCTCTTGCGCGCCGTGAAGGAGTAAGCTGGAGCGACGGCTGCGAAGCGTGCGCGTCGCCCCTCGTTCGCGCAGCGGACGTCACCCATCGACGATCCGACGGGACTGCTCGGCATTCGCCTTCTCGTCCAGAAGCGCGGAGACCGGGCGCGCGTGGTCCCGAAGCACTCCACCCTCGTCCTTCCCATCGAGAATGCGATCGTCGACGCCGCGTGCGGGCCGCTCCGGCAGGCGCTCGATCCCAGCTCGTGGATGCTCGTTCCGGGGGGCGTCCCCGTCACGCTCGGCGCGAACAGCGTGGTCGCGCAGACGCTCGTCCTGACCCTCTCGCCGGCGCTGATGCGGCGCGTGGCCGAGGTCTACGCGGGGGAGATCGACGTGGCGCGGTTTCGCGCGTACGTCGCCAGCCCCCAGGTCCTTGTGCGAACGACGTGGGTGAACGAGCTCGCGCACCGGTACCTGTTCGAGCGCGCCGTGTGCAAGAAGCGCGACAACGACGCGACGCGGTTCCTGGAGACCGAGATCGGCAAGGAGCTCTACTTCCTCTGCCACGAGCGGCATCGCCATCTCGACCGGCCGTCGCTCGTCGAGGCGCATACGCCCGTCGTGAGGCGCGCGCTCGCGCACCTCGAGAAGCACCTCTTCGAGGCGGATGTCCTGCGCGATCTCCCGCGCGCCATCGGGGCGAGCCCGAGCACGCTCCTGCGCACCTTCCGTCGCGAGATCGGCGAGTCGCCGCTCGCGTACCTGCGGACGCGCCGACTGGACGAGGCGCTCATGCTGCTGAAGTCGCGGAACCTGCGGGTGAGCGAGGTGTCGGCGCTGGTGGGGTACCGGAACTTCGCCGCCTTCTCGCACGCGTTCCGCGAGCGATTCGGCCTGCGGCCGTCGGACGTCCTCGCTTCCCGCGGCCGCATCTAGTCCCGGGAGGCGAAGAACGCGAACGCCTCGTCGAGGTAGATCTCGTTCGCGCCGTGGCCCAGCGGATGCGGCGCGGCATGCACCGGCCAGCGCGCGGCTTCGAGCGCGGCGACGAGCCCGCGCGTGCCGGCGGTCGTCGTCTCGTCGTAGACGCCGTAGCCGACGTAGAACGGGCGAGGCGACCCGCCGGCGAGGGCCGTCGCCGCGTTCGCGCCTGCTGCGCCTCCGGAGATGGCGGCGAACCCGTCGACCGGAAACGCGGGTGACGGGAGATCGCCGCGTTCAGCCAGCGCCGCGAGAAAATATGCGCCGTTCGACGATCCGGCGAGGTAGGTGCGGTCGAAGGGCGCGCCGGCGATCGCCTCGAGCGCACGCTTGGCGTCGACCCACCGCCCGACGAGGGACGGCGCGAGCTGCGTGACGTCGGTCGCCGACGTGGGCCACGCCCACCAGTCGTGGGCCCCGGCTGGGCCGACGCCGCGGATGCCGCGCGGCACGAGCGCCGCGACGCCCGCGCGGGTGCACGCGTGGAGCACGGCCGTCTCGACCTTGCGCTTCTGCTCGCTGTCGGGGACCGGTGGGACGATGCCGTGCAGGTAGACGAGGAGCCGTCGGGGGTGGTCGGCAGGCAGCGCGGGAAGGACGTAACAGACGTCGGCGGCGAGCGGCGTGAGACCGCGGAGACACCAGTCCGTGACCGGCGTGGGCAACGAAGCGGAAGCGGAAGGTGGCGGCGACGCCGGCGCAGGAGCCGAGGCGGGCGTGACGAGCGGGGATGCGGATGGATCCGGCGCCGGACCGCCTGGGCTCGCGCGGGGATGGCAAGCGAAGGTCGGGAGCAAAACCAGAGCGGCCACACCCCCGGCGCGCATCGCGGACTACCCGGGTGTCACTCTTCCGCAGGCGGTTGAGGGCCGGGGACGATGCCGGCGATGTCCGGGTCGACGCCGTCCGGCAGCGGTCCGCGGTCCTGCTTTTCCTGCTGCCGCAGCCGCTTGCGCTCGGCCTTTTCCTTCTGTCGTTCTTGCCTCTGACGCTCTTTCTGACGCTTGTTGACGCTGGGGTTCATCGTGTCCTTTCGACCGGCCGAACGCCGCGACGTAGCACGCCCGCAGCAGGGGGAGCTAGAGCTACATTGTAGAGGTGCCCCGCTGGACGTTGGTGCCTCGGCTCGCCGCGCCCGTAGCGCTCGCGCTGCTGCTTCCGACGTGCCTGCTCGTCGACGGGTTGAACGGCCTCTCCGGAGCGTCGGAGGGGGACGGCGGCGGCATCGAGGGCGGCGGGACGGAGGGAGGCGGCGACGCCGACGCCAACCAAGCCGGAGAAACCGGCGATGCTCTTCCCGGCTCCGACGCGCAGGATGCACCAGGCGCCGAAGCGAGCGACGGCGGCGGTGGCGGCAACGACGCCGCGGACGCTCCGACGGAGGTCGGCGGCGAGGCCGGGGTGCTCTCGTACTCCGCCACGGTGCTCGCCGACGCGCCCATCGCCTATTGGCGCCTCGACGACGCAACCACGACGACCGCGAAGGATTCTTCGGGCAACGGCAACGACGGCACGTACAAGGGCAACGTCACCCTCGGCGTGCAGGGCGCCATCGCCAACGACTCCGACACCGCCGTGCAGTTCGACGGCAGCAGCGCCGAGATGGTCGCCGCAGTACCTGGCACCTTCGACTTCACCGGCAACGTCCCCTACAGCATCGAGGTGTGGGCCAACCCGGCGTGCTCGCCCGGCGGGATGGGGATCGTCGGCAAGAGCGCGTACGCGGCGGATGCCGGTGGCTACTCCGGATGGTACGTCGCGTACAACAGCAACGCGTACCTCGACAACTGGCGGAACAACGACGAGACGGGGAACCCAGGGCCTGCATCGGGAGCCTTCATCCACGTCGTCGCCACGTACGACGGGACGAACCTCGCTCTCTACGTGAACGGCCAGCCGTTCGCTAGCTACGCCAGCTCGACGGCGCTCGGCTCGACGGGCGCGCCGCTCACGGCGGGCGTCGTGGCCGACTGGGGCTGGTTCACGGGCGTGCTCGACGAGATCGCGGTCTACGACAAGGTGCTGCCCGCAGCGCGCATCGCGGCGCACTACGCCCGCGGCACGGGGCAGTGAAAGGGTCATTCGGGCAGCCGGGCGCCAGCCTCCGCGGCCTGCGCGACGACGCGGTTCTCATAGCCCGGCTCGAGCGCCTTCGAGGGGTGGCTCGCGGTCAGCTGTCCCATGAACGGCGGGTGGATCGAGTAGCCGAGAAGCGACTGGAGGGCGGGCGGCATCTCGCGCGCGACCTCCACGGGGACCGAAAGCGTGAAGTTCTCCTGCTGCCTCGCCCAGGGCTGGCAGTACTGATTGGAGAACGCGAGGCGCGGGGTGGCCGCGCGGTTCGCGCCGCCGCGGTGGACGAGGGTGCCCGCGAAGACGACGCATGCTCCCGCCGGCATCTCGACGGGCCGTGCTTGCGCGGCGATGGGCGCCTGCCCCGCGGGGGACTCCGCGGTGATCTCGCCGATGAACGACTCGAGCCGCGAGTCGTCCCAGAGGTGGCTTCCGGGGACGACCTCGGTGCCGCCGTTCTCCGCGGTGAACGCGTCCACCGCGACGATCGTCGAGAGCGAGATCATCGGGCGCGGACGGGGCACCGTGTAGAAGAGGTCGTCGGCGTGGAACGGCTGCGGCGTTTCGCCCGGACGGATCTGGATGGCCTGGCTCGCCGTCAGCAGGAAATTCGGCAGGAGATGGCGTGCGCAGAGCGCCATGACGCGCGCGTCGAGGACGATGTCCCAGAAGACCCGGCCGCGCGCGACGAGCGTGTAGACGCGCTCGGTCGCGTAGCCCTCGAAGTTGTTCCGGCCGCCGTGGCTGCCGAGGTACACGCCGAGCACGCGACGCACGTCGGCGAGCACGGGCGGCGAGAGGAAGTCGCGGATGATCGTGTAGCCGTCGCGGTCGATGGCGCGTGCGTGCGCGTCCAGATCGAAGCCATCCATCGGCCCGAGCGTACCTCAGCCCGCCGGGCGGCTCAGATGCACTCGAGGAAGGTGCTGCGACCGCGGTGGCTGCTCAGCCGAGCGAGGCAACGGCCGTACACGCGCACGCCGAAGGCCCGGATGATGAGCACCGGATGAAGCAGGACATCCTTGGTGGTGATGAAGCCCTTCATGACGCCCACAGGTCCTGAAGCAAGGGGCGCGCCGACGGGTAGACTGCCGGCCATGCGCAGCCGAGCCGCGTCCGTCGCCGTCGCTCTGGTCGCGCTGGTCGCGTGCACGCACGACGCCTCGTCCCCGCGATCGGCTGCTGCGCCGCCCCCGACGAAGGCCGCGTTCGCCCCGGGAGAGCTGCACTTCGACGTGGGCGCCGTGAACCCTCGTGCCGATCCGTGCGCCGATTTCTACGACTACGCGTGCGGCGGCTGGCGCGCGACGCACCCGATTCCTCCCGACCGGACGCGCTGGTCCCGTTACGCCGAGCTGCAGGAGGAAAATGTGGCGCGCGAACGATCCATCGTGGAGGACGCCACGCGCGCCGGCCCGAACGCGACGCCCGCCGAGAAGCGCATCGGGGCGCTCTTCGCGGCGTGCATGGACGAGGCGGCGATCGAGGCGCGCGGTCTCGCACCCGTGCGCGAGCTCCTGGCGCTCATCGATGCGGCGCGGACGCCCGCGGGCGTCATGGACGTCGTCGCCGACCTGCAGGCTCACGGCGTGCGCCCCCTGTTCGATCCGTACGTGGCTCCCGATCCGCGCGAGGTCCGCCGCACGACGCTCACCGTCGACCGCGGCTTTCTCGGCATGCCCTCCCGTGGCGACTACACGAGCGACGACCCGCGCGCAGTCACCCTGCGCACCGCTTACCGGGAGCACCTGACGCGCGTGTTCGGGCAGCTCGGCGCCGCTGGTCCGGACGCCTCCGGGGACGCCGATCGCGTCGTCGGCCTCGAGACGTCGCTCGCCAAGGTGGCGCTCACGCCGGTCGAGGAGCGCGATCCCGACGCGCAGGTCCACCCGATGGCGATGGCCGAGCTCGCGCAGCGTTATCCGGCCCTCGCGCTGCCGGCGCTGCTCTCGAAGATGGGCGCGCCGTCCCAGGAGCGCGTCAACGTGGCGATGCCGAAGTGGCTGGACGCGGCCAACGCGGCGGTGGCGGCGCCCGATCTCGCGCCCGTTCGCGCCTACCTGCGCGCGCTGGTCGCACGGGCGCTCGCCACGACGCTCCCTGCGGCGATCGAGCGCGAACGGTTCGACTTCGAGCAACGCCAGGCTCGCGGAGCGCGCGAGATGAAGCCGCGCTGGCAGCGGTGTCTGTCCCTGGTCGACGACAACATCGGCGACGACGTCGGCCGCGTCTATCTCGCGCGGTACTTCGGCGACCAGGCCCGGTCGCGTGTGCGTGGCATGGTCGACCGCCTGCTGGGCGCCTACCGCGACGACATCCAGCAGAGCGCCTGGCTCGGAGCGGAGGCGAAGCACGCGGCGCTCGCCAAGCTCGCCAACCTGCTGGTCGTCATCGGCGGGTCGAACCGCCTGCGCAACCTGGATCCTCTGACGGTGCGCGCCGACGATCTCTTCGGCGACGTGTGGCAGGCACGCGCGTTCGAGGAGCAGCGGGAGCTCGGGCTTCTGTCGCGGCCCACCGACCGCGAAGAGTTCTTCGATCAGCTTCCGCAGGACCTCGACGGCTTCACGGCGCACGAGATGCTCGGCGTCGGCTTCACCGCGGGCTTCCTCCAGCCGCCCGTGTTCGACGGGCGCATGGACGATGCGGTGAACTTCGGAGGGCTCGGCGGCGTGATCGGGCACGAGCTGACCCACGAGCTCGACGACGAGGGCCGCAAGTACGACGTGGACGGCAACCTGCGCCCGTGGTGGTCGCCCGACGACGTCGCCGGCTACGAGGCGCGCGCGCAGTGCTTCGTCGACGAGTACTCGCGCTTCCACACCGAGGAGGGCACGCCGCTCGACGGCAAGCTCACGCTGGGCGAGAACCTCGCCGACAACGGGGGCCTTCGCCTGGCTTACGAAGCGCTCCAGCCGTCCGAGACGGGGCCCCAGGTGGACGGCTACACCCCGGCGCAGCGCTTCTTCCTCGCGTGGGGCCAGATCCGCTGCGAGAACGTGACCCCGGAGACCGAACGGCGGCAGGCGCTGACGGACGGTCACTCGGCGGGCCGGTGGCGGGTGAACGGCGTCGTCTCGAACCTCCCCGAGTTCGCGCGCGCCTTCTCGTGCCGGGCGGGCGCACCCATGGCGCCGGAGCGACGCTGCCGACTGTGGTAGCCGCGCCGGCGCGTGGGAGAATGCGAGGCATGAGGCTTTCATTCTTGGCCTGGGGAGGGCTCGTCCTCGCCGCGTGCGGCGGCAGCGCCACGCAGGGCGCGAACGGCGGCGACGGCGGCAGCGACGCCGGGTCACACGGCGGGGGTACCTGCCGCACCGAGCCGCCGAGCGTGCACCGACCGACGGCCAGCGCC
>DASVWO010000302.1:0-10107 GCA_036393165.1 Polyangiaceae bacterium | reverse complement strand
CTATGAGGTGATCCTCGAGGGCACGCGCGACGAGGAGCCCGACGCCTCGGCGCACTGGGAGGAATACGAGCTGCCCTGCCAGCCCGGCGACGTGCGCCGTCGCCCCTGTCTCGTCACGCCTTACCACTACCGCCTCGACTGGCAGATGTGGTTCCTCGGCAACGAGGCCCCCGGCGGTTATCTCGACGGCAACGAGGAGTGGCTCGTCCACCTCGTGTGGCAGCTGCTGCGCGGCGAGCCCGGGCCGGATCGCCTGCTGGCGCGCGATCCCTTCCGCGGCTCCCCTCCGCGCTGGATCCGCGCCGGCATCTGGCACTACGCGTTCAGCACCGACCGCAAGGACGGCGCATGGTGGCAGCGCAAGCGCGTCGGTCAGCTCATCGCGCCCGTCTCGCTGGAGGACCCCGGCCTTCGCGCGTACGTTCAGGCCTACGGGTGGGGCGACGCGTTGCCTTGAGTTAACATGCCCGTCGCACTCCCGGAGGAGTGGCCGAGTGGTCGAAGGCAGCGGTTTTGAAAACCGCCGTTGGGCAACCAACCAGGGGTTCGAATCCCTTCTCCTCCGCCGACGGCCCGAAGGGCCACCCAATGATTTCGTTGCGCCTGCCCGCATTCTTGCCGCGGCAGAATTGCCGCCTACGCGCGCCTACCAATCGTCGGTCACCATCTTGTGAGCCGCGCGTGAGAGGTCCACGATCTTCGCATGAGGAGCGGGTTGGGCTTCTCGAGCCTCGTGGCGATGGGCGCGCTGGTCGCGACCACCTGGAACGCCGGCTGTGCGAACGGCGGCAGCGTCTTCGACGTTCGAGAGACTGCCGACGCGGGCTCGAGCGCGAACAACGGCGACGTCGACGGTGGCTGCCTCACCTGCGGCAGCGGCTACACGGTCGGTCAGGGCTGCCCGCCGGGGCTCGAGTGCCACGTCCAGTGTGAGAACGGCGGCACGACGACCATCTCGGGCAAGGTCTACGACCCCGCCGGGAGGAACGCGCTCTACGGCGTCGCCGTCTACGTGCCGCAGAAGCCGCTCGAGCCGCTGCCCAGAGGCGTGCCCACCGGCGCCGACGCTTGCAGCTGCTCGGCGCTGTACAAGAGCGGCGCCGTGGTGAGCGACACGACCAAGGCCGACGGGAGCTTCACGCTGAAGGACGCGCCCGTCGGGCCCAAAGTCCCGCTCGTCCTTCAGATCGGCAAGTGGCGGCGCCAGGTGACCATCGACGTCAAGGCGTGCCGCACCAATCCGCAGGCCGACCAGTCGCTGACGCTCCCCGGGTTCATCCGCGAGGGCAACACGACCGACAACATGCCGGACATCGCCGTGTCGACCGGCTACGCCGACTCGCTCGAGTGTCTGCTGACGCGCATCGGCCTTCCCCCGAGCGAGTACGTGGCCGGCGCGAGCGTCGGCACGGGCGGACACATCCACGTCTTCTCCGGCGGCACCGAGCAGCCGAGCGCAGGCGGGATGATCGGCGCGCCCGAGAGCCAACCGATGGAGGGCGCCCCGGCGAGCGACACCCACCTGTGGGACTCGCTGGAGCACATGATGCCGTACGACATGACGCTGCTCTCGTGCGAGGGCGGCGAGACGTACGACGCGAAGCCCGCGGTGCTCGAGCAGTACCTCGACGCCGGCGGGCGCGCGTTCGCGTCGCACTACCACTACGCGTGGTTCACGCAGCCGGCGGAGTCGAAGCAGTCGTACGTGCCGCCCGCAGACTGGGGGGATGCGCTCGCGACCTGGACGGTCGGCACGTCGCCGCTCCTGCAGGCGAACGGGCTCATCGTGCAGTCGCTCAACGGGTCGAGCGACAAGTTCGCCAAGGGCGCCGTCATGTTCGAGTGGCTCGCCCGCAACGGGGCTCTCGGCCTCTTCGGGGCGCCGCCGACGGAGCTGCCGATGATCCCGCCGCGGTACAACGCGAAGGTCGGCCCCGCCAACAAGGCGTCGCAACCGTGGATCCAGGACGACGCGAACGGGTACACGATGTACTTCTCCTTCGACACGCCCGTGAACGCGGCGCCGAAGGCCGACGGAACACCCGGCTACTGCGGTCGCGCGGTCTTCAGCGATCTCCATGTCGGAGGCGAGACGATGCCACCCGACATCGGGCCGCCGCCCGCGGGGTGCACGCACGCGGACCTGTCGCCGCAGGAGAAAGCGCTGGAGTTCATGCTGTTCGACCTCTCCTCGTGCGTGATTCCGGACGCCGTGGAGCCGCCCGAGGGCGGGCTGCCTACGCAGTAGGCGGGCGCAGCGAGAGGCGACGGCGCGCGGCGCGCGAGCGATATCACTTGTGACCCGCCTGACGGCGGTTCACGATCGGTTCCATGAAGGGCAAGTGGTCTCTCTTCGTGGGACTCGCCGGCATGGGCATGCTCCTGGCGATCGGTTCGAACTCCGGCTGCGGCGGCAGCAACGACAACGGCAAGTTCGGCAGCAGCTCGGGGAGCAGCAGCGGCGGCAGCAGCAACGGGAGCAGCAGCGGAAACAGCGGAGGCAGCAGCGGCGGGTGCCTCGCCTGCGGTGACGGCGGCGGCTCCGGCAGCAGCAGCGGGGGGAACATGGTCGTCTGCCCCACGGGCCTGCAGTGCAACGTGCAGTGCAGCGGCGGAACGACGACGACCATCAGCGGCAAGGTCTACGACCCCGCGAAGAAGAACCCGCTCTACAACGTCGCCGTGTACGTCCCGCAGGCGCCGCTGCAGCCGCTGCCCCAGGGCGTGCCGATGGGCGCCGACGCGTGCAGCTGCGCCGCGCTCTTCAAGAGCGGCGCGGTCGTGAGCGCTGCGACCGGCGTCGACGGCACCTTCAAGCTGCAGGACGCGCCCGTGGGCAACGCGGTGCCGCTCGTGCTCCAGATCGGCAAGTGGCGCAAGCTCGTGACGATCGACGTCAAGTCGTGCCAGGACAACCCGCAGCCGGACAAGTCACTCGCGCTGCCGGGGACGATCCCGGCGGGGGACACGAACGACAACATGCCGGACATCGCCGTGTCGACGGGCAGCGCCGACACGCTCGAGTGCCTCATGGCGCGCATCGGTCTGCCGACGAGCGAGTACGTGGCGGGAGCCAGCGGCAACGGGCACGTGCACGTGTTCTCCGGCGGCGACCCGACGGGCATGAGCGCCGGCGGCCAGCCGGAGATGCCGCCGATGCCGGGCGCGCCCGCGAGCTACACGACCCTGTGGGACACGCAGGCGCACCTCATGCCGTACGACATCACGTTGCTCTCGTGCGAGGGTTCCGAGACATTCAACGCGAAGCCGCAGATCCTCGAGGACTACCTGAACGCGGGCGGGCGCGTCTTCGCGTCGCATTACCACTACTCCTGGTTCACGAACCCGACCGAGTCGGGCCAGTCGTACACGCCGCCCGCGGACTGGGGGAACAACCTCGCCTCGTGGACGCCGGGCAGCAACGGCGGCCTCGAGTCCGACGGCAAGATCGTGCAGACGCTCAACGGGTCGACGCAGCCCTTCGTGAAGGGCCAGGCGCTCTTCCAGTGGCTGGGGCTCAACGGGGCGCTCGGCGTGCTCGGGGCGCCGGCGATGGAGCTCCCGATCATCCCGCCGCGCTACAACGCAGCGGTGGGGCCGGGCAACAAGCCGTCGCAGTCGTGGATCAACGACGCCGCGACCGGCAACGCCATGTACTTCTCCTTCGACACGCCGGTGAACGCTCCGCCGCAGCCGGATGGCGGCGCGCCCAACTACTGCGGCCGCGCGGTGTTCAGCGGGCTGCACGTCGGCGGCGAGACGATGCCGCCGGATGCGCCGCCGCCCCCGGGAGGCTGCCAGAACGTGGACCTGTCGCCGCAGGAGAAGGCCCTCGAGTTCATGCTGTTCGACCTCTCCTCGTGCGTCATCCCGGACACGGTTCCGCCGTCCGACGCAGGAGTTCCGGTGCAGTAGCGAGCGCCTCGCCCGCGCGGCGAGGACTGCTGGCCACCCAGCCCGCTTTCTGGCAAACACGGGCTCGTGTCCGAGCTCGGCCGTCGTTTCGCCGTCCACACGCTGCTCGCGGCCCTGCTCGCGGCCGGCGGGGGCGTGGCGGCGTGCCATCGCGAGGTCCAGCCGGGCCCCGACCCGGACGGCGGTCCCGGCCTCGCCGCGGCGTCGAGCGCGACGCCGCCGCCTCCGCCCGACGACGCGCCGAAGCTCGCCGCGACGGCGGTGCAGGTGTGGATCCACGAGGCGCCGAACGCCGCCTCGCGCAAGCTCGGGTATCTGCGCCTCGGCGCGGTGATCGCGCGCGGTGACAAGCCGGCGGGCAAGGACGGCTGCCCCGGCGGCTGGTACTCGATCTACCCGCGCGGCTACGTGTGCGTCGGCGACGAAGTGACGCTCGACGTGAGCTCGCCCATCGTGCGTGCCGCGAGCGTGCGCCCCGATCTGTCGAAGCCCCTGCCGTACCACTACGGCTTCGTGCGCGCCGTCGCCCCGCAGTACCTCAAGGTGCCCAACCGCGACGAGCAGACGGCCAGCGAGTTCGCGCTCGACCGCCACCTCGCGTGGTGGGCCAAGGACGGCGCCACGGCGAACGGGATCGTGCCGGGCGCGAACGATCTGGCGCTCGACGCGGCGGGCGTCGCCATCGACGGCGCGCCGCTCCCGGCCGGGCAGAAGCGCTCGACGGACATGACGCAGGGGGAGCTCTTCGGTGGCACCGGAGACTCGGACCCCGTGCCCTTCTGGCTGCAGGGCGGGCGGCAGATCCCGAACGTGAGCGGCTTCGAGGTGCCCAAGTACGCCGTCTTCGCGAACCGCGTCCGGCGCCACACGGGGCTCGCCTTCATCGGCGACTTCCCCACGGGCGACGACTCGTTCGGCCGGCGCTTCGCGGTCACGACGGACCTGCGCCTCGTGCCGACCGACAAGGTGAAGCCCGACACCGCCTCGCCGTTCCACGGCGTCGCGATTCACTCGATCGACGAGCTGCCCTTCGCGTGGGTGCGCTCGGCGAAGCCCGGCGAGTCGGCGCACGTGTACCGCTTCGGCGCCGACGGCGACCCGCCCGAGAAGACGGGCGAGACGTTCGAGCGCCGCACGATCCACAAGCTGTCGGGAAAGGGCCACCGCGTCGACGGCATCCCGTACTTCGAGACGACCGACGGCAAGTGGCTCAAGGGGACCGAGGCCGGCGCGGCGCTCGTGCCGAGCGAGTGGCCCGCGGCCGCCAACGCCGGCGAGAAGTGGGTCGACATCTCGATCGAGAACCAGGTGCTCATCGCGTGGCAGGGCAAGACGCCGGTGTACGCGACGCTCGTCTCGACGGGGCAGGACGGAATGGGCGACCCGCTCACGACGAAGTCGACCATTCGCGGGACGTTCCGCATCCGCGACAAGCACGTCACGACGACGATGGACTCGAACGGCCACGCGGCGGGCGAGGGCGGGGGCGAGCAGTCCGCGCCGTCGAAGGACCCGGAGGAGGGCAAGACCGTCCGCCGCGGACAGGGGACCTTCGAGCTGCGCGACGTGCCCTGGGTGCAGTACTTCGCCGCCGGCTTCGCGCTGCACACGGCGTACTGGCACGACGTGTTCGGCGTCGCGCGGAGCCACGGGTGCGTGAACCTCTCGCCCATCGACGGGCACTGGCTCTTCGGGTGGACCGACCCGCAGGTGCCCTCCGGCTGGCACGGGGTGGAGACCGGGCCGGACACGGCCCAGGGCACCACCGTCTTCGTTCACAGATAGATGCGCAGGCCGGCGCCGAGCAGCAGGCCGCTCGCGACGTCCGGCTCGCCCTTGAGGGCCGTCGCCTTCGCGTCGTAGCCGCAGCCGCCGATCTCCATGAAGTACGTGACCGGCCCGCTCAGCGCGCCGTGCATGAACGCGAGCTCCACGCCGAAGCCTCCGACGCCGCCGAGGACGATGCCCTGGTTCGAGAGGCTGCTCGGGAGGAAGAGCGCGCTCGCGCCGCCGAAGCCGTACGGGCGCACCGGGATGCCGCGCTGGAAGGTGGGGCCGACCTCGACGACCACGCGCGCGTGCCCGAAGGTGTCCCACGTCTCGTTGCCGCTCGCGTCCAGCGCGTGCGGGTACCACGCGACGCCGCCGCCGGCGGTGAAGCGAACCCAGCGCGCGAGCATCGGGGAGCTCACGGTGCCGCCGATGCCGAAGTCGTCCTGGAAGCGGCGCAGGTCGAAGCCGAGGGCGAAGTCCTCCTTCGACGTGTCCATCGTCGACACCGTCTGCTGCTCCGCGAGCGGGGGCTCGGGAGACTGGGCCAGGGCGACGGCGGGGACGAGGAGGCAGGTGGCGACGACGGGGGCGAGCATCCAGGTGCGCATGGCGTTTCTCCGGGTTCGGCGCCGACGCCGAGCAACCGGCGTTCCGCCCATCTCACCCGCGACATTCCGCGCGATCGCCCCGCGCGCGTGTCCGCCCATTCACGCGCGCGCCGTGAACGCGCGCGCGCGCGCGTCGCCATGCTAGACGCCTTCCGTGATTCCGCGGCTGACGGAAGCGACGCTGCGTGAGCCTCTGCGGCGCGCGCTCGCGGCCCGCCAGGCGCGCAAGATCCCGCCGGGCGCGACCACCGCGGCGGCCGTGCTGCTCACCCTCTTCGAGCGCGACGGCGAGGCGCACGTCTGGCTCGTGCGGCGGCCGACCACGATGCGCAGCCACGCGGGGCAGGTCGCGTTCCCGGGCGGCAAGTCGGATGCGGCCGACGAGTCGCTCCTCGATACGGCGCTGCGCGAGGCCGACGAGGAGCTGGGCATCCCGCGTGGGGGCGTCGACGTCCTGGGCGCGCTCGACGACACGCTGACCATCACGGGGTTCGTCATCTCGCCGTTCGTCGGATGGATGTCCCACGAGGTGCAGACGCGCCCGAACCCGAGCGAGGTCGCGCGCGCCTTCGCGGCGCCGCTGGGAGCCTTCTTCGCGCCGCCGAGCGGCGTGCTGCCGTGGCGTGGCTGGACCGTGGACGGAGAGCTCGTGTGGGGGGCGACCGCCGCGATCGTGCGCGGCTTCGTCGGCGTCCTGCGCGAGCTCGGCGTCGACGCGTCTGGTGTCTGAGTCCGAACTCTTGCGAGCTTGCGGACTCAGTAGGGGTTGTCGTCCGCCGGCTTCGCCGCGGGCTTGGGCTTGGGCTTCGGCGCCGCCGTGGCGGTCGCAGTGGCCGCAGCGCCGCCGGTGCTCGTCGGAGCGGCGGTGGCCGTCGCCGTCGGAGCCGCCGTGGCGGTCGCGGTGGGCGCGGCCGTGTGGGTCGGTGCAGGGGTGGCCGCCGCCGTGGCCGTCGGCTTCGTGGTCGCCGCCGCACTCGCCGATGGAGCCGCGCTCGCGCTGCCCGAGGCGGCCGCCGAGGCGCTGGGGGCTGCCGATGCCGAAGGCGCCGCGGATGCCGTCGCCGCAGAAGCCGTGTCGGTCGCCGCAGCGGCCGACGTGGTGGCCGGCGGTGGCGGCGGGAGTGTGGCCGCCGTCGTGGTCGCCGTGGTCGGCGTTCCGCCGCCGAAGATCTGGTCGCGGAACATGACGAGCCCGATCGCCGCCGCAGCGACGACGACGAAGAGCAGGATGAACGTCCCCCCTCCGCCCTTCTTTGCCGGCGCTGGCACCGAGGCCCTGGCCGCCGGACGCGCGCTCGGCCGCTTCGCCTCCGGCGACTCGCGCGTCGTGCGCGGCGGCGGCTCCGACGTGGCCTTCCGCGCGGGGGCGGGAGACATCTCGGCGACCATCGCGCGCGCCTTCGCCGCATCGTCGCCATCGGGCTTGGACGCGGGGGGCGTCGACGCCTTCTTCTCGTCCTTGGCCTCGGCCGCAGGCGGCGCCGACTTCTTCTCTTCCTTCGCGGGCGCCGGCTTCGCCGCATCGGCGCCGCCCGTGAAGAGCGGGTTCGTCCCGATCTCCTCCATCGAGCCGCCCGCCTCGCGCAGCGCTTCCTCGAGCAGCTCGGCCGCCTGCTTCATGACGGTCTGCTCTTGCTTCGGCGGCATCTCCGCCTCGCTCTTCGTCTCGGGGAACATCCCGCTGCCCCCGGGGCGGGGCGGCGACGACGTCGAGGCGTGCGCGCTCGCCGCCATTCCGCCCGCCGGCGTCGGCTTCGTCGAGTGCCCGGCTCCGTCGCCGAGCGCCGGCGACACGCCGAGCCCGATCATCGTCGCCTTCCGGTGCACCGGCGTCGCCGACGCTCCCACGGCGCCCGAGGACGCGGAGGCCGCGGGCTTCGCCGCTGCGGCGGCGGCGACGGGCGCCGGCGCGGGCGCAGCCGCGGCGGGCGCCGGCAGGTCCGTGTGCTCCGGCTCCGACTCGTACGCCTTGCCCGCGTCGTCGCGCGTGTTGACCAGCTTGTCGATGACCGACTTCGAGGGCTCGTCGATCTTGATGAACTTGACCCCCATGCCGGCCGGGCGCTCGCCGTTCGACTGCGTCGGATCGCGCTTCCACACGACGCGTCCCACGCCGGCGATGACCGCCTGGTCGCTCGCCAGCCGGATCTCGAACTTCAGCAGCGTCCCCGGCGGGAAGGGGTTCGCCGTCTTGATGTAAATGCCCCCGCGGCTGACGTCGTGCGCGTGGTTCTCGATGAACTCGTCGACTGTCGCGCTCTTGTAGCGGACGTTCAGGCTCACGATCTTCACGCGACGATCTTTCCGGGTGTCCTGGCTCATGCTCGGCCCGTATCCAGTGGCAGCTTCGCCCATCGTAACCCGCGTGCCCGGAAAAAAGCCAACGTGCGCATGATAGAGTCGGCAGGGGTGAGCTCGGGTCACTTCGGCGGCGGCGCTCCAGGGCCGGGGGCCGGGCGCCGGACCCGTGAGGGGGCCGGGGCGCGTTCAGGCGCATTCCGCGCGCACGCGAGGCGCAACGTGCGCCTGCGGGCGCTGGCGACGCACGTCCAGGCCGGCTGGCAGCATCAGGCCGCGGTGGAGGACATCGGCCTCGGCGGAGCTCGGGTGACGCTGGACGAGCGCGTCGCCCCGGGCGACTGGCTGACCCTGTCGTTCACGGCGCCAACCCTCTGGGATCCCCTCGTTCTCCGCGCCCGCGTGGCCTGGGCGGCGCCCTCGGGGCCGCCCTGGCGTGCCGGGCTCGCCTTCGAGCACAAGATGGCCGACGCCGTGTTCGCCCTCTACGAGCTCATCGTGACGCTGGGCTATGAATGAGTGGTTGGTTTGGGGCCCCTCCCCCAAACCTCCAGCTGTTGTGCCAATGTGAGGACGCGTTCTTCGCTTCCGGGCGGCCCGAGGATCTGCAGACCCCGCGGCAGGCCCGTGCCCTCGAAGACGCCGAAGGGCATCGAGATCGACGTCGCGTCGACCATGTTGCCGAGCTTCGTGAAGGCGAGCACGTTCCAGTCGAGCGCGGAGCGACCGTGCTTCGGGGGCAGGCTCGTCGTCGTGGGGGCGACGACGAGGCGCCCGGTCGACCAGATCGCCTGCATCGCGGCGCGCAGGTCCGCGACCTCGTCCTCCCAGCGCGCGCGGTCGCGGTAGATGGTGCCGCTGCCGACCGCGAGCAGCGCGAGCAGCGCGCCGCTCGTCGGGTGCACGCGCTTGTCGAGTCGCCCGAGGGACGCGAGGCCGAGGAGCACCGCCCGCAGCCCCTCGGTGAACTCCATCTCGCCGGTCGAGGAGAACTCGTCGAAGTGCGACGAGACGTATGCGTTGTACAGGTTGTTCGCGCGGCTCGCGGACGGCAGGCTCCGATCCATCTCGAAGCGCACGCCGGCACCCATGAGCGCCCGCGCCGCGTCGCCCACGAAGGTGGGCCATCTCCCGCGGCTCGCGGGATCCGGCCCGTAGAGGACGACGTCGGTCACCGGTGCGTTCTCGGCGGGCGCTCCGCGGCGCACCTCGCGCATCGCCTCGAGCACCACGCGGCAGTCGGCCACGGTCCGCGCGATGGGGCCCATGCCGACCCACGGATAGAAGTGCGGCGCGAGCCTCGGGAAGTGCTGCTCGTCCACCGGCCACGGCCCGCTCGACAGCCGCAGCCCCACGACGCCGCAGCACGACGCCGGGAAGCGGATCGACCCGCCGAAGTCCGTGCCCCAATCGAAGGCCGCCATCCCGCTCGCGACCGCGCACGCGGCGCCGCCCGAGCTGCCGCCCGCCGATCGCGACTCGTCGTGCGGGTTTCGCGTCGGGCCCACGAGGT